>CANJWO010000011.1 GCA_947478685.1 Chlamydiota bacterium | reverse complement strand
TAAGTTTACACAGTATGTGCCCTTGGGTTTCATTAGGCATTTGCCGGCGCTGAAGCAGGCCGTGTGTTTTCACACGAGCGATGCAAGCGAATGGAACCCAAGGAATACAGACGCAGTAAAATTATCAATGCAAATTTAATTCGCTATAAACACACAAGTATTACGAATGCTCTCTCAAGATGGAAAATTAATATCCGATCATAATGCAGTCTTAACCACGCTTAGGCCAGCTATTTAAGAGGCGATAACTCATTTATGTAGATTTAAGAATTAGCCACATCAAAATCAAGAGATGTCTATTTGAAAATGACTGCTTTTTGTTTATATTTCATAAGACGTCGTGATAATTCATCCCTTGAATGATCAGACTTTAATAATGAAATCATTGAAACTTCTAAATCCCTAAAGAGACCCCAATCTATACCTTTCCAGCCAATCGAACTATCGGCTTCTTTCCAAACCTTTGTTCTAGCATGAAAAAACTCCCCCTTTCCACATAGTTGCTGAAGTGTATTTGCTAAAGGGATATAAAAATCAGAATCAGGTAACTCATCATATGGAATGACAATTGCATAAGCATTTGAATCTCTTTTACACATATGATAAAAGGCAGTTGCATCCGTGTCATAACAAATTCCAGCGAACAAACTCGTTCCAAATGATGAACTGTAAGGAACCCCTTCGTTTTCTACAGACAAGTCTTTTGAAAAATTACCTCCTCGATATAAAACAAATGAGGTTCTACTCAATTCGCTACAATCGAATTCCAATCCTTTTCTAACAAGACCAGAGGGAAAGCCGCCATCAAAAGGTATTGACCCAAAAGCCTCTGATCCCAATCCAAAACTAATAGTGGGACCTTCCAAAAAAGCTTCATAGACGCTATCTTTATCTTTATGAATCAAAGAATCTGCACCCCTTTCTCTATAATAATTTTTCAAAAACGTAATCTTTTTATTAACCATTGTAAGCAATTCAGGAAAGCTAAAACCTAATGAAGATACAGATAATTTTTTTATAAATGCATTATTTAATCGATAAGCTACGCTTACCATTTCTGAAGTTATTTCAACCCTATCACCTACCCAAGGCAATAAATGCAAACACTCTCTTTTCGAAGTTAGATGCCTCATCATCCACGCTCTTCTTACTTTACCTGCATTAAAGATGTGTTTGGGACAAAGCGCACCATTTATAAGATCTTCTTTGATCAGCTTTTTAATAAGCCCGAGTTCATAAAGTGTTTTAGGGACAAAAGCTACACCTAAAGTAGGGTCTATCTCTTTTACTAGTTTCTGGATTCGTGTATAACGTTCCGCACATTCGATAGCCCTGCCCCGATGAACAAGTGCAATAGGTAGATTTTCATTTAAAATTTGATAGCAACGGGCAAAAACTTCGGGATGAGGAGCTTCTAATACTTCATCTTCACGCCTTCGATAAACAATATAGTCTCCTTGTCCCTCTAAAAGCACACTCTCAGAAACACTTAATTCCGAAACAGAACTAGACATAACCATCCTATTATTAAATATATATGAATATTATAATTAAAAATTAGGTTTTTAGCAAATTCAAAAATAACCAAAACCTTTTGTCTATTTTATAAAATACTTATATTAAGATGGATATAATTTACTCTATACGCTGTTTGATCAGTATTATTATATCAATAAATAATTTAAGCCTTTCCCTAGACAATGAGTCTAGCTACTTTGATACCCTTGTAAAACAATTTTCTACCTGTAGTGACAGCCCTTTAGGACAGACTTCTTAAACTGTTTAAAGCAGTTCTTGAAAACCATTTCTTAGAAAGTCCGAAGTAAAAAAGCCATAACACAATAAGGATTACTAGAGCGGGATGAATTTAGGAGACTTGCTACACAAAAAGTTGGGGGAGGGCAGATTCGAACTGCCGAAGGACGATGTCCGCGAGATTTACAGTCTCGAGCAATAGGCCACTATGCGACTCCCCCGGGATTTGGGACTTAACCCACTTTGTCTAAAAGGGTGGGTATTTAAAAGAAATGCTGGAGAAAGGACTTGAACCCTCAACCGTCCGATTACAAGTCGGGCGCTCTACCATTGAGCTACTCCAGCATAGTATACCGCTCATCTTTCAAAAGTGAGAAATCTTCATCGTCCACATCCTCAAATTTTAATCCGAGTCACTCGGACCTGTAAAAACAGGGTCCTCATTCCTCGCCGGTTACCACCTGATTAAAACTAGAGGCGCGTTCTTCGAATCTCTTTCGCTTTTGAAACCCTCTCGGTATCGAGTGACAAATTTATATCAAAGAATTCGTTTTCTTTTCAATCTTTTTTTAGCTCTGGCATGTTTGTTGCAGTTATAACTCTGCCTGCAAGGCTGCTTGGGGGCTGCGCTATCCCCTCTTTCGATATTCCGGAAATTCTTTGCTGGAGCCCTCCCACGCCATCTTTTATGACAGAAATGGTTCTTGAGCTAAGCTTGGGGTTACCGCAACATTTTTTATACTTTTTCCCTGACCCGCACGGGCAAGGATCATTTCTACTGATTTCTTTTGTCATAATTAATTCCCAAAAGGACTATACTACCACCATGTCTACTAAAAGTATAATCGAAAGTTCATTCCGCAAGGCCCTTTATAACTTTGATCTTATCGAAGATGGGAAAATTGCGATAGCTTTGAGTGGTGGAAAAGATTCTTTGACTCTTTTATACCTCCTACATGCGGTGTCAGGGCGGGGATTCCCAAAATTTGATTTACACGCTTTTCATGTCCAAGGGACTTTTTCTTGCGGACCTGCCATAACTTCCAATTTTCTTCAAAAAATGTGTGACGATATGGGAGTGCCATTGACTCTGATTGACTCTAGCCTCGCTGATATTTCTAAGCTAGAATGTTATAGTTGCTCACGGCAGCGTAGGACTCTTTTATTTAAACATGCGAAAGAACTTGGCTATACCAAAATTGCGTTTGGTCACCATCTTGATGATAGCGTTCAAACTCTCCTCATGAATCTATTTCATAAAGGAGAATTTGCAGCCAATCTTCCAAAAATTCATATGCATGATTATGGCATCACAATTATCAGACCGCTCTTGCTCGTAAAAGAATCTTTAATACTCTCATTTGCTCAGGACCAAGGCTTTTTTAGAATGACATGTCAATGTCCTGTTGGACAAAATTCAATGCGTAAAAAAGTTAAGGAACTAGTAAACCAGATTGAAGAACTTTTTCCCCATGTCAGGACCAATCTATCACACGCTGGTCAGACCTATGGATCTGACAAAGCTTTAAAAAAATAGGTATAATTTTATGCAATTCTTAGCCCTCTTTTTCTATCTAAGCATTTTAGTTTTTATCGGCTACAAATCTCATTTAAAACACCAAACTTCTACAGATTTTATTCTAGGAAGTCGAAAAATGAATTTTTGGATAACTGCCTTGGCAGCTCATGCTAGCGATATGAGCAGTTGGATTTTTATGGCCTATCCGGCAGTTATCTTTGCAACTGGCTTAATCAATGTCTGGGTTGCAATTGGACTCACCTTTTTTATGTTTTTAAATTGGCATTTTGTAGCGCCAAAACTTAGAAGAATGACAGAGCACTACAACAGCCTCACTCTCCCCTCTTTTTTTGAGAGTAGGTTTCAAGACACTACAGGGTTTCTCCGCATTTCAACGGTTGTAATCTCCTTAGTATATTATACTGTTTATATCTCTGCTGGGTTAGTGGGCCTTGGAATTTTAATCGAGACTCTTTTTGGAGTCCCTTACCTACTTGGCGTCTCCCTTGGTATACTAGTAATTATCCCCTATTTGTTTATTGGAGGATACGTTACCTTAGCCTGGACCGATCTTTTTCAAGGAATATTCCTCATTTTTGCAATTGTATTAGTTCCGCTCTATGCCCTTCCTAAAGTTGGTGGAATAGAAGGACTAAAAGCTGCTGTTCTCGCAAAAAAATCTCTTGAAGGGATGATTCCAAATAATTCACCCCTCACCTATTTTAAGATCTTCTCTCTGATTACAAGCTGGGGTCTTGGCTACTTTGGAATGCCTCACATCCTTACAAAATTCATGGGCATTAAAAATGTAGAGGATATGCCTAAATCTAAATGGTTTGGTATCACATGGCAAATCATATCCCTAACAGCTGCAACCTTTGTAGGTCTGATTGGTGTTGCCTTTTTTACACAAACGGGTCTTCAAGACGACCAGCTTGTTTTTGTGAATATGGTAACAACTCTATTTAGCCCTTTTGTGGGAGCCTTTATTTTGTGTGCAATCCTTGGAGCTACAATCACCTGCATGGATTCACAAATATTAGTTTTAGCCTCTAATCTAACAGAAGATTTGTACAAAAAAGTACTGCGAAAAGATGCCTCTAGTAAGGAACTGTTGCTTACCTCCCGTCTAAGCGTCTTAATTGTAGCGATCATCGCCTATATTTTGGCTATATCTACCTCTAGCACTATTTTCGCAATAGTATCGTATGCCTGGTTTGGCCTCGGAGCCTCTTTTGGTCCCCTAGTTATTTTTAGCCTCTATGTCAAAAGCACGACACGAATCGGAGCCTGTGCAGGAATTATTACAGGAGCTCTGATTTCTTGTTTTTGGCCATTGATTAATAAATTTATACCTATTGATATTCCAACACTTATACCTGGCTTCTTCATTAGTTCATTTACAATTTGGCTCGTTTCATTTATGACAAAGAGAAAAGACTTGGAGTATAATGAAAAGACCTAGAGTAGTACTATGTAACGATGATGGAATAGAAGCACCGGGAATATATGCCTTATGGGAAGCGCTTCACCCTTTTGCCGATATCACTATTGTTGCGCCGGCAGAAGATCAGTCTTGTAAAGGAGTTGGGATTTCGTTACCCAAAACTCGATTTATAGAGGCAGAGAAATTTCCTTGGTCTGATAATGTTGAAGCGTGGAGAGTTTTTGGGACACCTGCTGATTGTACAAAATTTGCCCTCCACTACTTAATGAAATCACCCCCTGATTTTTTTATCTCCGGAATTAATGATGGGAGTAACGCAGGTCGCAATATTATGTATAGTGGAACAGTAGGAGCCGTCATCCAATCCACCTTTTGTAAAGTCCCAGGAATAGCCTTCTCGTGCATGTATGAAGAAGGACCTGAGAAATTCAAGAAAGTTCAGCCCTATATTGCAGCAATAGTAAAGCATTTCATGATCCATCCAATTCCGAAAGGGACATTAATGAATGTTAATTTCCCTGCACAGGAGACTGATGGTATTTTAGGCTTTAAAATGGCGACACAAGGGAGAAGCTTTTGGGATGTACGTATCGGAAGCGACTCATCTTTAAAGGGGACTCGCAAATACCCGATGATTGACTCCTGGGATCACCATGATGAAGGCGATGATAGTGATATTAAGCTACTTACCCAAGGTTATATAACCTGCGCCCCTATCCATGTTGAAGATCTTACAGACCATGCGCATCACAAAAAACATAAACCCATTTTTGAAGAACTCAACGAAAAGTTTCAGTTCTCGAAGCCTCCAAGCGCCGATGATATAAATCAAGCTTGTGCAAACTTTCGCGCTGCAGCGCCTCCATTAGCTCCGAGCACCCCTCCAAATGGTATATCCTTATAAACTCTTTTTTTAGCGCCTCGCTTACTTCAAGCCGCTTTAAGCTTGGCATTTCTTCATCTGGATGTCTATTTTGAAATTTCTTTGCAGCAATCATAACCTGCGCCAGATGAGCATACTCTTTTTTTAGTTTCGGCCCCTCTCTCTTTAAATCACTTATCGATTGAACCTTCTCAAGCTGTTTCAACAGCCCCCTTGCAATACCCTCCCCCTCTAACTGAAATTCCTCAATCGAACTCGGGCTACATGCAGCGAAAAAAAACAGTAATACAAAATAAATGTTTCTCATCTCTACATATTACTTGAGAAAAATATAGAGTTCATCTAATATATTCGACTATTACGTTGAGGGCGTATAGCTCAGCGGTAGAGCACCTGTCTTACACACAGGCGGTCAGGGGTTCAAATCCCTTTGCGCCCATAAGTATACCCAATGCGGGGGTAGTTCAATTGGTTAGAGCGCCAGCCTGTCACGCTGGATGTTGCGGGTTCGAGTCCCGTCCCTCGCGATTCTTTTTTTAAGGGCATGATTATATGGCACATCTTGGACTCACAAAAAAGAAACCCCTTCAAATGGCTGCCGAATATTTTGGAATCGCTTTAGGTTCTTTTCTTGCAGCTTTAGCAATCCGTGTCTTTCTCTATCCAAACCACCTAATTGATGGCGGCGTTGTGGGTATTTCCTTGATTTTAGGAAGATTAACAAATGACAGTTTCATTTCGCTCTATCTAATTTTGCTCAACCTCCCTTTTGTCTATCTCGCCTACAAATACATCCGGAGAACCTTTGTAATTCAGATGTTGATCGCTATCAGCATTTTTGCATTCTTCTTAAGCTGGCTCGAAGTTGTCCCCCCTTTTCATGGCGATCCACTTGAGATCATAGCTATTGGTGGCGCAATCTTAGGAATTGGAGCTGGATTAATCATCCGCTATGGTGGCTGCACTGATGGAAGTGAGATCTTAGGTATCATCGCAAACAAGCGCTTTGGATTCACCGTTGGACAAGTTGTCCTTGTATTCAACTTCTTTGTCTTCGCAGGCTATGGTGTTATTTTTCTTGATTGGCATATCGCTGTAAAATCACTCCTAACTTACATCGTCGCCTTTAAAATGATCGATCTTGTTATAGTCGGCCTCGATGAAATTAAAAGCGTAACTGTAATTTCTGCAAAATCAGACGAGTTAAGTGCTGCCATCCTCGAAGAGCTGGGCCTCGGCCTTACAATCACTAACGGCCGTGGCGGCTACACAGGCGAAGAGCGCAACATACTAAATATCATCGTAGAGCGTCTCGACCTAGCCGATCTAAAAGATCTCATCCTAAAAATCGACCAAACTGCCTTCATCTCAATCAGCAACATCTATGAAGTGGTCTATAGCCACAAATCAAAACGGAAGCCCTTCCGCACCCGCCGCAAAACCAAACCAGTCGCTTAAATATAAGTTTCAACATAATTATTTTTCATATTACTCTTCCAATAATCTATAGAGATACTCACCGTAGGAGCTTTTCTTTTGGAGGTCGGCGAGGTGCTTGAGTTGGTCGCGGTTAATGTAACCGCGATTGAAGGCGATCTCTTCGATACAGGCGATCTTTATGTTGTGGGTCTCTTGGATGATCTGGACGTATGTGGAGGCTTTGTGGAGGTCCTCGAAGGTACCTGAATCAAACCAGGCGGAGCCTCTGCCGAGTTTGACAACGCTGAGTTCGCCAAGAGCGAGGTAGGCATTATTAACATCGGTGATCTCTAGCTCGCCTCGATGGGAGGGTTTGAGTCCGTGACAAATTTCCATTACTTTATGATCGTAAAAGTAGAGGCCTGTCACAGCATAGTTTGAGGGGGGATTTTTAGGTTTTTCTAGAATTTCGACGGGCTTGCCAGTCTCATCAAACCTGAAGACACCATATCTTTCAGCTCTATGTACTTCGTATCCGAATACAGTGGCACCAGGCGCTGGGATACTCATTTTATTTAGGGTCTCTTCCAATGTCTCTGCATAAAAGATATTATCGCCAAGGACAAGAGAGACATGATCATCACCAACAAATCCTTCTGCGACAAGGAGGGCATGGGCAATCCCTTGCGGCTCTTCTTGAACACCGTAGGAAATTCTAAGACCTAAGTGACCACCATCTTCAAACAGTCTCTGAAAGCGATAGAGGTCTTGAGATGTCGATACAATCATGACATCTCGTATCCCCGCCATCATTAAAATTGAGAGGGGGTAATAGATCATCGGCTTATCATAAACCGGCAGAAGTTGCTTACTTGTTACTAGTGTTGAGGGGAGAAGGCGTGTTGCACGACCTCCTGATAAAATAACCCCCTTTAAGCCCTTTTTTTTCATTCTATTTGTTTAGTCCTCTGTAAAGTCGCATCCTTCCGCAATAAGGGTGTCTATAAAAGTAATCGGATAGTTACCCGAAAGGAATTTTTCATTGTTTAGCATATATTTATGAAATGGTATCGTCGTCTTGATTCCACCGACATGAAATTCTCTTAAAGCCCTCTTTGCTCTGGCTATTGTCTCTTCTCTGTCAGCGCCTCTCACAATCAATTTTGCAATCATCGAATCGTAGTAGGGCGGAATGTGATAGCCTGGATAACATGCGCTATCAACTCGGACGTGGGGACCGCTACTTGCAATATAATACTCTAATTTTCCAGGCGATGGAGTAAAATTATTATGAGGATCTTCGGCATTTATACGGAATTGGATGACATGCCCTTGAAATTTAATGTCGTCTTGCTTGAAACTAAGTTTTTCTCCCCTAGCAATTCGGATCTGCTCTCTAACAAGATCGATTCCAGTAATCTCTTCTGTTACAGTATGTTCAACCTGAATTCTGGTGTTTACTTCCATAAAGTAGAATTTTCCCTCTTCATCAAGGAGGAATTCTACGGTTCCGGCGCTATGGTATCCTGCTGCCTTAACAATTCGAACTGCCGCCTCTCCCATCTTCTTTCTCATACTAGCTGAAAGGAGCGGACTTGGACTCTCTTCAATAAGTTTTTGTCTTCTACGCTGAATGGAACAGTCCCTCTCACCAAGATGGACATAATTGCCATGTTTATCACCCAAAATTTGGATCTCAATATGACGTGGATTTACGATCAATTTTTCTAAATAGACGCTCGGGTTTCCAAATGAATTCTCAGCTTCGGCACGTGCCTGTTCAAACATTCGTAAAAAATCTTCTCTATCTGTTGCAACACGAATTCCTTTGCCGCCCCCTCCCGCTGTTGCCTTAATAAATACAGGGTATCCGATTTTAGCAGCCTCTTTAAGACCTTCTACTATATCGTGCACAATTCCATCTGATCCCGGAATAACAGGGCATTTTACTTTTCTTGCAATCTCTTTTGCTTTTGCTTTATCCCCCAAAAGGGCAATAGACTGTGAGCTCGGACCAATAAAAACAATATCACAGTTTTCGCAAATCGAAGCAAATTTTGCATTTTCACTTAAAAATCCGTATCCAGGATGGATCGCATCTGCTCCTGTAATTTCGCATGCAGCTAAAATACTTGGAACTTTTAAGTAGGATTGATTTGCTTGTGGCGCTCCAATACAAACGGCTTCGTCAGCATGGAGAACATGAAGGGCTTCACGGTCAGCTTCCGAATAAACGGCCACTGTAGAAATTCCAAGATCATGGCAAGCCCGAATGATCCTAACAGCAATTTCACCGCGATTGGCAATCAGTATTTTTTTCATAGTTTTCTCTGTTATTCAATTACGAATAATGGCTGCCCGAATTCAACAGGTAACCCATTTTCCACAAAAATTTTTACTATCTTGCCCTTTTTAACACTTTTAATCTCATTCATTACTTTCATCGCTTCAATGATGCAAAGAACTTGCCCAACTTCTACCTGATCGCCTTCATTTACAATTGAAGGCTCTGTCGGTTTGTTTGAACGGTAAAACATTCCAACCATTGGAGATTTGTGATAATTCTTAGGATCATATTCCTCTTCCACAAACTGCGCTTTTATTGGCGTCTCTGCAGCAGAATGGATCACAACCGGGGAATCTCTTTTTACAGGGTGAGAAATTTCTTGGGGATAGGGACTTCCACCTTTTTCCAAAGAGATTTCCATCCCCTTTTCTTTAATGGTAAGCTTATTTAGCCCAGATTTTTCTAAAAGCTGTATTAACTCTTTTATTTGTTTTAAATCCATTTTTTAGACTCTCTGTACATATTCATCTGTTTTAGTGTCGACTTTTATAATATCGCCACTTTCAATAAACATTGGCACTTCAATTTTAGCCCCTGTCTCCAAAATGGCAAGCCGATTGGAAGCTGACATCACATTAGATGCATCAAGGTCTTCTGTTTTAACAATCATTAACTCTAGAAACTGGGGTAAATCAACAGAGAACGCTGTATCTCCGTATAGAAGTGCCTTTACGCCAACAGCCTCTTTGAGATAATTTACCTTATCTCCAACTACTTCATTTGGGACAAGTACTTGCTCAAGATTATCAATATCTAAAAACAGGTGTTGATTCCCTTCCAAATAGAGATATTCCAATCGTCTTTCATTCAACTTTACCTCATCAACAGACTGATCCGTTTTGAAGTTTTTCTCGACGACTTCCTCTGTTAATAGGTTTTTAAGCTTAGTTTTAATAAACGGTAAACCTTTAGCCACAGTTACTTTTACACAAGACTCTACTCTGTAGATCTTCTTATCAAAAGATATGGTCATACCAGGTGTAATTTGGTTACTTGTTGTCATACTCTCTCCAAGACCTCTGTTAATTCTTTTATTGTTCTTATTTCAAAATCCACGTCAGGATGATTTTTTGGTTCAAATTCCCCTCTTCCTTGACGAATATGTATTGTGATTCCACCCAATTTTTTCGCGCAACTTAAATCGTTTGTAATGCGATCTCCCACAACAAGAAATGGCCCGAATCTATCCATTAAGCGCATATAAGCTCTCTCTTTCATTCCCCATTCTTCAACTATAATCTCTTCAAAGAGTGTTCTATCAATTCCATAGAGATCAATTTTCTCTTCTTGAACCGCGACTTTGCCACCTGTTACGATTGCCAATCTGTATCTCTCTTTTAGCCCTTTCAAAAACTCGTTCAACCCCTCTTCTTGCTTAACTTTAATCTCGCTCAAATCCTCTTCTAGTACACTCAATCCAATTTCTGCGTGCGCTTCTGTCCCTTGCATAAGGGTTGAAAATTCTCTTATTACCTCTCTACTACGGCAGGCCTTTTCATTCATTGCGAGGAGAATCTCTCTCCCTTGTTCAAAACTAACCTGAAGCCCACTCTCAATCATTTTTTTTAAAGCCTGTTCCAATTTTTTTGGTGTAATATCCAGGGATGTTGGAATCAATGTGTCATCTAAATCGAAAATGAGCAGCATGGATCCCCTACTTTTCCTACAATTTTCATCAAACCTTCGGCCAATTTTTTAGAATCGTGTCTAATAAGATTTCTCTTCATTAAATCGTTTCCTTCCTCTTTTTGCAAACCTCCAAGCATCGGTATTGCTATCACTCTAGGATCATCCATGTCATTTTTAACAAGCTCTCCCTCTTCTCTATAAAATTCAATAAGCTCTAATGGAGGCTCTTCATTATTCACTAAAATATAATCAAACACGTCGCCACCGATAAATTTGCTGATCTCTTTAATATAGTGGCTCACTCTAAAGTTTGTCGTCTGTCCTTTTCGATTCATCAAGTTGACAACAAAAACTTTGATTGCTTTAGACTGCAAAACTGCCTCTGCAACCCCTTCAACTAATAAATTTGCAATAAGCGAGGTGTGCAATCCTCCAGGCCCAATCACAATAACATCGGCATTTAAAATCGCATCAATTGCATGTGGGTTTGCGGTAGGATGAGGCTCTAAATAAATACTTTTATAACCTTTATCTATTTCTTGTGAAAGGTAGATCTCTTTTTCCCCTTCGAGAACAGTTCTATCATTCAAAACCATTTTTAGGTGAACTTGCTGTGTCGTTACAGGGAGAACTTTCCCCCGAATATTTAAAATTTTTCCAACCTCTTCAATCGCTCTCTCAAAACTTCCAGTCACCTTTTCTAAAGCAGAGAGAAAAAGATTACCAAAACTGTGTCCCCGAAGCCCCCCGTTTTCAAATCTGTAATTCATAAGATTCCTCATCAATCTTGACGAATTTGAAAGAGCTACTACACACTGGCGCGCATCCCCTGCAGGCAATACCCCAAGTTCATCGCGAAGAATACCTGTACTTCCACCATCATCGGCCATAGAGACAATCGCGCTGATATCTAAATCAAAGTAGTGCTTTAGTCCCCTGAGAACGACAAAATTTCCTGTCCCCCCACCGATGGTGCAAATTTTTTTCATTTTTTTAGCTTCCTAAGTTCGTTATATTTACAAACAGCCTCTTTCCTATCTTTTTGCTTAAAAAAATGGGTCCCCGTCACTAAACGATTAGCTCCTGCTTCAATACTGAGGCGTCCTGTTTCGTAATCAATCCCGCCGTCTACCTGAATATCAATTTCTATACCTAATTTAGTAGCGCTATCGCGCAAGAATTTAACTTTATCGAGCATTTCTGGCATAAAAGCTTGCCCGCCAAATCCTGGCTCAACTGTCATAATTAAAAGTTTATCAGCAATATCTAAATATTTTAATAGTAAGGTCTCTGTCGTTTCAGGTCGAATTGCAAGTCCCGATTTTTTTCCACACACTCTGATGAAATTGAGAACGTGCTCCACCTCTTCAGTTGCCTCCAAATGAAACGTAATCTCATCAGCTCCTGCTTCAATAAATTTTTCTACATAGTCGTCTGGATTATAAATCATTAAATGGACATCTAAAATCGCCTTAGGTACTGCTTTTCTAATAGCCTTCACAAGCGCCGGTCCCATCGTTAAATTAGGGACAAAAAGGCCATCCATTACATCTAAATGAAGAATTTCCGCTCCAGCTTCAAAACAACTCTTAGCTTCCTCACCCATACGCGCCCAGTCAGCTGCAATCATAGATGGTTCAAACTGTATAAATTCTTTCATAAAATTCCAATTTTTAAGTCACACATTCGTCACAATTATACCCTATCCTCTTAATTAACTCAAACAACGGCTAATGGAGTGTAAAAAAATATTTTTTTCGTCAGTTGATTCCGAAAAGAAGACAAATCCCAGAATTGGCTTCTCATGTATGGTTAATTGGAGTTGGAGAAGTTTAAAGGGGGAAAATTTTAGGGCTAAAATTGTATCTAGGACGCCCTTTGTTTCTTTCATACAGATGAAGAGTATATGACCATCCTCTCTCATTAAATAATCTCTATCCTCTTCTATAACTACAGAAAAAAGTTTATAGAATTCTTGCAAACACTGAACAGAAACTGCCGTCCGTAATTCGATTGGGTAAAGGGCATGAAAAAAATTACTTAATCTATGAGGATGAAGAGCCCCATTACCACTAATTTTTTCTTGAAAATCGAGAAAAATCTCCATCTGCCTTGAGATCATTCCCCCATTATAATCGCGCACTGGCCCAAGATATCTTTCTAGCCAAGAGACAATTGCCTGCCTTGCCATATAGAGATCAACAACAAAATCTTCCCGCAGATAGTCTATTTTTTTCATACAAATTCTAATTTGAGACGCCTCTTTAGAGACCCTTTTTCGAATATATCCCGCCTGCCTCACTTTTTCGATATGGACCTCAAAATCGTCACTCTCTAATATTTTTTGAATTTGTGGGCTCATCTCAAATAGGGGTCTTACCATTACTAACGTAAAGATTAAATTTTCATCCGTTTGCTCATTAAACATGATTACGATTTGAGGAAGGTCTTTGACCGTAGTCACCTGCTTACTCAATGTGACAATATATTTCATAACCTCTTCTTCATTACGAGGCATAAAGACAGGGCGGACTAGACTCTCAATCGACCCCTTCACCTGCTCCTTCAATTCTTTTTTTAAAAGCGCAATTTCATGATAGGTAAATGAGTCTTCCTGTTCCAATTCTATATAAAAAATAAGGGTTTTATCATCTTTTTGAATAAAATAAGAACCCTCTACTAATGTCACATCTGGACAATATTTTTTTACCGCTCTAAGAAGGTGTCTATCTTCCAAAATTTCGTTATCTTTTAGAAAATTCATCCCTATACAGCACCCTAGAATCAATTTTTCGCCAAAAGGGGTCGACTCGGAAATTGGGATGAGTTTTAAAAAAAAATGTCTTTTATCCGAAACCTCATCTATCCCATCAAGCAATTTCTGCGAAATGCGATAACAAGTACATATGATAAAAGAGAGCACTTGATACGATCTACCGTTCTTGTACTCTTCATTTACAGAGACTAAAAATTTTTGCATCAATGGAAAAACATCGTAATCAAAATAATTTGGAAATCTAGTCACCCTCTCTCGAATCGTCTCTTTAACAAAACTTTCTTTCTCTTCAAGGAAGAGCCCTTTTAACTCCAAAAGCTTTTTTGCATGATAGGCAGATCTAAGCCCGAGTTTAATCTCATCTTCCAATAGTGTAAAATTTTCACAAATCATGTCCCTCTCTTCTTCATGGGCTGGCAGAATGAGAACCTCGCAAACAATTAATTGACCTTCCCTAACAGAGCTAAACTTTGAAAGGAATAAATTTTTACCTGGAATCAGCCAATTTGTACACATTTCAATAAAAAATTTTAAGAGATCTTTTCTATAAGGTGCCTCAATGTGCATATAGATCTCATTCTCCTCTCTCTTCAAAGAGATCGTAACTGCTTTTGCCTTCTCTATTGAACCGAGCATTCTAATGCCTCATAAATGGGTTTTTCAAATAGATCTCTTCCATCTTGGATAATCAGACTTCCTGAGCCCTCTTCTTCAAAAGAGCTTACAAGGAGCGGTATATTGTTTTTTATCGCAAGCTCAATAGCCCTTGGATGCAATATTTTCCGTTCCGATTTCATGGTGATCTTTAAAGCTTCTATATATGTTAGCTCAGGTAAATATTCAGCTGTATGGTCTTTCTTGGGATCCGCTGAATAAATCCCCTTCACATCCTTATAAAATTCAACCCGCGTAGCTTTTAGTGCAATTGCAAGCGCTACAGCTGTCGTATCAGATCCCCCACGGCCAAGGGTTGTAATCTCCCCATCAGAGCTAACTCCTTGAAAACCAGCAACAATTACAATTTTTCCTTCGTCGAGATGAGGTAAGATTCGCCTTGGCTTCACATCTAAAACTCTTGCATCACTATGTCTACCACAAGTTATTATTCCGGCTTGACTTCCGGTAAGGCTAATAGCCTGATATCCTCTCTGAAAAAGAACCATCGCAAGGAGCGTCATACTGATCCTTTCTCCAACTGATATAAGCATATCCTGCTCTCTTTTTGGGGGATCCGGCATAATTTGTCTAGCCAGACTTAAAAGTTCATCTGTCATTTTACCCATGGCGCTCACTACAACCACTAACCGATCATAGCTATTTTTTTTTAGGGCAATGATGTCAGCAACTTTTTGAAACTGCCCCAAATCTCTAAGAGCAGCCCCTCCAAACTTTAAAACGAGAGTTTCCATAAACTTTTATATTCTATCAGAATTACCTTTAGAGTTGCTTTTATTTTTTAAACTTTGTTACACTCTTTGCATTATCAAGATAAGTAGGAGAAACCTTTAACATGTCAAAGCAACAAACACAAAAATGGGCAGATGAAGATAGCAAAATCATTGGAGATGAAGAATTTGATCCAAAAGATAAGCTTGCCTTTCAAAATCTACTCGACCACCGGGATAAGCAGAGCGGCCAAGGCTCTCTGACTTCTCTTCTTCCGGGTCAAATTCTAACTGGAACCATTGTAGAGATCACAAAAGATTTTGTTGTTGTCGACGTTGGACTGAAATCTGAAGGGCTTATACCTATTTCAGAATTTGGTGAAATAAGTGAAATTAAACTTGGAAACGATGTTGAGGTCTTCTTAGACGAAACTGAATCAGCGATGGGTCAAATCACCCTTTCAAGAGAAAAAGCTAGAAGACAAAGACAGTGGGAGCACATCCTCGAGAACCATAAAGAGGGCTCGATCGTAAAAGGTACTGTAATTAGAAAAGTAAAAGGTGGCCTAATCGTAGATATCGATGGAATGGACGCTTTCTTACCTGGCTCACAAATTGACAACAAAAGAATTAAGAGCATCGACGATTACCTCGGTAAAACTTTTGAAGTTAAAATACTTAAAATCAATATCGAAAGAAAAAACATCGTTGTCTCTCGAAGAGAGTTACTCGAAGAAGAGCGCGTCTATCGTAAAGCCGAAATGCTTGAAGATATTAAAGCAGGCGATGTAAAAAAAGGTGTTGTCAAAAACATCACTGATTTCGGAGTTTTCCTTGATCTTGATGGTATTGACGGACTTCTTCATATTACTGATATGACATGGAAACGTATTAAACACCCAAGTGAACTTGTTGGTCTTGGTGATGAGTTAGAAGTAATGATTCTCCATGTCGACAAAGAAAAAGGGAGAGTTGCTCTTGGATTGAAACAAAAAGATTCTAATCCTTGGGACGCTATCGAAAGAAAATACCCACCTGGAACTAAAGTGCGTGGCAAAATTGTCAACCTAGTATCTTACGGCGCTTTCATTGAGATTGAACCTGGCATCGAAGGTCTGATTCACGTCTCTGAAATGTCTTGGGTTAAAAACGTTACCGATCCAAGTCAGATCGTTAATAAGGGTGATGAAGTAGAAGCGATCGTTCTCTCAGTACAAAAAGACGAAGGGAAGATCTCACTTGGCATCAAGCAAATGGAGAGAAATCCTTGGGAAGATGTAGAAGCAAAATACCCACCAGGAAAAAAAGTATCAGTAGAAATTAGAAACCTTACAAACTATGGCGCTTTCGTAGAGTTAGAGCCTGGAGTTGATGGACTAATTCATATTTCTGATATTAGCTGGATCAAGAAGATTTCTCATCCTTCAGAAGTATTGAAGAAAGGCGATAGAGTTGATGCTGTTATTCTCTCAGTCGATAAAGAAAGCAAGAAAATCACTCTTGGCGTAAAACAACTGACGGACAATCCTTGGGATACTATTGAAAAGACAATGCCTGTCGGATCAACGGTGAAAGGAATTGTAACAAAGATTGCTGCGTTTGGAGCTTTTATTGAGCTCGACAATGGAATTGAAGGTCTTGTTCATGTAACAGAACTTTCTGATCAAGCCTTTGGCAAAGTAGAAGATATCGTCCCTGTTGGATCTGAAGTTCAGGCTAAAGTCCTTAAAATAGACAGAGAACTTAAAAGAGTATCTCTATCTATCAAGGAATTTCTTGTAGACCCAAATAGCAAAGATGATATTGTAGTCGGGTCTTACGAAGAGCAAGATGCAGATCTAGATGATGAAAATGAGAGAAAAGACAAAAAGCAAAAGAAGAAATCAACTAAATAGATTACTTCTCGGTTGGCGGGGTATATTACCCTGCCAAACAACATTAAAGTTCAATCCCATAATGGGGTTTTAAGTTTTTCTGGAGAGACGATGAATAAAGATCTACTTGCAATTTTTGAGTACCTAGAAAGGGAAAAAGGGATTAAACGCGATACGATTGTGAAAGCGATTGAAGAAGCTCTTCTCATTGCCGCTAGAAAAGGGCTGCAAGGGATGAATAACGTCCAAATTACAGTGAATCCTAAGACTGCAGAAATTTTAGCAATTGCTGAGAAAGAAATCGTAGAAAAAGTCGAGTATCCTTCTGAGGAGATCTCACTTGAACTCGCTAGAGAAATGGACTCAAATTGTCAGATTGGCGATTGGATTGATATAGAAGTTTCTATAGAAGCATTTGGCCGAATAGCAGCTCAAGTTGCAAGACAACTCATTTCTCAAAAACTCAGAAATGCAGAGAGAGATGTGATCTACCAAGAATACCGAGGCCGAATTGGCGAACTTATTTCAGGTACTGTTTCACGTGTCGGAAAACAACACACACTCGTTATCAATTTAGGTAAAGTAGAAGCGGTATTACCGGGCCGTTTTTATCCTAAAACTGAAAAATACCACATTGGCGATAAAGTTTTAGCTCTTCTCTATGATGTTCAAGATACTGAAAATGGCGGTGCTGAAGTTATCTTATCCAGATCTCATCCAGAATTTGTCAGCGGCCTCTTTATGCAAGAAGTTCCTGAGTTAAATGACGGCTTGATCATTATTAACAAAATTGTTCGCGACGCTGGATTTCGTACAAAAATGGCTGTCTCCTCACTAGATTCTAAAATTGATCCAGTAGGTGCATGCGTTGGCGTACGTGGAACTAGAGTAAAAAACGTAATCCGCGAATTAAATAACGAAAAAATTGATGTCATCCCCTTTTCTGATGATCCTTTTGTCCTTTTGAAAAATGCGTTTTCACCTGTTGAAGTTCGTAAAGCAGATTACGATGAGGATCAAAACGTTATTACTCTTATCATCAATGATGAGGACTACCCTGCTATTTTAGGAAAAAAAGGGACAAATGTTAGACTTACTTCCGAATTGATCGGAGTGAAAGTTGAAGTACATAAGATGACTGAACATCAAAAAGAACTTACACATATCAGAAGACAACTTGCCCTTTCAGAGGATACTGCCCTTGATGAATCTATTCATAAAATTGAAGAGATCAACCAACTTGTGGTTGATAGCATCATTGCAGCAGGTTTTGATACTCCAAGAAAACTACTTCAGGTATCTCCACAAGAACTTGCAAAACTAACAGATATCAGCCTTCAAATGGCAGACGATCTTTTAGAGCACGTTAGAAAGGGAATACTAAGCAACAAAACTTAAGGTAATTTACGATTGGCGAAAAATTTAAAACTCAATATTAAGAATACTCAGCTTGCAGATATTCTTAAGAAAAACAAGCTTAAAAAAGAGCATCCAGAAAAAGAAGTTGAAGACAAAAACAAGGCTCTCGCTACCCAAAAAATAGTAGAGGCTTCTTCAACAAATTCCCTTTCTTCATCAGGACAAACACAGGTCCAGGGTGAGAAAAATGTAGGAAAAGCGCGGAAAAATTCTTTTACCAGCATACCTCTGGCCGAACCTATAAAAGCTGAAGAGATAGTTGTTGCTCCCCCTAATCCAAAAGCAGCTGAACCTGTAATTGAACCTACTAAAGAGCCTATTAAGGCTATTGTTCCGGAAGCACTACCTATCAAAGAGGCTCCCCCTGTTGTTGCCGCTGCAATAACTCTAGGGGCTTCTACGACTACACCAGCCGCTGCAATCGAAGAGAAGAAAAAGACAAAAGAACCTGAGCCTGAAGAGGTTAAGGCTAAAAAAGCGTTTGTTCCAGGTGCAAAAAAACAGGCCTTTAGCAGGGTATTTGATGCGCGAGACAGAAGTGGATTGCGTTCAGGTGATGACGATTCTTGGAGACGAAAAAAGCCTTCTAAATTTAAAGATAAGTATCAACTAGAACAACCTATTCAAAGACCAAAAGAGCTTTCAGTTGCCCTTCCTATTTCCGTTAAAGATCTTGCAGTTCAGATGAAATTGAAAGCATCAGAAGTTATTCAAAAGCTCTTTTTACAAGGACTTACAGTAACAATAAATGATGATTTAGCCGATCCTACTACCGTTGAATTGATTGGTCACGATTTCGGCTGTGAAATCAAAATTGATACTTCACAAGTTGATCGAATGCAAGTTACTGGAAGGACTATTGATCAAGAGATCGAAGAGTCTTCTCCAGAGAAATTAGAGACAAGACCCCCTGTTGTTACAGTTATGGGACACGTCGACCATGGTAAAACAAGTATTATTGACTGTTTTAGAAAGAGTAATATAGTTTCTGGTGAAGCTGGAGCCATTACTCAGCATATCGGCGCATTCCAATGCAAAACAAAGCATGGTGCTTTTACTGTCCTAGATACTCCTGGACATGAAGCCTTTAGCGCAATTCGCCAGCGTGGTGCTAACGTAACTGACATTGTCCTGCTTGTTATTGCTGGTGATGAGGGAATCAAACCTCAAACAGACGAAGGTATTAACAAGGCAAAAGAGGCAAATGTACCTATAATTGTTGCGATTAATAAATGTGACAAACCTGGCTTCAATACAGATAATATCTTTCGTGAACTTTCAGATCGTGATTTACTTCCTGAAGCTTGGGGCGGTTCTGTCATTACAGTCAATTGTTCTGCAAAGACGGGCGAAGGAATTGATCTTTTAGGTGAAATGATTGCAATTCAATCCGATGTATTAGAACTAAAAGCAAATCCGAACTTAAGAGCTAGAGGAGCTGTGCTTGAAGCTGAGCTTCACAGAGGTCTTGGACCTACTGCGACACTACTTGTTCAAAACGGAACTTTAAGAGTTGGCGATGCTGTTATCTTTGATCATGAGTATGGAAAAATTAAAACCATGCACGATGAGCATGGGGTAAAACTTGAATCTGCTCCCCCTTCAACTCCTGTTCGAGTTACAGGACTTTCGGGTGTCCCTTTTGCAGGAAATGATTTTATTTCAGTTGCATCAGAGAAAGAGGCAAGAAAAATTGTTGAGGAGAGAAAATCTACCTCTAAACATCATCTTCTCCGTCACAGCAAAAGTAAGAGTTTAGAAAACCTCTTCCAGCAGCGTGCAATTGAGAAGGATCAAAAAGTATTAACTATTATTCTTAAAGCAGACGTTGACGGCTCTATTGAAGCGATTAAAACGACATTATTAGCTATTCCTACTGAAAAAGTGAGACTCAATTTTATCTCCTGCGAAGTTGGACAAATTTCTGAATCTGATATTGAGCGGGCAGAAGCTTCTAATGCGATTATCCTCGGATTTCACACTAAAGTTGAACGTCATGCAGAGAGTTTAGTTAAGAAACATAAAGTGACTATTATGCTTCATGATGTCATCTACCACTTGGTTGATGAAGTGAAGTTGAAAATGCTAGCACTTCTTGACAAAGTTAAACTTGAAACACAAGTTGGCGAAGCGCAAGTGATTGCACTATTTAGATCATCACAACTAGGACTCATTGCCGGCTGTAAAGTTGAAGATGGTCTTATCAAGAGATCTAACCATGTCAAAGTATTCCGCAATAAAGCCCAAATTTGGGAAGGCTCAATTGCCTCACTTAAACGTATCCAAGAGGACGTCAAAGAGGTTAAGAAAGGATTTGAGTGCGGAATTGTACTGAACGGTTTCGGAGATATTCAAGAAGGCGATTTCATTAAAGCATTTGAGATCACCTACATTGCACAAGGATTATAAAAAAGGTTATTAATGAAGCCCAGACGTATTGAAAAAATTAACTCCCTGTTAAAAGAGGTTCTATCGGAAGTGATCCTTCACGATCTGAAGCATCGTAACATTCCTGAGCTTATTACTGTAACAGCAGTTGATACGAGTAACGACCTTACGTCTGCAAAGGTTTTTGTTAGTCTCATTGAGAATAATCCTGAGAAGAAAGAGAAAACCATCTCTATTCTCCAAAAAATGGCAAGCTACATTGCTCTGCTTGCCTCCAAGAAAATCACTATTCGCTATTTTCCCGTCCTCACCTTTAAAATTGATGACTCTATCGAAAAATATATGAAGATTGACTCTCTCCTTAAAAAAATCAAAACTGAAAGTGACCCAGTACCACAAGATGAGCCTGTAACAGAAGAAGAATAAATTATTTAAAAAACATTAATTTTCTTTGTGTCTTTGTTTCTTCGTGCCTTTGCGTTGAATTTTGGAGCAATCTATAGACGACAAGAATGACCCGAGCCTGCTTTGTATATGATAAGTTGTCCCAAGATTCAACGCAAAGGCACGAAGAAACAAAGACACAAAGTAGAGAGAAATTTAATTTTAAACTAAATGAATGCTGACAATGATTAAAGAAGGGATCCTACTTGTTGATAAGCCCAAAGATAAAACTTCGTTTTATTTGGTCCATGTTCTTCGCAAAATTACGGGCGTAAGAAAAATTGGCCATGCTGGCACTCTAGACCCGTTAGCAACAGGTGTCATGGTGATGCTAATTGGCTCTAATTATACGAAAAAGACCCCCCTTTTAATAGGTCATAGCAAGGGATACGAAACTACTCTATTGCTAGGAAAAGTTTCTGATACTTATGATATCCAAGGAATTGTTACCGAAGTCTCATCTAAAATCCCCACTCTCGAAGATATTCAAGCTGCGCTAACAAATTTTCAAGGGAAGATCTCTCAAATCCCTCCCATGTTTTCTGCAAAAAAAATAGACGGCCATAAACTTTGTGACCTTGCTAGAAAAGGGATTGTAGTAGAAAGAAAACCGGTTGAATTAGAAGTTTCTACAAAAGTTATCTCCTATGATTACCCCTATCTTAAGCTCTCAATTGAATGCTCAAGTGGAACATATGTCCGCTCAATTGCTCATGATTTAGGTCTTCTTTTAAAAACAGGGGCCCTTGTCTATGAGCTTACTCGAATCAGATCAGGTCCGTTTAACTTAAACGAATGTACCCCACTTGAAGAAATCAATCCTGAAAATATTTCTAATCTACTGAGGATAACCTAATGGCAAACTTATCTTGCGGGATCGTAGGACTTCCAAACGTAGGTAAATCGACGCTTTTTAATGCCCTAACTAAACAGATGATTGCCGCAAATAATTTTCCCTTCTGCACAATTGATCCAAATGTCGGTATAGTAGACGTCCCAGACCCTAGATTGTTCGAACTCTCTAGAATTTCAAAAGCACAAAAAATAATCCCCGCTACCATCTCTTTTGTCGACATAGCAGGTCTAGTAAAAGGAGCATCCCAGGGTCAAGGCCTTGGAAATCAATTTCTTACAAATATACGGGATACAGATCTTATCGTCCACCTGGTCAGATGCTTTGACAACGATGATATCATTCACGTAGAGGGAAAAATCGACCCCATTGACGACATTGAAGTGATTAATTTGGAATTGATCCTAGCCGACCTCGACATGGCAGAGAAAATTAAAATCAAATTAGAAAAAAGCACCAAAGGACAAAAAGAGCGCCCTGCTTCCCTCGATGCTCTTGATAAAGCTATCACCCAATTAAACAACTCTCTTCCAATTAGATCACTTGTTCTCACTCCAGAAGAGAGAGAAGGTCTAAAAAATTTCAATTTCCTTACATCCAAACCGATTGTCTACTGTGCCAATGTAAGTGAAAAAGAGCTCCCTTCGATGGAAAATGAGCACGTAAAAAAAGTACGCGAGTTTGCCAAAAAAGAGGGGGCACCCATCGTAACTATTTGTGCAAAACTTGAAGAGGATGTCGCTGGCCTAAGTCCCGAAGAAGAAAAAGAGTACCTAGAAAGCTATGGCGTTAAAGAGAAAGGTCTCGACAGTCTAATTAGAGCCTCCTTCGCAACCCTTGGCCTCATCACCTTCTACACCGCCGGCGAAAAAGAAGTACGAGCCTGGACAGTCCACAAAGGCGCCTCTGCTCCCGAAGCTGCCGGAAAAATCCACACTGACATTCAAAAAGGCTTCATTAGAGCCGAAGTCGTCTCCTACGATGATTTCCTCACCTACAACGGCCGTAATGGCGCTAAAGAGGCAGGCAAAGCCCGCATCGAAGGTAAAATCTACACCATGCAAGGCGACGACATAGTCCTCTTCTTCCACAACTAATGCTGACTTTATAGGACATTTATCAGCTTTGCTGATAAATTATCGCGTTTCGTCGCCTCGCCGTGTAAACACACTGGCTTCGAGCTTCTCACCGCAATCCTATTTTGTCATCACGAAACTTCTTAAAAAAAACTCGTTTTAGATAAAATCTTCCTTGAATATTCTAAGGTTAAGTTTGAATATTCAAGGAAGAATCATGAAACGCCCTACGTTTACTGCTGAAATTGAACGGTATTTGCATTCACATCCCGTTGTTGCATTGCTCGGACCTAAATATTGACTACCCCCTTACAGACAAAATCTCCGTAAAAAGCCTTAAACCATAATAAATAGCCCTTTCTTGTAACGCTTTAATGTGCTAATTTGGAACTGGGAGCCCCTATAACAAGGGGTTTTCTGGAGTGTAACTCCAGAGTGATGATATGGCAGAAAAATCAGAGAAGGCGACCCCTAAGAAGATTCGGGATGCGAGAAAAAAGGGGCAGGTTGCTAAATCACAGGATTTTCCTGCTGCATTCACTTTTATTATATCAATTTCAGCAGCTCTTGCCCTTTCATCACAAATTTATGAAACTCTTGCAAATTTTACCATCACCCTTTTTAAAAGCGTGGCAGTGTCACCCGATTTTGAAAATCGGATAGGCCCTCTTATGGTTGCCGCTATCCAGGTTATTTTTTCTACTTCTGTTCCGTTGATGGCTCTTGTAGCTGGCGTTGGTGTCATAGTTAATTTTTTGATAATTGGACCTCTTTTTTCTCTAGAATCGATGAAGCCCGATATAAAACGGATGAATCCTGTATCGAACATTAAAAACATCTTCAAGGTAAAAACGTTCATTGAATTACTAAAATCGATCTTTAAGATCTCTGGCGCGATGTTTTTAATCTACACTGTTGTGAATGATAGCCTTCCAAATATTATTGCCACTTGTGGTCAATCCGTCCTCTTAAGTACAATTGTTTTCGCTACATTCTTAAAGCAAGTTGTTTTGAGGGTGGGGATTTTCTTTATAGTGATTGCTGTATTCGATCTTGTTTTTCAAAAAAAGAACTTCGCAAAAGAGATGAAAATGGAAAAGTTCGAAGTTAAGCAAGAGTATAAAGATTCCGAAGGTGACCCACACATTAAAGGTAAGCGGAGACAAATTGCACAAGAGATTGCTTATCAAGAAGGGCCAGCTTCAGCAAAAAGGGCAAAGACAATTATTACCAATCCAACTCACATTGCAATTGCAATTGAGTATAATGCAATAGATGAGCCTGCACCAAAAGTTGTCACTATGGGACTTGATCTTGTGGCTGAGCAGATCATAAAAGTTGGCCTGGATAATAATATACCGATTATGAGAAATGTGGATTTAGCACACCTACTCTATTATAAATCAAGTGTTGGTGGATATATCCCAGAAGAGACTTATGAAGCTGTGGCTGAGATATTAAAATGGGTAGCAAAACTCGAAGAAGAAAAAGAAGAGAAAGAGGAAGGAAATATATTGGAGCTATTTAATCAATGAATAAGTACCTACAAAGATTTACGGGATTTCTTGGCGGCTCTAAGATGCTCAATATGATTAATCAGTCGAGCGATATTGTCTTAGCCCTTTTCGTGATCATCATTATTATGATGATCGTTGTCCCTGTCCCCCCCTCTATCATCGATGCCTTTATTGCAGTCAACCTGACTGTCTCCCTCTCACTTTTAATGGTAGCCCTCTATATTTCAAAAGCGGTCCACCTCTCTGTTTTCCCCTCAATCCTTTTGATTACGACTCTGTTTAGATTGGGTATTGAAATCTCTGCAACAAAACGTATTCTCCTCTATGCCAACGCCGGAGATATCATCTACGCCTTCGGTAACGTTGTTGTAGCTGGAAGTTTTGTCGTTGGCGGCGTGGTCTTCTTAATTATTACTATTGTACAGTTTATCGTTGTTACGAAGGGTGCTGAGAGGGTTGCTGAAGTTGCTGCCCGTTTTACCTTGGACGCGATGCCTGGTAAGCAAATGAGTATCGATGCCGATATGCGCTCTGGAATTATTGATGCTACTCAAGCTAGACAACTTAGACTTGCCCTCCAAAAAGAGAGCCAACTCTATGGAGCTATGGATGGCGCGATGAAGTTCGTCAAAGGGGACGTTATCGCTGGTATTGTGATCGCTGTTATCAACATTGTTGGTGGTCTAATTATCGGAATGATGATGCATGGCATGACCGCCATGCAAGCTGC
Organism: Chlamydiota bacterium; assembly: GCA_947478685.1. Lineage (GTDB taxonomy): Bacteria > Chlamydiota > Chlamydiia > Chlamydiales > 2-12-FULL-49-11 > VGMD01. The sequence continues at coordinate 17,292 of CANJWO010000011.1, read as the reverse complement.
TAAAACTTACACACTTTTATCAATTGGTAGCGGACTTGTCTCCCAAGTACCTTCCCTTTTAATCTCACTTACTGCCGGTATCATAACGACCAGGGTCTCTAGTGATAAAGAGGACGCAAACCTCGGTAGAGATATCTCCACTCAGATTTTGGCCCAGCCAAAAGCTATCCTAATTGCTGCAGGAATCACCTTTCTCCTAGCCCTTGTTAAATCTTTCCCTAGCACACTATTTTTATGCATTTCATTAACTTTGGCCGCCTTAGGCATAAATGGCATATTTAAACAAAGAAAATTGCTCGCAGCAGCGGCTGCTGGAGCTGGTGGCTCTGCCGTAATTGAGACGGGACCCGATGGTAGCGCCGTTATTAGGGGCGGTGGAGATGATTATGCGTTAACACTTCCTGTTATCCTAGAAGTTGGTTCTTTCCTAGCCGATTTAATTAAAAAGGATCGCGAGGGGGGAAAATTCATCGAAGATAAAATTCCTAAGATGCGTTACGCTCTCTATCAAGATTTAGGAGTTAGATTTCCTGGAGTCCATGTTAGAACGGATGCCCCTCAATTAGAAGCAGATGATTATTGCATCTATCTGAATGAGGTCCCTCTAACTAGAGGCCGTATCATTCGAGATCATGTCTTAACCAATGAGACGGAAGAGAACTTAAGACGGTACAATATACCATCTACCCAAACAAAAAATATCATGAGTCAGGCCTCCTTTTGGGTCGATAAAAAATATAAGGCCATCCTAGATAAATCTAACATCAAATACTGGGAACCGCTCGATGTTGTGATTCTGCACCTCTCTTATTTCTACAGACAATATGCTAGTGAATTTATTGGTATCCAAGAAGTTAGAGGTATCTTAGAGTTCATTGAAAAATCGTTCCCCGACCTGGTTAAGGAAGTGACAAGACTCGTACCTCTTCAAAGACTTACAGAAATATTCAAACGTCTTATCCAAGAGCAAGTTTCGATAAAGGACTTAAGAACTATATTAGAATCACTCAGCGAATGGGCCCAAACAGAAAAAGATACCGTCCTTTTAACCGAATATATTAGATCCTCCCTCAAGCGCTTTATCAGCTATAAGTACTCCAAAGGACAAACTGTTCTCCCTGTCTATCTATTAGATCCTGAAATTGAAGATATTGTCAGAGGTGCTATCAAGCAGACTTCCGCCGGATCATATCTCGGATTAGATCCTGATTCAGTACAACTTATACTTCAAGCAATTCGAAATACCGTTAAACCGACTCCTCCAGGCGGCCTCTCCCCTATTGTCATTACCGCTATGGACGTCCGTCGTTTTGTTAGAAAGCTAATTGAGGGTGAATTTCCCGATTATGGGGTCATTTCTTACCAAGAAGTTGTCCCTGAAATTCGCATCCAACCACTTGGTAGGATTCAGTTGACCTAAATTCTCCTAACTTATGATGCTAAAAGAAAAGGGCCATTAGAATGTCATCTCACGATCCTGTCAGCCGTATCGAAGGGACCTCCTCTGCGGCGGCCAAACAGGCACAGATCCAAAGAGCTAAAGCACAGGGGCAAGTAGAAGGCTTAGCACTGATACAGAGCGAGGCGGAAGATCATTCTACAGAAATGACTGAAAATGCTCTATTCAATCCATTTGTTCAGTTAAGGAAGGCTGAGACTCTTGATCAAAGGCTTAAGAAACATGAATCCAAAAATTCCTCTCAAACAGAGGAATCAAATCCGGAAATAGTTCAGGTTGATGCCGTTAGCGAAACGGCTCAAGAATTTCAGAATAGAAACCAAGAGATGCAAAAAAGGGCCCTTCTTGGACTTAAAAAAGCAATTTTAGAAGGAGATTCTCCGGAACAAATTTTAGAAAAAATTCTCCTCTCTTACCCCGATCATTACCTCGCAGACGAGGCCTTTGAATTTCTTGCACAAACTACAGATCCCAATACCAAAATTGGGATGAATATGAGAAAAGCTAGAGAGATACTAAATGAGCAGTTTGGTAGAGAAGTAAAAGCTGGGCGCAATATCAATAATGAGGCCAAGGAGTTCTCAAAACAGGGACTTGGAACAGCGGGCACGCTTAGAGATCTCTATAGAGATATTACAGGGAATCCAAGAGAGCCTCTAACGCTCTTTGAAGAACTCTCTGAAGCTTTTACCTTCGATAAAATGAAAACCGTACTCCAATTTATGCTCCACTCACTTGGAAGCGATCTCAAATCAAAAGGGCCCTCTATTTCTCCCGGTGAATTGCAGCGCCTATTTACTGAAATAAGATCGATGCAAGCAATTTTAGGTGTATATCGCTTCTTTTTTCAGCGGATGAATTTAATTGCAGGTCAGTTTGAACGGGAAAATCTCTCCCTTCCTAAAAGACTTACCTTTGATCTCATCGCCAAAATTTTTGTACAACTCATCTCTGAGAGATATCCTTCACCTGAAAAGATTTTAAGATTTGGAGCTATGCTTGGACTTTCTGAAGAGGTTCTAGCTCAAATCATTATCTATACACAATTTAGGGATGCGATGAGGGGTGTCTCTCCTAGACTTTTTAAATCGGATAAACATAGACAAGATCTCTTAATGGTTCTTATTGACACAATCAGTGAACTCGACGATGCCCTAGAAGAGGATGATGAGGAAGATGAAAAGAAAAAAACAGGTTGGAATAAAGAGGATACAATCGAATGATTAATTTTCATGACCTCATTCATGAGCTCGGCGAATTTATTGGAGAAGATCTTAAAGTAGATCTGAATCAATCATGTTGCATAGAAGTTAACCAAATTCTAAAGATTCAGATAGAACTCGATCCACCTGGAGAAATAATCCTCCTTATGGCAAAAGTGATTGAGCTTCCCCCCGGAAAGTTTCGTGAGAATATTTTAAGAGATGCTCTAAAAGCCAATTTTCTTGCCGAAGAAAAAGAGGGTGTTCTCTCTTACCTAGAAAGGCAAAACACCCTAGTCTTATGTCAAAATCTCTATACACATTCAATTTCAAGAGACATCCTCTACGCGCATCTGATGCAATTTATTGAGAGATCCTCAAAATGGCTTGCTGCCATTGAAGCAGGAAGATCTTCACCAGATAGTGGAGAAATTCCGGAAGGAACCGAAAAAAAAGGATCTATTTTTGGATTTAAATAAAAATATTGAAAGTTCTCCTGCAAAAAGAGGTTGGGACACAATTGGAATTAAGCACCACCATGGAATTAACACTCCCCTTTTTTCCTTAAGGACAAAACAGAGCTCTGGTATTGGAGAATTTTTAGATCTCATCCCTCTTATTGATTGGTGTCATGAGATTGGTTTTTCAATTATCCAGCTACTCCCCTTAAATGATACAGGTCTTGATTCAAGCCCATACAACGCCCTCTCAGCTTTTGCCCTCAATCCAATTTTTATCTCACTTCACACCTTACCATTTGTAACAGAAAAAGATTTGGAACAGTTTGGGCCTCTCGATAAACTTACTTCAGTCGCCTATAACAAAGTACTCTCCCTTAAAATCACTTTTCTAAAAAAATATTTTAAGGATCATTTTACCTCATTAAAAGATGATCTCTCATACAGAGCTTTTGTAGACACCACGGAGTGGTTAAAATCGTACGCCCTTTTTAAAGTATTGAAAGAGCGTTACGACAATAAAGCATGGGACTGCTGGCCGGAACCGCTACAGCAGCCCTCCAAATCTCTCTTAAGTGAGCTTTATGAAAAAGAACTTCCCTCCATGGAATTTTACTTCCTCATTCAGTACTTTGCCTTCAGACAGCTAAAATGGGCTAAAACCTATGCTAATCAAAAAGGGATCTTTCTAAAAGGAGATATCCCTATTTTAATCAGTCCTGACAGCCTCGATGTGTGGCTCTACCGCGAAGATTTTAATCTTGATTTCACAGCAGGTGCGCCTCCCGATATGTTTACACCTCAAGGCCAGAGCTGGGGATTTCCGACTTACCGTTGGGATGTAGTTAAAGAAAATGATTTTCATTGGTGGAAGATACGACTGAACATCGCCTCTGAATTCTACGACATCTTCAGAATCGATCACATCATCGGTTTTTATCGGATCTGGGCCATTAAACAAGGGGCTAGAGCGACCGAAGGCTCATTTATCCCCCCTGACCAAAATGAAGCTCTTGCTCAAGGGGAAAACCTCCTTACAAAACTCCTCTCCTTCACAAACATGTTTCCAATCGGCGAGGACCTCGGCCTTTTTATCGATTACATCCGCAAATCACTCTTTAACCTCGCCATTCCAGGAACCAAAATTCCCAGATGGGAGAGACACTACGAATCTGACAAGTCGTTTATCGCCTATAAAGATTATGCCCCATTCAGCCTCACAACCCTATCTACCCACGATACAGAGACTTTAGCCGAGTGGTGGAACCTCTTCCCAGAAGATGCAAGAGAGCTTTGCAAAGATACAAACCTCACATATACCGAAACCCTCGAACCAGTCACTAGACTCCGCATTCTCCATGACAGCCATCACACAGCCTCCCTCTTTCACATCAACCTCCTCGGTGAATATCTTGCCCTCGATCCCACTCTCGTCGCCCCCGATCCCCGCGATGAGCGCATCAATATCCCCGGCACATGCGTTCCCACCAACTGGTGCCACCGCTACCTCCCCCTCCTTGAAGACCTCACCGCCAACACCAAACTCACCGAAATGATGAAGTCCCTCCTTTCTTAGAATTGACATTCATGATATCTTAGTGGGATGATTGTTAGATTTCTGACAGCTATTTTTTTTCTAGTTACCCCTTTGATAGCGAGTGACTATTCGGAGAAGGTCGATGTCCTTTATAACAGTCTAGATCCAGCGTCACTTAGTGAGCTGTTTGCTTTTTATAATTTGTATCCGGAGACTCCAGCAGGCGAAAAAGCCTACCAAAAGGCTTGGGGGCTGATTAATTTACATAGAAATATAGTTGTCGAACCGAGAAAAATGCAGGGGTTTGCATTTGATATAAAACCTATCATTGCCCTTGTTACAAGGGAATCCTATGAAGATTCTGTCTTATTAAGCGAAAAGGAATTAGAGACAATTGAGCTCCTTACTAGCCACTTAAAAAACAGACAGCTGAAAGGCTTTAATAATTGGAGTACCGATGAGATCATTGCGATGCCAAGTGATGATGTCGATCTTGCAAGGACAATTTTTCTCTTTCAATTTGGAAAAGAAGATCCTCTAAAAGTGAGATCGTACGAAGCCTATCTAGACATGATGGCCATACAAATTTTAGCAAGATTGCCAAAAAATTATACCGAGTTACAAGCTCTAGATGCAATCAGCAGCTTTATTTTTCATGAGATGCGATACCGCTTCCCGCCCCATTCCATGTGGACAGAAGATGTCGATCTCTACACGTTTCTCCCCTCTGTTCTTGATAGCAGGCATGGTGTCTGTTTGGGCGTTTCAATTCTCTATCTTACTCTTTCACAAAGAATTGGATTGCCTCTCGAAATCATTACACCGCCAGGTCACATCTACCTCTCCTATCAAAAAGATGGAACCGAAATCAACATTGAGACAACAGCACGTGGACTTAATATCCCGACAGAGCAATATTTAGGTATCAACAACAAAACCTTAAAAAGACACCAAATCAAAAATGTAGTCGGTTTGAACTTCATGAATGCTGCTGCAACAGCATGGCATCATTGCGATTATAAACTGGCTCTCTCCTTCTATCAGAAAGCTGCCCACTTTCTCCCGGACTACCCAATTCTTACAATGTTTACCGCCTACAACCACCTCCTCAGCGGCAATCTAAAAGAGGGCAAAGCCCTTCTGCAGAAAATGAAAACTCATCCGGTTGCCGAATCTCTCTATCAAGACACAATCGCCGAAGATTATCTACTAGGCAATGTCAACATCGTTGGAATTAAAGCTGTCTTTGAAGAGGTTAACGAAACAAGAGAATCGATTCTAGAAAAGCAGGCGCTCATCCAAAAAACTCTATCCATCTATCCAAAATTCCGAGAAGGGGTCTTTCACCTTGCTGTCACATGGCTCCAATTAGGCCGCAACAAAGAAGCAATCGAAGCCTTAAAACGCTATCACGCCCTCGACCCAACTAACCCAACCGTTGAATACTACCTCTCAGCCCTCTCCCTTCAGCGCTGGTCCTATGCCGATTCAATTAAGCACCTCAATTTCTGCAAACTCATCATGAAAAAACATGACCACAACCCCAAACTGATCCTCTCCCTAGAAAAAGACCTCCGCAGGAGCGTCCCTACCCACCTTCTCTAGCATCTCTTTTGCTCATGTTACGCCAAGCTCGAAAATTCCCCATTTTTGAATCACTCTCGGTATATATAGCGAATTAAATTTGCATTGATAATTTTACTGCGTCTGTATCCCTTGGGTTCCATTCGCATGCATCGCTCGTGTGAAAACACACGGCCTGCTTCAGCGCCGGCTAATGCTTAATGAAACCCAAGGGCACATACTGTGTAAACTTATCAATGTAAATTTAATTCACTATAGAATAGTTCTCAATACCTTTTATGCTATTTTGCATAAAAGATATTAATCAGATTCGTCGTCTTCGGAGGGGGCTTCTTCGGAAGGGAGCTCTTCGACGGTTTTTGGGTACCTTGCTTGAACTGTCTCACCTGTATGCTTATTGTAGATATCTATGGGATAATCAATATTGTTGTTTTTTGTATTTACAACTATTACATCGCCTGGATGGGTCCGTCCGTCTGACCATCTTGCCACTACTTGCCTATGGGGATGTGATATTTCATAAGTGGTTCCGTCACTAAGCGTTATACTGCTTGCATCGGCTGGGATGGCAAAGATCAACCACGGAGCTTTTACATTTTCCTGGGAAGCTTCAGATGAAGCTTCGGTTGGATTATCTGTTGGCACAGCTGCAAAAATGAAAAAGGGTAAACAAATAAGAAACAGTATCTTGCTACTGAATTGTCCTATCATAATATATCATCGCCTCTGCACGAACTACTTCACCTGTCTGTTTATTAGTAATGGTGAAGGGAAATTCGTCCTTTTTTTTGTGATATCTGATGATAACCGGGCCATTATATTTTGTCCATCCTCGGCTCACTTCTCGATCTTCAGGATGTACTTTGTAATTTGAGCCATCATTTGTTAATACCGTTTTTCCATCCAAGCTAACCATGCTAATAGCCCTTGGAACAAAGGGATATGCCGGTACTAAGGCTTCATTTACCGGCATAAAAAATAGTGCAAGAAAGAGAATCGCATTCATTCTATGACCCCGAACCACTACCTTCTGGCGAAGCTAATGTCGCACGAACAGAGGTTCCTGTTGCAGCATTAGTTAGAATAAGTGGATAAGGTGAGCCATCCTTAGTATCTTGAACAGATATCCCTGCAGCATTCCCAATCCATCCGCTACTTTTTGCCCAATCATCGGGATGGATCTGATAAAGATTTCCATCTGTTAATGCAACGCTTGAACCATTTTCTTGTACGATACTAAGGGCCGCTGGATTACTTGTTGTCTCCACAGGCAGAGTTTCAACCATAGCTTCTGGTTCTGGAACCGGTGTTTGATCTGGCGGACTTACAGCACAACCCATTAAAGGTAGTAAGATTGTAAATAATATTTTTTTCATGGGAATCTCCCTGTTAGCTCTACACCATCGTTTATTCTAATTTTTGTATAGAAAAACGTAGAAATTTCTTGAATTTTACTAAAATTGCTTTATGACTAGGAGATGACTCAAAAAAATAACACCCCTTTCAGATTATCAAAAGATGAACTCTCAGAACTATTGAAGCTTCACAATCTTGGTGACTTTAAATACGTAAAATTAATATCTAAGGGAATTGAATCATCGACATTTTCTCTCTTTACCGAGAGAAAGTCATTTGTCCTTAGCCTATTTGAAGATAAAAAGCACAATCTTAAATACTTACAAGAGATCTCTCATTTTTTTGTCTCACACGGATTTCCCTTAACCGATATTGTTGCTATCGGAGAAATCTCAAATAAGCAAACCGTAATTTCTTCTCACTTAACAGGAAAAGTTAAAAGCGATTGGACTTCGGATGATTATGAATCGATCGGTTTTTTACTTGGGAATCTCCATAAATGCGCAAGCACACTTCCAAATACTGTTTCCAGCATCCCATTTATCTGGCAACTATCAAGCATTTTCTATGAAATTCAAGGACAAATTCCCAAAGAATTCCAAAGACTTGAGCAGGAGATCTACTTTTTAGAGGAAGAGTGGCCATCTGATCTTCCAAAAGGCCTCATTCATGGGGACATATGGCATAAAAACATCCTTTTCTTAGATGACAATATCTCGGGACTTTTAGATTTCAAGCCATCGTATGAACCCTTTATCCTAGATCTTGCCAATCTCATTAAAGGGATCCCTAATAGAAACCCTATCCTTCAAAATGCTCTTCTATCTGGATATGAAATCGCTCGCCCCATATCTCCTGAAGAACATGAATCTATAAATCTCATGGTCTACGCAAAGATCCTCTCTACAATTCTCTATTTATTGAAGAAGTCAATTCATCATCCCAATCGAAAAGATGAATTTCAAACCTACGCCTTTCTTGGCCTGCTTAAACTTGACTCTCTCGTCTGCGCATAATTATTAATGTAATTAATTACAGTTATTGATATTTGGAAACTATTATGATAAATATTTTTCAAACTTCAGGATACTTATGAAATTAATTTACACATTAATCAGTTCAACACTATTAATTAACTTAGCTGCTGAAACATATCCTTCTGATCCTCCAGCAAATAGTTGCGCCCCCTATTTTCTTGATTGCAGAAGTGTGATGGGCGAACTATATGGCGACCTCCTCTTTCTACAACCAAATGGTAGCTCTTTATATTATGCAGCACAAGCAGATGGATTGGATGAAAGCATTAGCATACCTGCTATTTCTCCTAATTGGATCATTCGTGAAATAACCCCTAATTATAGCGCTGCATTTAAAGTAGGAGCTAAGATCCTTTTTTCAGGAACTAAAACAAATCTCGAAGCAAGTTGGGAGCGATTATTCTCAAGTAAATCGGTTAACCATACAGTAAGTGGCGATGGTCAAATGCTCGGACCTCTATCCGATATAGGACCTAATTCTGCTGTTTATTCAAAATCGCATGGAGAGGCCCATTTTCATTTTGATGCAGTAGACCTAGTATTTGGGCAAGAGTGTTGTGGTTTTAAGCGTCTATATCCAAATTTTTTTGCAGGGGCAGGCTTTGCTCGTATTAAGCAAACCGTTGAATCCACCTATTCTAATAAATCAGCCGGCACTACTCGGACAATAAAGACCTCATCAACATTTACAGGGGCTGGACCAAAGCTAGGACTCGATTTTGATTACCGGATTGGATGGGGGTTCTTTTTGTCAGGAAGCTCCTCTTTAGGACTTGATATTGGTGAAGCACAAAATATAACCATGTATTTTTCGAATTCCCCTTATCTAGTATCTCAAGGCATCCCCGTTCCGAACACTCAAGCAGTAACAGTTCCAAACAGAACAAGTGTCATCCCAAGTTTAGAAGAAAAACTTGGATTTTCCTATGCAGGGATTTTTAAGTGTTGCAAAGTAAAATTTGGAGCAGGCTACCAAGCTCAAATCTACCTAAACGCCATTCAGACAATTGATATGACTGCACCACAAGTCGAACCCTCACTACTTGGAGTAACAGTCCCCGATTCAGGTATGTTTGCTGTTGGATTTGAGAGAACTTTAAGCAACTTCATCTTAACAGGACCCTACATCTCCCTTAGCGTAGATTTTTAAGGAAAAAGGAGTCTGAATTGTTCACGAAGGGATGATGGGACAACTTCGTCCACTCCTGTTTTGTCATACATGAGAAAATACATGCAGGAAAACATGATACCTAGAGCTGGACTGAAGATAGCTATCATTAGAGCAATTGCTGAGACGATAGATCTTTTAAGACTTAAAAACGAGCGTGCCAAAGATTTTTTAAGGGCGCTAATCAGTCCAAATGTGATGATATGGAGAGCGAGTTTAATTGTGACGGCAAGGAGGGAGTAGGCGCCCCACACAATATCTGCTAACAGAAGGAGAAAAAAGAAAAATCTCGCTGCTAGGGCTGAAAAAATGCTCGATTTTCCACTCTCTTTTGGAAAATCACCCGTAATATGATTTGTTGTAAAAGCGGCAGGATCAATCTTAAGGCCTGGTCCTTCGGAAACAAGCTTTTCCTCCATCTCTTTTTCGTTGTAATCAAAGATGTTATAAATTGCCATACTTAACGCCCTTTTTACATTTGTTGATTCCGTTTAAAGCAGAGATTCTATACATCTCGGCAAAAGTGGGAAAATTAAAAACATGCTCTACAAAGTAATCGATTTTCAGATTAAATGAAATTGCAACTTGTGCCAGGTGTATCGATTCGGTAGCTCCAAGCCCAATAATATGAGCGCCTAAAAGTTCAAAATTTTTTGGATTAAAAATTAGTTTGCAGAGTCCCGATTCACTTCCAGTAATCACACTTCTGGAAATCTCATAGAAGTATGCTCTACCTACCTCATATTCAATTCCTTCTGCTTGAACTTCCTCTTCAGTTTTACCAATACTTGAGATCTCAGGAATAGTGTAAATGCCATATGGATAAAGAGTTTTAAATCGATTCACTTCCATTCCGCAAGCATTAAGTCCCGCAAGTCTTCCTTGAACATATCCAGAAGAAGAGAGACAAGGGCCATCGATGATGTCACCCGCAGCATAAATATGCTCTACTTTAGTTTGGTAGTGCTCGTTTACATCAAGATAGCCTCTCGCGTTTAGACTAAGACCTGCATGATTGATCCCGAGCCCCTCAACATTCGCCTCTCTACCTGCCGCAACCAAAACAGTTTCAGCATTAATTGCAGTTCCATCGGTAAACTGAACTTCCACACCAGATTCTTTCAATAGAATCTTGCTGTAATCTTTATTCCCCATAAATGAGAGCTTACTCTCCTCTAATGCAACTTGTAGATGAGCTCCAATTTCTCTATCTAAAAAAGAGAGGATTCGGGCCCGTCTATCCACAAGCGTTACTTTTGTACCAAGGACACAAAACATGCTTGCATATTCAGTCCCAATGATACCAGCTCCAATTACAATCATCGATTTTGGAATCGTATTCATAGTCAATAGAGTCGTTGAATCAAAAATCTTTTTTCCATCGAAGGGGATCTCTTTTGGACATCTAGGCTTAGACCCGGTTGCTAAGAGAATCGTTTTTGCATGAAGCTTTCGAACATCCTTCCCATTAGAAGTGACAACTACAGTATAAGGATCGACAAATCTTGCAATACCAATTACAACCTCTATCCCATTTTTTTTCAGCTGTCTTGAAATTGTCTCTTTTAGATGACTCATTACCCATTGAACTCTAAAGTTTAGATCTGCAATAGAAATCTCACTGATCTTTGGTAATTTGTACTGCTCTGCATAAAAGCTTTTGTCACTAAAATTTGTCAAATCGAGAATCGCTTCCCTGAGCGCCTTTGAAGGTATGGTTCCCGTCCAGAGAGATGACCCACCTGTCTCCCACCCTTCAACAACAGTAACCTTTCTACCATTTTTACTAGCTTGAATAGCACCTTTTTGACCGGCGGGGCCAGAACCTATGACTAAAAAATCTATTTCTTCCAAAATTAACATCTATACCGCTCGTAATTGAAAAATCGGCTTTTTCATCGTTATCATCCTCGCCTTTAAATTTGCCTCGCCCTTACCTAGAAAAATAGCGCTCGGTCTCGGCAACGGTTACGCATAATTCAAATTCAAGGATGATACCTTCGAAAAACTCCGATTTTTGAATTTCTCGAGGTATAAAGATTTTTTTACAACAAACCGCTTGTTAAAATCAAGCGTCTGTTTCTTTAGAAAAGGAGAAAAGGTCTAAGACATGCTCAGCCTGAATAAAATAGGAGATTGCGAAAAATACAACACCAAAAATTGCTGTTTGAAGACCAAATTGATGAACTTGTTTAAGAAGACCTCTCACAAAACTAATCTCGAGATTGCCAAACCACATGTTTAATGTCGGCTCACCCAAGAATAGATATCCAAATAAAATTGTGACAATCCCTGCGCCAAGAGCAGCGATTGTTGTTTTTATAAAAGATCTAACAAGGGGCCTTATCACTTCAATATCGAGTCTACTGAGTAAAAATCCCATGTTGAAAAACGAGGCTACACTTGTTGCGAGGGCAATACTTGCGCCCCCTTGCTTAAATACAAAGACCATAGCAAGACTTAATACTAGATTAATGGCCACACTCCAAAGAGAGGCTAGTGAGGGTGTCCAAAAATCTTTTTTTGCATAAAACGCTGGAGCTAGAATTAAAACAAATGCAGATGGGACAAGTCCTATTCCGTAACCCCAAAGGCATCTTGTTGTATGAATTGTAGAGAGATTTGTAAACATCCCTCGGCCATAAAGTAAGTTTACTGAAATCCCACCCAAAACAAAAATGGCAATCGTACCTGGTAATAGAAGACTAAATGTCCTTGCAAATCCAAAACTTAAAAGAGATTTAAAATGATCTTTATCACCCTCTTTCATTGCCCTTGTTAGCGGTGGCATCAAAGCTGATGAGATCGCTATTCCAAAAAGAGCTAACGGCAACTGCTGCAATCTGTGTGCATAACTTAAGTAGGCTGGCCCTTCCATTGAAGAAAAGCAGGCTATAATTACATCGACTGCACTATTTATCTGAACCGCAGCAACTCCAACTACCCCTAAAAAAAGTGGTGCTATCATCTTTCTTAAATCAGCCGAAAAGATTTTTGCCTGAAGCCACTCTTTTAAAGTTAAAAATTGTCTTATGTATCTTTTAAGCCCTGGGACAGTGACCCACCATTGGAGAAAAAAGGCTAAAACAATTGCAAATGAGATACCCATCATTGCGGCATAAGGTTGGTGTTTACGAAATAGCCAAATGGCCGAAATCCAAACAATATTAAAGGCGACCGGCGCTACACCTGACAAGAAAAATTTTCTTTCGCATTGCAAAAGAGCCATTGAGAGGCCAAAAAGACAGATAAATAAAATTCCAGGGAGCATGACCATCGTCATATAAATAATTTGTCTAACAGAATCATCCTTTATGAAAAACCAAAGAATACCTACCGAAGCAACCTCTAACATGATGATTATCAGCAACAAAACAAATGATAGCGACCAAAAAAGGTCTCTAAAAAATTCGGCCCCTTTCTTCGGATCGTCTTTACGAACATTTTCAAAAAATGGTATAAACCCATTAAGAAGAGCACCTTCACCAAAAAGCCGCCTTAAGAGGTTAGCTAACCTAAAAGCGACCAAAAAGGCAGCCACTGCATACGATGTTCCAAAGCAAAAGGCCATGGAAAGATCCCTCACCATGCCTGAAAAACGACTAATAAAAGTACCGGTTAAAAAGTGAGAGGCAGACCTAGCCACTGACCTATGCGTATCACCATCTCTCATCTCTTCATACTAACTGATTCTTTTATTATTGTATATTTTAGAACGCTATGCTATAGTTGACAGCAAATTTTGTGAGGAAATTATGTCTAGAGTTTGTACTGTAACTGGGAAGCGTTTCGGTAAAGGAAGATGTTACCGTTATCGTGGTATCGCAAAAAAAAATAAAGGAATTGGTCTTAATATTACTGGATCGAGCAAAAGACAATATAGACCAAATCTATTTGTCCAAAAATTTTGGTCTTCTGAACAAGAACGGTTCATTAGCCTTAAAGTTTCTGCTCACGGTATTCGTATTATCGACAAAGTTGGTTTTGATGGCGTCTTGAAGCGTATGAAAAAACGCGATGCCTTAGCTAACGCATAAAAATTTTATTAATAGACACAAGAGAGCTATTGGTTAAAAAAACCCTCTCTCTCTTGTGTTTTGCTTGGATACTTTGTCTCTCCTATTTCGTTTACTTTTCACTCTCCCTAGAAATTCCAAGGGAAGAGGATGACTACGCCCTCTATTTCAAAGAGAGCGGAAAAGATCTAAAATATTTAATTTCCAAATGCTTAAACTCTGCTAAGAAATCGATTTTTATTTCAAGCTTTGGAATTAACGACAAAGACATCGTCCGAATTCTTGAGTCAAAGGCAGTTTTCCTACCTATTAAAATTGCCTTTGATCCAAAAGAGAACAATATACTCCCTCATGGCAGTAACGTAGAATTGCTCACCTTTACAAAACAGGGCCTCATGCACAGAAAAATGGTGGCCATAGATGATGAACTACTCCTCTTTGGCTCGACCAATCTTACCCCCCTTGCCCTTAAAATTCATAAAAACCTGGTCGTTTGTATCCGCTCAAAAGATCTCTATCGAGCAATTGAAAAGAACCTCCCTCTACAAAAAAAGAACTATTCATTTTATCCCCTACCTGAAGAAAGAGATTTAGCACTTGAAACTTTATTAAAAGAGCTCAATTCGGCTAAAAATCGGATCCATATCTGTATTTACACTTTTACCCATCAAGAGCTTGCAGAAACTCTTATCTCTGCAAAAAATAGAGGTGTAGATGTACGGGTATATATAGATAGAGGAATGGCAAGCGGAACTTGTAAAAAAATTATTACATTACTAAAACAAAATCAAGTCCTAGTTGCAACCCATTTAGGAAGTGGACTTCTCCATCATAAATGTGCACTCATTGACGACACTTTTACTTTTGGGTCAACCAATTGGACAAAAGCAGCCTTTTTTAAAAATGAAGAATATCTCCTCTTTCTAAAATCGCTCTCCCCAAAAGAACTTAAAGAAATTACTCGATTCTTTTCTTATGTAGCCAAGAGTTCCTTGATACTATCTAATACTTCAGTTATGTAGAAGGGATGCTCGAAACAATTTTTACAATGTCCTTTACCCTTTTTTTGCTGATGGATCCCTTAGGCAATATTCCGATCTATTTAGCAATTTTACAAGAGATCGATAGTAAAAGAAGGCTCTGGATTATCTTTCGTGAAAAAATCATCGCATTAGTCATTATCTTAGTATTTGCCTATTTTGGAGATAATTTTTTACAAGCCCTCAGCATTTCTCATGAATCGATTTTTATAGCAGGCGGAATTGTCCTATTTATAATGGCTTTAAAGCTTATTTTTCCAGAAGATGGCACCCTACTTGAAAGCTTATCTATTGAAGGCGAACCACTTATTTTTCCCTTGGCCGTTCCTTTGGTTGCTGGCCCTTCCGTTTTAGCAGCAGTTATGATATACTCACACGGACTGGAAGAGTCGAAACTCTTATTTAGTGCAATTGGGATCGCTTGGGTAGCATCAACTATCATCCTCCTAGGATCGACATTTTTACAAAAATGTCTTGGTATCCGAGGCATCAAAGCGTTAGAACGCTTGATGGGTCTCATATTGATGCTAATTGCTATTAATATGTTTTTGAAAGGGGTAATCATATTCCAAACAACACCGCACCCAATGATTACCGAAAAGGTGTCGCATTAACAGTTTCCTATGACGGAACAAATTACTTTGGCTTTCAAAAAAGTGACGAAGGGCCTTCAATTGAAGCATTACTAGAGTCATCATTAAGAACCGCATTACAACACAATATTGAGCTACAAGCCGCATCAAGAACAGATCGTGGAGTCCATGCAGAAGATCAAACAGTAAGCTTTATTTTAAAAAAAGAGATCTCCCTTGATAAACTCCACTACACCTTAAACTCCCTATTACCAAAAGATATCCGTATTCTTAAGATTTTTTCTATTCCAGAAACATTTCACCCCAGCTTAAGTGCCCTAAAAAAGGAGTACCACTACGCGGTTCAAACAACCGAGATTCAAAACCCCTTTAATCGCTTCTATAAATGGCACTATCCATATGAACTTGATCTTGAAACCATGCGAGAGGGGGCAAAGCTCTTTATTGGAAAAAAAGATTTCATAGCATTTCAAAATAATAAACACCCTGCAAGCACTACGGTGAGAGAGATTGAAAAAATTTCGATCGAAAAAGATGATTTATTTCATTTTACTCTTATCGGAAACAGTTTTTTGTATAAAATGGTCCGAAACATCGTTGGAACATTAGTCTATATTGGTCAAGGGAAGCTACAACTTTCCGAATTGGAATCAATCATTGCTAGTGGCCAAAGAAAAAACGCCGGCATATGTGCCCCTGCACACGGTCTTACCTTAAAGCGAGTATTTTATGATTTCACGAAATGACCCATGCTGGTGCGGAAGCGGACAAAAATGGAAGAAATGCCACTATCCTAAAGAAAACCCTACTTCAGTAGTTGTAAATCAAGCCTTACAATACAAAAAACAGTACGGCATCCTACTTAAGACAGAGACCCAAATTGACGGCATCCGAAGAGCCTGTAAATTAGCAGCTCACATTCTAAGGGAGGCATGCCTCGCCGCAAAGGAGGGGGTAACAACAAATGAAATCAACGATCTTGTAGTGAAACTTCATAAAGAGGCTGGCGCTATTCCTGCACCTCTTGGCTATGGAGAACCCCCATTTCCAAAAGCGACTTGTACATCACTCAATGATGTAATCTGCCACGGCATCCCAAATGACATCCCATTAAAGAGTGGCGATTTCCTCAATATTGACGTCACCTCTATTCTTAATGGCTACTACGGAGACTGCAGCGCCATGGTAGCAATTGGCAAAATCGATCCTGAGAAAAAACGGGTTATGGAGACCTCACACGAATGCCTAATGCGCTCAATTGCTATTTTAAAACCGGGCGTCCTCATCCATGAAATAGGAGACATCATAGATGAATATGCTGGCTCCCATGGCTGCTCTGTTGTAGACCAATTCGTCGGACACGGCGTCGGCATCAACTTCCACGAATCCCCACAAATCCCCCACCACTTAAACGAACTTAAAATCCCCCTTGCCGAGGGAATGACCTTTACCATCGAACCTATGATCAACGGCGGCAAACACCAAGCGACTATCGATCCAATCGACGGCTGGACCGCCCGCACCATCGATGGCCACCCCAGCGCCCAATGGGAGCACACCCTCCTCATCACCTCTACCGGCCACGAAATCCTCACCCTTATTTAGGTAGAGTTATGCAACTATTCTTCAGCTATCTTAACTACAGGGTCTTTGGCAAGTGCTCAAAAAGTTGAGGTAATTTGAAAAGAGTCTGGCTACTTTCAGTTGAATCCATTGTAAAAAAATTTTACAAGAACCAAACTAGCGTTAGGAGGCTCGGCTCGCCTCCTCCGACCTCCAGCAGCTGATCTGTCTGTGAAGATCATTTTATCTGCTTGCAGATAAAATTATTGCGTTGCAGTC
>CANJWO010000010.1 GCA_947478685.1 Chlamydiota bacterium | reverse complement strand
TCATTGGCCTCTTCGACACCTTGTATCCACTGTTGCGGAGCCTCGCTTTGGTTTCTTCGGACACCCTTGTCTTCGTCTACATATTCCCTCCTTTCCGGGTTATGATTGGATTTTCACCAACAAGTTATTGTCCATACTGGGCACACCATCGCTCGTGTGAAAACACACGGCCTGCTTCAGCGCCGGCTAATGCCTAATGAAACCCAAGGGCACATACTGTGTAAACTTATCAATGAAAATTTAATTCACTATATCAGGCGTCTGCAACTCGAGCGGCACAAACTGAATCGCCCCCGGATATTCTGCAAGCGCCGCCAAAATCACCTCTCTAGTCACTCACCTTACGGAGGAGTAGGAGCTTCGAATAATTTTTTTATAAAAAAAAATAAAATCACCGCAGAAGCGTGTAGGACTCAGAGTTCTCAGAGAAATATTTTTTAGTCATACTAGAAATTAGACTGTTTGAGGGGATGTCTCAGCGATTAAAGCTTTCATCAGGGGGAAGTAGATAACGTCGCGGATCGAACTTTCTCCGCTAAAGAGCATGATAAGTCTATCAATGCCGATACCTAGGCCGCCACAGGGTGGCATACCTTGGCAGATTGCCTCTAAAAACTCTTCATCAATTGGATTGGCCTCTGCATTACCTTCTTGAAGCTGACGATCTTGAGCTTCGAGGAGTTTTCTCTGTAGAATCGGATCATTGAGCTCAGTATAGGCATTACAAATTTCAGTACCTAAAACAAAACCTTCAAATCGTTCGACAATCCCTTTCTTGGCAAGTTCTGGATCTCTGTGCAATTTGCAAAGAGGTGTTGTCTCAATTGGATGATCGATAATAAAATGAGGCTGAATGAGGTGCTCCTCAACAAACTCTTCAAAAATTTTAGCTGTAAGAATACCTCTTGGCATTTTACGAATCTCTGCCGGGTCAATTGTCCCCTTATCGACTAAAACTTTTCGCATCTCATCATCAGAGAGCTCATTGATATCGATACCACCATACTGTTTAATGCTGTCAGTCATCGAAATACGAATCCAAGGAGTCGCTATATCAATTTCATGTTCATTCCCCTTTTTATCTTTTCTAAAGCCAATTTTCGTCGTTCCAAATAACTCTTTAGCAAGAAATTCGTATAGACCTTCTGTGAAGCGCATTACATCGTTATAATCCCAATAAGCGGCATAGCACTCTACTGAAGTAAACTCTGGATTGTGAGTTGAATCAATCCCCTCATTACGAAATAGTTTACCAATCTCAAAAACCCTAGATAAGCCACCAACTATGAGCTTCTTTAAAGAAATTTCAAGGGCAATTCTTAAAAACATGTTCATATGGAGAGCATTTAAGTGCGTTGTAAAAGGCTCTGCTTGAGCCCCGCCGTAAACTCTTTCAAGGACAGGTGTCTCAACTTCCATAAAGTCAGCTTTTGCAAAATAAGCCCGAATATTTGAAAGAATTTTACTTCTCAAACGAAACGTCTCCATCACCTCAGGGTGAGAGATAAGATCAACCCATCTCTTTCGATATCTGGCCTCTTTATTAGTAAGGCCACTATGCTTATCAGGTAGTGGAAGCAAAGCTTTACAGAGTAGAGTTACCTCTGTCGCATAAACAGTAAGCTCCCCTTTATGTGTCCGGAAAAGATGCCCCTCAACCCCAATAATGTCTCCCAAATCGAGCTTCTTTTCTAAAAACTTATGCCCTGTAACCTCTTTACCATCAGCTAAACCCTTCACTTTCGTGTGGTCGCGATTAAATAGCACCTGAATACGAGCGGTCCCCTCTTGAATCTGAGCGAAAATATTCTTTCCCATCGATCTATGCAATACAAGACGGCCACCGAGTGCAACAAAATCGGTCTTCTTCCCTTCTGCATCTTCAAAAGAACCCAGCTCTAAATCTTTATACTGACTCAAAATCGCATCTACTTCATGGGTCGGACAATACAAATGTGGATAAGGATCAACACCAAGAGCCCGAATTTCACCAAGTTTTACCAGGCGATTTTGGTACTCTTCAAAAGAAAAATAATCAGGTTCACTCATAATGGATCATTATACATTAAACGTTCATTTTTAACACTATTTTCTCTTCAGTAAATAGCTTGTAGGGGAATCCTCGACGATGTAGCCAGCGGTATCGATTTCTTTTCGGAGAATATCGGCGAGCTTCCAGTCTTTTTCAAGCCTTGCAGTTAGGCGTCTTTGGGCCTTCTCTTCAATCTCGAGGGGAGCTTTTTCTTCATCGTGAGAAAAAATAGCAAGGACGGTGTCAAGCTTGTTAAATAGGTTAAGAATTTGAGTCGCCTGACTTTTTCCTAATTTTCCTGAATCACAGCAAGTATTTATTTTTCGGATAAAATCAAAAAGAGCTGCTAAGGCATTAGAAATATTTAAATCTTCAGCTAGACTCGATTTAAAGCCTTCTTCAAATTGGTGGAGATCTACATCTATTGAAAATTCACTCATCACGTCAACTTGCTTGATACGGAGAATAAAGTCGTCGATACGTTTTAAGCTGTGACGAGCAGCCTCAAGTCCTTCAAAGGTGAAATTGAGTTGAGTGCGGTAGTGAGTAGAGAGGAGCAGATAACGGATCTCTCTCCCTTTATACCCTTTAGCAAAAAGGTCTCGGAGGGTGAAAAAATTACCTAAGCTTTTAGACATCTTCTTTCCATCCACAAGGAGATGTTCAGAATGCATCCAATATTTAGAAAATATCTTTCCTGTGCAGCCTTCTGACTGAGCAATTTCATTTTCGTGGTGAGGAAATATGTTATCAACTCCACCCATGTGAAGATCAAGTGTTTCACCTAAATATCGGATAGCCATTGCAGAACACTCAATATGCCATCCAGGACGTCCCTTTCCCCAAGGTGACTCCCAATAGATCTTACCATCTTTTTCAGGCTCGTAAGCCTTCCAAAGGGCAAAATCACTTACACTCTCCTTCTCGTATTCGTCATTGCTCACTCTTTGTGAAGCGCCTTCCTTAAGATCTTTTAAATTAAGATGCGACAGCCCACCATATGCAGGAAATCTAGCTATCCTAAAAAAGACATTCCCATCTTCTGTCTTATATGCAATTCCTTTATCGATGAGAGTTTGAATCATCGCTATCATCTCTGGAATGTGATCCGTAGCAGCAGGATACTTTTCAGCCTTCTCAATTTGCAAACTCTCTAAATCCTGAAAAAAAGCTTGCTTGTAGACATCTGTGAATTCGTTTAAAGAGACATTTTTTGCTAAGGCCCCACGAATTGTTTTGTCATCAATGTCTGTCAAATTCATCACTTGATAGACTCCCATTCCAAAAAATCGGATTGTCCTCCTTAAAAGATCTTCAAAAACATAGGTACGTAAATTCCCAATGTGGGGATAATTGTAAACTGTTGGACCACACGTATACATTTTGACGGTTTTTCCATCAGCTGGCACAAGCTCCACAATCTTTCGCGTTTTTGTATCAAAAATACTTAACATTTTACGCCTTAACAACCTGTGTTGCGCTTATCATATCAAAAAGTTTTCGATAACAGACTTTTCCTGACTTGAGAAGGGGCAATTCTTCAATCACAATCACTTCATTAATTTTATAAAGCCTTGAAAATCCGGCCTCAAACAGCGCATTATTCACTTGATCGAGAGCTATGTTAATTTCACTAAAAAGGACCGCCCTTGTCGCAGCTCCAGGAACTTCTTTAGGGGCACATGCAAATGGAGATCTACTAGTTGCAGGCTCAATCCACCCTTTTTCTTTTGCTTTATCAAAAAGGACCTTCTCGATTGCAACAAGATTGATCATCTCACCACCCCTTTTAAAAGTCAGTTTAAGACGCCCTTCAAGATAGAGGTACTTATCTTCGTCGTAGTATCCTAAATCACCCGTTTTATAATAGCTCTTCCCATCAATTTCTACGAAGTAGTCTGCATTATCCTGTTTATAATATCCGTTAAAAACGGTCTCCCCTCTAACGCAAATTTCCCCGACTTGATGAACACCCAATTTTACTCCGGTATCAGGATCTCGGATAACAAGATCGACCGCCGGGATAATCTTTCCTACACCTCTTGGTCTTGCATTACTTGTATTTACTGAAATAATAGGTGATGTCTCTGTTAAGCCATACCCTTCGAGCCACATTACATTACCTAGTTTATGGACAAATTCAAGCAGAGTAGAGGGTGCTTTTTCAGCTCCCGAAGCACACATTCGAATCGATTTCAACTGACTCAAAGTGGCCGATCTAAAGAGATGAGAGAAGAATGTAGGAGCCATAATAATAACACTCACTCTCCATTTCAATATCTCTTTTGCAATATGAGAACCATCTAAGGGATCGGGAGAATAGACAATACGAATCCCCATTAAAAGAGCAAGTAATCCAATGTTTAATCCAAAAATATGAAAAGGAGGAAGCGGCATGATAATAACATCATCTGCGTGAAGGTCAATTGCTTGGAGAGTATCTCTTTGATCCACAATAATATTTTTATGAGTAAGAGGAACAGCCTTTGGCAATGCTGTTGTTCCACTTGTGAACAGTATAACAGCAATATCATCCCCTTTTGCTGTTCCACCTAAGAATTTATTCAAAATTGTTTTACAACTTCTTTTAGCTAAAAAAGCACCACGCAACTTATCCTTAAAAGTAAGTCCTTTTCGGATATCTTCTAAAGTTACAAGACGTTCTAAAGCATTTCCGATATCAACATTATCAAGCCTCTTCATGAATTTTTCTGAAGTGATCACCTGCTTTATTTCCATAAGATCGATTGCATGATTTAAGAAAAAAGATCCAACAGTCCAGTTCAAAGGAACAGGAACTTTTCCAGCAAGCATACAGGCTAAAATAACCAGATAGACCCCGTTAGAAGAGGGAAGCATAACGCCGATATATTTACCTTCTAGCTTTTCAAACTCTCTGGCTAAAATCACAATCGACCGCTTCATCGTCTGATAATCCATTACGCCAGAAACACCATCCACAATTGCAGGAGCATCCTTCATCCGATCTGCTATATTTAAGAAAGACTCTATTATCGTGTCTCCCTTTCCATGTATAGCATCGGGTCTTTTTTTGTTGTATTTAGGCCAAGAAGAGTCGTCTACCTTTTTCTCCTCCTCTCTCCCCCCTTTCTTTAAACGCATAGCTGCTGCAAAAAGGTCTTGAACTACCATAAGATCACCTGGCTCCAAACTTTTCTCTAATTCATAATGACTTTCTAGATAAGTATACAAAGAGGCTACATTGAGAGAATCGAGTCCCAAATCATATATAAGATCGCTATGATCATGAATCTCTTTTACAGATTTCTCAGACATTTCCGAAAGTTGATACATGATATCTTGCCGAATGTGTAAGGGAACTGCAATTTCATGGTAGACATTTGCTTTCGGCATCGGCTTATCAACTTCATAGACTCTCTTAGACCAAAAATAGAGAGGAACTTTATATAGAGGCTCTTTATTTACACGTTCTCCATTTTTAAGCGGATATTGATTGTAAAATGACTCTAGAGATCTATTAAATTCCGTTTTAGAACCAAATTTCGGGAAATCTTTTCCAGGGAGTGAATACTCAATTACAATCTCTCTTCTCGGTGTAAAAAATATCAAATTTTTCAATAATATTAGAGCAGATTTACCAATAAGCTTCCAAAAATCGGGTGTCTTTTCTGTATATGCCTTTGAATACATCGAACCCCAAAAACCTGTAATCCTCACTAAAAGAATCTCTGTCTCTGGAGCCTCCTGAATGGTAGCATGAGCAAGAGATCTGCCACCAATTTTTTCTTCCGGAGTCATCTTTAATCCTGAACTTGGATAAAAAAGAATCGCTTTATGCCCTTTCAAATCATCTATTACATCTTGAAATAATTTTTCTGCCGTCTTTAATTTATATGAACTAATCGCCTTGTCAAATTCAGAGACAGGCTTAGCTCTGATCAATTTCATGATTCCCTTAGCAAAAGGGTAATTATAGAAATTACTAATCACAAGTGGTACTAAATCAAACTGTTTTCCAAGCAATACCATCATGATAAATGGTTCGATTTCTGCAGGATGATTAGGAAGAACCAAAACCCCTTTATTTTGCAGAACTTCGCTTTTTAGAACCTCTTCACCTTCAATTCGAATTCGATATCTCAAGCTTAAAAGAAACTTTATAATTCCTCTAAGAACCGTAATCAGTGCATGTCTAACCATATTAAGCCTTTAATAAAATTAAGAGCGAGTGCGTAATTATACCCTGTATCCCAAAAAAATCAAAGTATTCATTTCATATAAATTTTTCGTTGACGGGAAGAACAAAATCCTTTAAAGATTACATATTATTATCATAAACTTTGGAGTAACAACATGAGAATAGACCTAAACTCAAACATACTTGAACAAAATAGTTGCTGTAACGAGCCCATTACATTGGACAACACAATCTCTTCGTTATCTTGTTGTATTGCCCGTTTTGAACGGAATTCAATGAAATCTTGCAGAGCAGATAATCAAATACCCCTAGATACAACAGGAAAAACAGCGACTATGGGAAGAAGGTTACTTCTTTCTCAAATAGTTTAATAATTGCGTTACTTGATTTTTTCCTAGCACAACTAGAGAAAGCTTGATTAGATCTGCTAGAGCAAATGGAGCAATTCCTAATAAAAAGGCTTGCTTCATTCCTACATATGCCGAGAGCCAAGAAAAACCGCAAAGATAGACGATCAAGTTTCCTATTAGCATGCTTATGAAAAGCGCAATTGCAGATCTGTTTTCTCTTGATTGATAAATTTTTCCGCACACGTAAGCTGCCACAAGATATCCCGCAAGGTATCCGCCTCTTGGTCCAATTATTGTAGCAATTGTTGAAGCACCGCCGGCAAATACAGGCAACCCAAAAGCGCCTTGAGTAATAAATGCACCTATCATCCAGACACCTTTACGTGGCCCCATTAAAGCAGCAAGAAAAAGGGCAACTTGCACCTGAATTGTTACTGGAATTGGGGTAAAAGGGAGATGGATGGCAAATGGAGCACAAAGAGCAAGTAAAAGACTTGCTGAAATTCCAATAGCGGCATCTTTTGTCCACTTAATACTTACTGATTGGGATAATAACTTAATTGTGTGTCTCATGACTTATACCTCTTAAAACTTGACAACTCTCTCTACAAATTCTTTGAGCTTCTTTGAAAGTAAGATGCATGGGCGCCTCATTAATATCAACCCATTTACCCTCTCTCGCCTCTTTGGTATCGATAACAGTATGAGTAGAAGTGACCGTGGCAATAAAATAACTTACCGTTTTATGAATTGTTTTTCCCTCTATTCGAAAAGAATACTTCTCTTGCAAAAGCTTATCTGAAAGAAGCTTATCTACTTCTAGCTGAGTCTCTTCATAGAGCTCTCTTTTAGCAGTCTCTAATTCCGTCTCACCAGGATTTGGATGACCTTTAGGAAACCCCCAATACCCACTAAGATGTCTTAAGATAAAAACTAAAGTCTCTTTCCCGCTATAATAGACAGGTACAATTCCAAACGACTGATCCTCTTCATGATCTTGTAAACCTTTCACTCATTATCCTTGATATTTTGATATGATTATTGCACTATTATGCCCACCAAAACCAAACGAATTGGATAGAGCCACTTTTGGATTTGTTTTTTGCGCTTTCCCCACAACTACATCGATTCCTTGCAATTCCTCTTCAGGATCTTCTAAATTAATTGTTGGATGAATTTCACCCGTTTTTATTGCCATAATCGCTGCAATTAACTCAAGCGCACCAGAAGCTCCAAGAGCGTGACCTATAAGCGATTTTGTTGCATTTAATTTTATTTTAGAAAGCTGACTACCAAAAACCTCTTTCAATGCTCTGATTTCACAGAGATCCCCAACAGGTGTAGATGTTGCATGAGCATTGATGTAATCAACATCGGTAGTTGATAGGCCAGCATCTTTTAAAGCGAGCTCAATACACCTTATAACACCCGATCCATCTGGTGTCGGCTCTGTCATATGATGTGCGTCGCATGTAAGAGACCCCCCTTTATACTCAGCTAATATTGTAGCACCACGAGCTAATGCATGCTCAAGTGATTCCAAAACAATAGCGCCACATCCCTCACCAATCACAAAACCGTCACGCCCTTTATCCCAAGGCCTTGAAGCCCTTTCAATTTCTTCATTTCTTCTAGAAATTGCTTTTAAAGCAGAAAATCCAGAAAAACACAATTTGTTCATAGAAGCCTCGACGCCACCTGTAATCATTACATCGGCATCCCCTCTTCGGATATGCTCTGCAGCTAAATAAACACTATAGTTAGATGTTGCACAAGCTGTCGAGACTGAATAATTAGGACCTTTAAATCCTATATCTATCGCAAGTAGTGCGCCTGGCATATTCGTCAGAATATAAGGAATTAAAAATGGAGATGTTCTTTTAGGACCTTTTTCAACAATCGTCTCAACTCCCTCAATGAAAATTTGCATCCCCCCCATTCCGGAACCAATGATGACACCTGCACGATTTAACTCAATTTTTGAAAGATCGAGATTTGAATATTGAAGAGCAAGCTTTCCCGCCGCCACCGCATAAGCGATACATGGGTCTACTCTACGTGCCTGCTTTTTATCTAAAAAAAGTTCTGGATCAAATTCCTTGACACTTGCCCCAAACTTTGTTGGAATCTCATCACAAGAAAATGCGGTGACATTAGAGACACCGCTAGTACCGCTAAGTAGATTTCTGTAGAACTCTTCTACATCCGTGCCAAAACAGGAGACAAGCCCCATTCCTGTTATGACAACCCGTTTTTTTTCCATCTCTTGCTTCCCTGTTTTTAGCCCTCACATTACACCAATATAAGTTAGACAGAAAGTGATATATCACTCGTATTTCGAAAATTGGTTTTCTCATCACCATCAAGACATAGATTTAACTCTACTGGAGTTCCCTTAGACCAAAGCTCTTCTAACCGAAATTTTTCCCTTGAATCTGGCATAAAAATATGAACCATGACATCGATGTAATCGATTAACACCCAGTCACCTGAACTTACACCTTCTATATGATGAGGTCTAAAACCAAATCTTGCTTCAATCTCTTTTACAACTTCCTGTGCAATAGCGACTACATGCCTGTCGACATTCCCTTCTGCAATCACAAGATAATCTGTAATTGTAGATATATCAGTCACTTGCAATGCGAGAATATTAAAACCTTTTTTGTCATAAATAGCCTGACAAATTTTTTGAACTAACTCTACTTTTTCATTATTTGTTGTTTCCATATCACGAAGAGTATAGATCATATTTCTCTATGTAGTCTAGTACTTTTGCTGAAAGATAATCTTTACATTGCTCACGTTTTTTTAATTTCTCTCGAATAGCCGTACTACTTATAGGAAGTGTCACCTTGCCAAACTCTGGCCTGACAAGTTTTTTAATCTCTTCAAAATTTTTCCATAGAGGAAATAGAGGGATCATCTCTTCTGAAAGTAATAAAAAAAAATTATCATCAGGAAATTTAGCTATAATTTTTCTTACTGTATCAATCGTGTAAGAAATTTCTTTCCTATCAATTTCATCCGTTAAAATTTCTACTTTACTCATATCCTCAAAGGCAAGCTTTAACATAGCAACTCTATCTTGAGGAGTTGCTATTGGAGGTCTATCAATTTTAAATGGAGAAACAAATGCTGGTATAACAAAAGTTTTTTCTAACGAAAGCTTGCTCATGAAATTCAATAAAAGAGTTTCATGACCTCTATGCACGGGATCGAAGCTCCCGCCAAAGAGACCAATATTCATATGGCGCTTAACCGCTGTTTATTTTCTTCGATCAGTTGTGAGAGAACCCCTGCAAATTCAAAATCTAAGCCGCAAGAAATCAATTCCTTACGAAGTTTATCTAGAAATGCTTTTGTATCTCTTTTAAGCGAACTAAATTCATCCTGACTTGCTTCACGCTTATTCAAAATGACCTCTTTTAAAGAAAGTAATTGATGCGTCAAGGTAATTCCTTGCCTTTTGTCAACAGTTTTCCCTAAAATTCTCATCGACTCTTTATACGATTCTTCTAGCGTTTCTAGAGATGCCCTACTTTTCTTTTGAACAAGTTTATTCAACTCTCCAAGAGTTTCATTTACTTTCCCTTCAACTAAAGCCTTCTTCTCTTTCTCAATCTCTTTTTTCTTCTCTTGCTCAATCAAGTGCTTAGCTGCATAAGCATCTTGAACCCTGCTAAGCTCTTTTTGAAATTGAATAAAATTTTCTTTTGATGAAATTTCGACTTTAGCTCTTTTAGAAAGATCTCTCATCTTATCATTAAAAGATCCATCTTCTGAAATACCTGCCAATTCCTGCAATAAAAGGGCAAGTCTTGACTCATCTTCAGCACGATGTTGAGATTTTTCAACACTCTCTATCTTTTCCCACTCTTCAATACTTTTCCAAGAGTCACTAAATTTTTCTCGAAACTGTCTATAGGACTCGTGAGAAATATGGATCTCTTTTAGAAGAGCTTGATACTGTCGAATATCTCTTTTAAAACCGCTTTTTTCAGTTGCTATTTGAAGCATTTCAAAAAAATGAGTAGCTCTTTCACCGAACGCTTTTGTCAATTCAGATACTATCTTCTTGTATTCAGGAAAGACAAGGTCCCCTATTTTCTTTAAAACATCTAGAAGATCATTTTTTTGGTGAACCCTAATTTCCAATCCTAAAATCTCTTCCCGTAAAGCAATAACCTTCTCTTTCAAGCTCTCAAAAAATCTAGCTCTCTGCTCTAAATCTTTTAATTCGGAAAATCTGTCAAATTGTGGTATCGATATTGCTTTTGCTTTTTCAGGATTTTTAACTTCTGCTTCTAGACCGCTAATTGCAAGGGTAATCTGCTCTGAATGAAATTCAATCTCTTCTTTAAAGATCTCTTGTAACCTATGAGCTTCTTTAAGGAGATCTGAATACTCTTTCCAAAAAAAAGTCTTCTTAATAGGATTTGTCTCTGAGGCAAAAAGCTCGAAACAACTCTTTTTCATCCGCCAAAAATCTCTAAATCGAGGCTTTCCCTCACAAGAAATTGACTCTTTCATAAAGGAAATTGAGAGAGCAATTCTCTCTTCCGGGCTCTTAAGCCCTTCTATATCTTTAACAACTTCTTCAAATGTGGTTATCTTTATCATAAGAGGCAAGATTGTAACCAAAACCGGATAAACACGCAATAGACTTCTTGAGAAATGTCTTCATTTTAAGAAATGGGATGGCTAGAACTTATTCATTATTTGTGCTAAGCTACTTAAAAGACTCGAGAATCTCTTATGCTTAACAACAAATTTAAACCGGCTTGGTGGCTGCCTGGCGGACATCTACAGACCATATGGTCCAATTTAAAAAAAAGAAAAATTGATATCCCACTAACTCGTGAACGATTGTTTTTACCAGATGGCGATTTTATCGATCTTGAATGGACTTCTGGAAATGAGGCCGCCCCTCTTGTTTTAGTGCTACACGGTCTTGAAGGATCAATAGACTCAAGCTATGCGAAGGGAATGTTATTTGCTCTAAAAAATGCGGGATTGCGAGCCCTCTTCATACATTTTAGAGGCTGTAGTGGAGAGCATAATAAAAGCATACGATCCTACCATGCCGGAGAGACGCAAGACCTAAGCTATGTTTTAGAAACTTTACATCAAAGAGAGCCCTCTACACCTATTGCCGTTATTGGTTTTTCATTGGGAGGAAATGTATTATTAAAATATCTTGGTGAAACCGAGCTGAATAATCCTGTCTCTTGTGCAGTTGCTATTTCTGTCCCTTTCTTGCTAAATCGATTTGCAGATAAAATTCAGAGAGGCCTCTCTAAAATATACCAAAGACATCTTTTAGCGAAGCTCCGGAAGAAAATGGTTGCTAAAGCAAAACACATAACCTTTCCGATTGATTTACAAAATTTAGATAAAATCAAAAGTTTTTGGAGTTTTGATAATTTAATCACGGCTAAACTTTTAGGATTTAGAGATGCTAAAGAATACTATGACAGCTCCAGTTCCCACCATTATTTATCTAAAATCAAAAAAACGACATTAATTCTACACGCCTCTAATGATCCCTTTTTACCGAGTGATGCTATTCCACAACAGAACAAACTACCTTCAAGCGTGCAATTAGAATTACATAAGAGTGGTGGGCATATGGGTTTTATAGCAGGTCCTTGCCCTTGGCGAGCCAAATATTGGCTAGAAGAGCGAGTTCCCTCTTATATTAAAACAAGTTTATTAACAGAATCGGTTAGAAAATAATTTATGGAAATTACAAAAATTACAACCATCGCAATTATTAGCCTCCTTGCTGCTATGAGTCCAGGTCCTGATTTTGCAATCGTAACAAAAAATTGCCTATCAATGAGAACTTTTCGGGCAGGATTTTTAACTGCACTTGGTGTTGCATCTGCCGTTCTAGTCCACGTTACTTATTGCCTATTTGGACTTGCTATAGTGATACAAGAATCCCCTACCCTTTTTCATATTTTAAAATACATCGGCGCCGCCTATCTTTTTTACCTGGGCATCATGCTTTTAAAAGAGAAGATCTCTCCAGAAGGATTTCCCAAAACATCCAACGCTACAATTAAGAAAAAACACAATCCATTCATCTCTGGATTTTTATGTAATTTATTAAATCCAAAATGTACCCTTTTTGTCCTAAGTCTATTTACTCAATTCATTGATCCCAATATGAATCTCTTAGGAAAAGCGATGCTAGGGAGCATTTTCGCCTTCATCGTTTTTGTATGGTTTGTTTTGCTCTCATACCTGATCACTCACCGTCTACTCCAAAAACATTTTGCCCGCTTTCAACTAATAATAACAAAAGCAATGGGAGTCATCCTATGCCTCCTAGCCCTCTACGTCGCATTCTTTTCTTAGAACCTGTTTAAAATCTTTGAGTCTGGCCCCTGTTAGTGATAAAAAAAAGAAAAAATCGGTTACGGTTTAAATTTCTAAAGATTTTAAACAGAAACACTTAGATAAGTCTCAATTTTGTTCGAGGTCGCGGATGATGATTTCTGCGGCGTGTTCAATGGAAGAGAGGCTAAGATCGAGCCATTTGAAAAGGGGCTCTCTTCGGAACCAAGTAAATTGTCTTTTAGCATAATTTCTTGAGGCCTGTTTAAATGTAGATACAAAATGTTTCCAATCATTATCCAATTGAGGCGAATCTAAGTATTTAATTGCCTGCCTATAGCCTATTGCATTTGATGCTGCTGAGTTTTGCTTAAGGCCCTCTCTTAAGCTAATAACTTCTTCAATAAGACCTCTTTCTATCATTTGGTCACATCTACTTTCGATTCGCGGATAGAGAATTGGCTTAGGGTAGTAGATGAACCAGCATCTAAAATCAAATTCCTTGGCAAGATCCTCCTCTGATGGTTTTGGTATCTCGGATACTTTTTTGCCTGTAATTAAGATAATCTCCAACGCTCTAATGATTTTATGTTTGTCTTGAACTGTAATACACTTGGCATAATCGGGATCAAGTTCGTATAATTTCCCATATAACATCTCAACGCCAAATTTCTCTAAATCAGCCTCTAATTTACCTCTAATCTCTTTGTCTGAGGCAGGACCCTTAGGCGGCCCATACAAAAATGTATGAACATAAAATCCAGCGCCTCCAACAGAAATGGGGATTTTATTTCTAAGGAGAATTTCTTCTAAAGAGGATGTAGCTTCTTCATAAAAGTCCGCGACATTGAAAGGTTCGGTTATATCTCTAATATCAATTAGGTGGTGAGAAATCGATTTTAATTCTTGTTTTGTTGGCTTTGCAGAACCGATATCGGCATTGCGATATACTTGCATCGAATCGCAAGAAATAATTTCTCCGCCGATACCTGATGCTATTCTTAGAGAAAGCTCTGTCTTTCCAGTGGCAGTAGGCCCTGCAATTACAAGAATCTTTTTCTTTTTAAATGACCCCTCCCTCTTCTCTTTTTGAGCAAGAGGTGTAGGACAGCCCAGCGCTCCACCACAATTAGAATTCAGGATATCTTGATTCATCTTTTCGCCTTCTCTAAATTTTCGGTTCCTTATCTAATGTCTAATAGTCCAATTATGTCGCGTCACCAAAAACTCAGATCGAGGCGAAAATCTAAATCGATCTATCCTAATTTTAAATGGGGCAGAGCACTGCAATTTAACGTCATTCCTTTATCTTTTCATCGTGAGCCTTAATTGCTTCTTCTTCAGTTGTATAAATTGCCAAAACCGACCCAAACCCTGCCATATTAATAATTTCGCTCACCTCTTCATGAATAGCAAAAATGCTTAAGCTTCCCCGTTTATTCTTTAAACGCTTTGTCATGGAAAGGAGAAGTCTCATCCCAGCGCTACTTAAATAGTCAATTCTGCTGAAATCAATCATTATCTTAACCTTTTCAGAATCAAGGAGACTGTTAATCTCATCTTCCAATTGCGGAGACGTAGTAGCATCTAGCCTTCCTTCACACCTAAGCACCACAAGCCCTTGACGATCATCTATTGTAATATTCATGCCCTACCTCTCTACGTATATCGTATTAAATTCTCTTTTCTTTTACTTTTCTTATCAAGTACTTTCTACAGTCTGAGCTACCCAATTTAAATAAGGGACAAAGCCATTTTCAATAGGGAGCGTTATAATTTCAGGCACTTCATAAGAGTGATTAGTAACAATCCATTGCTCCACATTCACATATTTCTCTATAGTAGTCTTCAAAAAAAGCTGAACCTCTTGTATTTCTTCAATCTGATCTTTATAAACAAACCAAGATTCAACAGGTTGGACAATCGAAGCGCAAGCTATCAGCCCCTCTTTTAATAGCCCTCTACTAATCTCTCTTGCCTCTTCAATATTTTTCGTTGTGCATAAAATTAAAATGAGCTTCATTAATCAGCAACTTCCTCTATATAAGCAACTTTTGCAAGCCTTAGATCGACTATTTTTCTGTTTTTTGAATTTACCAATGTCGTCTCTTTCAGCGTTATAAAATTATTCATCTCCTCAGGAAATCTATGAGGTGTAAGCCTCAAATACCAAGTCTGCCCTTTCTCTTCAAGCATTATAACCACTTCTCTCTTTCCAAAACTCTCATGCACTGCCTGCGAAACATCAATCGACTTGATCGTGCTCTCTGCAAATGCAACCCTTTTTTCTAAAAAAGCGAGAATCGCTAACGCTATTTCAAATTTTTCCGGATCAATCTCCTGCTTACCAAAATAACATTCAGGAAGTCTTTTTGGTGAAAAAAAGGGCTGTATTGGAAAAACACGACCCTCCTCATCAATCCCTAAATTAAAACTATCTCCGAGTAGCGCTATTGGCCTAAAAACCTCATAATCAATATAAATAGAGTCAGGTTTAATTTTCCTTACTCTAGCACTCTTAATTACAGGACTTTTCAAAAGTTTTCTCTCAGCTTCACATTCATCGAAAGTAAAATAATTTTGCGGATGATCAAAAGAGAGGCCGAGTAATTCCTCAATATAAATAGAAGGTAGAGCCTCTTTTTCAGGACCCGTCTGAATAATTGAATTCACAACATACTTAGCATGAATCATTTTATCTACGACACAAGCTCTATACACACGAAATCCGGTAAATCCGATAGCCGTCATCACAAAAAGCGATACGACAACAATAAATATCCCTTTCACTTTATCCATATACAAGTTCAGAGCTCACTTGGGTTACATCACCCGCGCCCAAGGTTATCACAATATCATTTTCTAAAACTAATCCTTGAAGAAATGCAGTCAGCTCTCTTCTTGGCACATAGGTAAATTTTTTTTCTAGCCTCTCTAAGAACGCCTCAATTGATACCCCTTCTATTTTTGCCTCACCTGCAGAGTAGATATCGGTAACAATCAATTCATCACTATCTTTCCATACGCTATTTTTCACAAACTCATCAATTAAATCTTTCATACGCGAATATCTGTGAGGTTGAAAGACTGCTATTTTTCTCCGATCTTGAAAGGCCTCATTTACAGCAGCGAGGGTCGATTCAATTTCATGCGGGTGATGAGCGTAGTCATCATAAATAAAAGCACCTCTTAAATTCCCCCTCCACTCAAGCCTCCTCTTCACCCCTTTAAATGAAGCAAGAGCTTTACGAATATTCTCTACACTTGCACCAAGTGTTATAGCCATGCCAAAACAGGCAAGCGCGTTTAACACGTTGTGCCTACCTAGCATATTCAACTCAATATTAGGATAAGTAACCCCTTGAAAATCAACATCAAAAAACTGCTTTCCCTCAAAAAATTTCACATTTTTTGCTCTTAATTCGGCATTCTCGGACAAGCCAAATGATACCCCATCAACATCCCAAGTAGAAAGAAATCTATCTTCCTTCCAATAAAAAAGAAGATCTCTCCGTTTTACCCCTTTTATAAATTTCTGATACGCACCTAACAGAGCCTCCTCACTCTTCCAATAATCGAGATGGTCAAAATCGACATTTGTAATAATCGCTCCAATAGGGCTTGCTCTAAGAAATGACCCGTCACTCTCATCTCCTTCCGCAATGAAATAATCCCCTTTTCTCCACTTGCCATTGATTCCCAGGAGCGACGGTGAAAAACCGCCGATTACAAATGAGGGACATAAGCCTGCTGTCTCACATATATGGGCTAAAAGCGTTGTAGTCGTCGTCTTTCCATGAGCGCCCACAACAAGTATTGCTTTTTTCTCATCTAAAAGTTCCTGCAAAAGTTCAGACCTGTGCAAAACTTTATTCTCTTTAGCCGCTATCCACTCCGGATTGTCTTCCTTAATCGCCGTACTATAGATAACAATTTGCCCCTCTCTAATATTCTCTTTCCGCTGATCATAACTAATCTCTATTCCAGCCACCTCAAGCGCCCTTGTCACATAACTCATCGAAGCATCACTACCACTAACCTCATCCCCCCTCTCAAGGCACATCCGCGCCAGCGCGCTCATCCCCACTCCCCCAATCCCAATAAAATGATACTTCATAACACCTCACTAAAACAGAGCCGTTTTTCTTGCTGTTTGAATTTTTGGATGGATTGCTTCATGAGATCGACTTGTACTCCACTCACAAAGATTTGTCGCATGAGCAATTCGGAGGTAATGCTTGACTGCTTTAGATATACCCCCCCTTTGACGATTTCTTCGATGTATTTTGCGTTGTCGGTTTGATGGTCGTCTTTGGCATTTGGATAGGGAATTAGGATGGCTGGTGTTTCATAGATAAGAATCTCTCTCATAGCGCCGGCACCTGAACGGCAAATTGTTAAATCGGCAGCTCTCCACGCAAGGTCCATTCGATTGCAGAAGGGTTCTACAAAAGAGGGAATCGATAAGCGGGTGTATATTTCATGAAAATCGGTCTCCTTACCTGGAAAATGCAAAACCTGAAACTCCCCTTTTAATTGCTCTGCACCTTTTATTATAAGATCATTAATTGCTTCAGCCCCTTGTGAACCCCCAAAAACAAGAAGTGTCTTCTTATGGGGATTCAATCCAAAATGGAGCCTAGCCTCATTTTGTGATACTTTAGATATTTCTTCAAAGTGGTAATCGATCGGAGTTAAATTACCCCTGAGTTTCTTCCGCTTAGGCTCAAAATGAATAAATACTTTTCTAGCCCCTTGTGAAAAAAGCCTATTTACTTTTCCAGGGACGACATTGAATTCAAAAAGATAGTAGAGAATGCCTAAATATACAGTCGCAGCCAAAACGGGGAAAGTATGAAAGCTTCCAAAACCAATCACAAACTCAGGCTTTAGCTTTGCTAAGATAATTTTTGCAGCCCGAACCCCTCTAAAGTTTGCTTTTCCACATTCTAAAATCCCCTGAGCAAAGCCGGCCCCTTCAATATCATAGTAGTGGACCCCCTCTTTCTCAAAAAACGGATTCTTTGAAAGGCCTACTCCCATATAAACAACATCATATTTAGAGGAGAGCTTTCTCCCTATTTTTTGTGCAGGGAGGACATGCCCCCCCGTTCCACCAACTGCTATGACAATTTTTTGACGCATACATTAGCCTTTGATTGGACATTCATTATGATTGCGATCATAAAAATATTAGCTAAAAGAGATGATCCCCCCTGACTAAAAAAAGGTAAATTTGTCCCTTTACTTGGGAGAAGTCCTGAGACAACACCTAAATTTAAAAAGGCTTGCAGGGCGATCATAAATGTGAATGTGGTTGCAAGATAATAGCCCTCTTGATCTTTTGCTTCGATCCCAATACGAAATCCAAAAACTGCAATAGCCATATATAAAAGGATGAGAGCTAAAATGCCAATAAATCCAAATTCTTCAGCATAAATAGCTGCAATATAATCACTTCTAGCCTCAGGCAAGTAATTATATTTTTGCAAACTCTCTCCAAGTCCTTTACCAATAAGCCCTCCTGAACCAGCCGCAATCTTTGCCTGATAAGGTTGGTGCCCTTTACCCAAAAGATCGGCTTCGGGATGCAAATAGATATGAATCCTGTCGCGCACGTGTCTCATACTCAAACCAACCGTCACTCCTAGACAAACTACAACAATAATCGGCAACACCCAATAAAGCCATCTTATCCCTGTTAAAAAGTACAAAACTACAATCGTACTAAGTAATATCGCCGCAGTTCCATTATCAGGTTCGATCATTATTAGAGCGATGGGAGCAAGTAAAATAAATTGCCACAAAAGGAATCTTTTAAACATCAGTTTTTTTGGAGCAGATTTAAGGAGGCTTAAATAAAAAATTGGAAGGACTATTTTCACAAATTCTGATGGTTGTAAAGAGATGCCAAAACAATTAATCCATCTATGAGCGCCATTGATATGCATCCCTATTTTAGGTACAAATACAAGGATCAAAAGGGCAAGTGAGAGTCCGAGCAAAATATTTGCATGTTGAATCAACCTTTCATAACCAAATAGATAAATCAGATAGCTGGCAAATACCCCAAATAGACAAAAAGCAATCTGCTTGCCCATCGAGATGTAGGGCTGCATTTCAGATCCCCGATCAATCACTTCTGCAGATGTGGTATTGAATACCATAATCACACCGATCAAAAAGATTGTGACAATAGTTACAAACAAATAAAATCTTGTCTTCATTGGATACGGAGCTTATCGCCAGGCTTAAGTTTTTTAGCCTTGCTTTCATCAAGATTGTTGAGTTTTAGAAGCTCTTCGACCTTGATTCCATTTTTGATGGCAATTGTCCATGGATTATCTCCATGTTTTACAATATAATATTTTCCCTCACCCTTATTTGAAGAAACTACAGGCTTTGCTTCGGGTAAAATTTCTTCATTTTTTGGAACATATAAAATCTGTCCAATATGAAGCCTACTATCGATGAGCCTATTTAATTTCATAATCGCGCTGACTGTTGTGTGATGATTTTTTGCTATCTTATCAAGGCTATCACCTTGTTTAACAATGATCTCCTTTGCCTCAGGATCAGAAATAGCTTCAATTTGGGGAGGTTGTGTCAAAATCTCAGCTTGCGATTTGACTTCTTGCGCTACAAACTTACTTAGGAGATTATCAACTTGATCTAAAGAGCCCTTCTCTTCTAATACAGCATGCTTTTCGGTCTTTCTTTCCCCTTGCAAGCTCACTTTAGCAATCTCAATCGGTGTAGATGGCTTGATAGCAAGGACAAAAAGCACTACTAACAGAGCCATGTTAACAAGAACTGCAATCAGGATCGTATCTCTTCGATTCATTCTCTAATCCCCTTTTATACGCCTCTCCCCGCTTCTCAAAGTTAGTGAACATGTCATAACTACTACATCCAGGGGATAAAATCAGATTATCACCTCGGACAGCTAGTTGCAACCCTTTTTCAATCGCCTCATCTAAAGAGTCCACTAAGTAGATCGGAATGGCTAGCTTTAGCTCAGATGCTATCACATTCTTAGCCTCACCCAGAAGAATAATCGCCTTAACTTTTTTAGGAAAACTCTCATTCCAAACAGAAAAACTCCCCCCTTTATGCCGTCCTCCCGCAATTAAAATAATGTCTTTCCCGATAGTTTTTACAGCATACGAGACTGCCTCCATCGTAGTTGCCTTACTATCATCGTAGCAGTGAACACCTTGCACATCTCGTACAAATTCCAATCGATGTGGCAAAGATTTAAAGCTTTTGTCCCCCTCCAAAATTTCCTCATCTGATAGTCCAAATTCCTTGCATGCAAGCTTCACAAACTCCATCAAATCTTCTTTCAAAACTAAATAAGAAAAATTGTCTAAATGGGCCGCATACTCTTTTACAACTCTTCCCTCAATTACAAATCTCCCACCCTCTTTAACACACTCTCCAATCTTTCTTTTTGCTAAAAAATAATTCTCCATGGTCACATGTCTATCTAAATGATTAGGAGAAACATTTAAAATCATGGCCAAATCAAATACCTTCGCCTTCATCATCTCAAGCTGAAAAGAGCTCAATTCTGCAACAATAATCTCATCCTCTTCCAACTGATCTACAACTGAAATTAGCGGCGTCCCAATATTGCCAAGAGCCCTAGCCCTCATCCCATTCTGATTCAAAATATGAGCAATCCGCGTCACTGTCGTGCTCTTCCCATTCGATCCAGTAATACCAACGATTTTATTTTTCCTCATCTCTCTTAAAGCAAGCTCCGCCTCACCGATCAACTCCACACCCTCAGCAAGAGCCCTTCTGTACAGCACATTATCAGGAGAAACTCCAGGCGATACCACAATAAGATCAAAATCAAAGACCTCAAACTCATGGTCATCCCGAAAGAGCGGACAGAGGTCGAACCCCTCCTTTAGAGCCCTATCAACACAGACAACCTCCACCCTTTTTTTCAAAAAATATTCGACAACTGCAAGCCCACTTGCACCAAGACCAATCACCAACACTTTTTTCATATTTCGACCCTAAGAAAGTTCTCCATACAGAAATTTTAGAGAAAATATAAATTCTCAACAATGCAATTTGCAAATATTAAGTTATCTAAAAGATTGAAACAAATTTTCATATATAGTATCATTTGTACTATTATTAAATTTAACAATTTAGGAGAATACAATGACAGCTTTATCAATTACACATTACCCAAACTATAGTTCTGAAATTCCATTCTTTGGTAAAGTAACTGTCGATATAAATGAAGCTGTAATATCCAAGATGCCAAAGGGAGCAACTCTTACAAACAAATTAGCTCTTGAAATATTTGAAACAATTAGAAATGAGTCTGAACTAATTTCTTTTGCTCTAAAGCCACTGAGCCTATTTACTCTAAGTGTCATAACACTGGGAGCTAGCATGATTACCCTCCTTTCATGCACTGCATTTGCTTGCCCCCTCATTATCGCTACACTATGCGTAACTCTTTATGTACTAAGCGGATTAGTATTAGGCTTCTCAGGTGCAACCATTGTATTTGGTGAAGACTTCCTCAGTGAGACAGCTAGTGCATATGGCGATCAAAGCTGTATGGCAAGTTCCTATATCAATAAAATCAAAAAGGCGCAAGAAAGAGGCGAAGAGCTCTCATACGATTTTTCTGGCACTACTGCACCTTCAGCGATGCAAGACCAATCAGCGCGAGCAGTAGACCTATCATCCAAAGTCTAATAACAACTTTCATTTCATGCCACCCTTTCATTTGAAAGTGGTGGTGGATAGGGGCGCACAGAAATATCCTTTTTCCGCCCCGATATTTAAAACTGAGCACTTGCAAAATAACAGAGAGGGTCTCCATTACAAAGACTCCCCCTACGATTGCATAGAGAAATTCTCTACGAAGGAGGACTGCTGAAACTCCGAGTATAGCGCCGAGAGCAAGAGATCCTGTATCTCCCATAAAGAGCTCTGCGGGATATCCATTGAACCAGAGAAAGCCTAATAGAGCTCCCATCAGCGCACAAAGAAATATTGCTATTTCACCACTCCCTTCAATATAGAGAATATTCAAGTAGCTAGAAATTGCCATATTATTGGATAAAAAAGCGACAATAGCCAAAACAAAAGCGACAAACAGAGCAAGACCTGCTGCCAAACCGTCAAGACCATCTGTTAAGTTAACTGCATTTGTAGAACCCGTTATCACAAATAGAGTAAGTAAAATTGCAAGGATAATGCCTATACCTGAGACAACAATCGGTTTTTTACAGAAGGGGATATAATAATGCGAAGCATACTCTTTCGTCGTCAGCCTCTTCATAGTTCCACCCTCCATTTTTTCTTTAGCTAGTGGCGGTCTGATCCCTTTTATACTATCTGTTACCATTGGCGAAAATAGATAGAGACTTAATAATAGAGAGAAGAGAACTTGGAGCGAAAATTTCAATCTTCCTGATATTCCAAACGATTTTCCTCTCTTTATCTTGGCAAGGTCATCAATAAAACCAATCAACCCCATCCAAATCATCGCAAGAAACAAAATCACTGTAAACGGAGACGAAAAGTCCATCCATATAAAGCCCGAGACTAAGACAGTCGTAATAAATAAAATACCCCCCATTGATGGTACACTTTTACTTTTTTGATATTGTCCGGCTAAAGCCGCAACATCTGATACTCTAACTGTATGGCCAATTTTAAGCTCATAAAGCTTCTTAATAAAAACTGGACCCAAAATAATCGTTAGCCCTAGTCCAAAAATAGTCGCAAAAATCATTCGCGTCGAGGCATAGAAAAAAAGAGAGGGAACCTTAACCCCTAGCCCTTCCAGCCAATAGAGCATGAGTAAAATCAATCAATCACCTTCCAAAGCTTATGAAAATTCGATCCCTTAACTAAAACCACATCTCCATCTTGCGCCGTCTGATGGACCACTTTTTTTAGCTCGTCATAGCAGGTAAAAAAACGGACCGGCATTTCCTTTTTCTCAAATACTTCAACCATAGGCTTAGCCTCTTCCCCTATGCAATAGAGAATATCGACTCTTGACAATGCCTCTTTTGCAACTTCCAAGTGAGAGACAAAACTATACTTACCAAGCTCACCCATAGAGCCTAAAACAGCTATGGTTTTTCCACCCTCTTTTGGTTTAGGTAAATTTTGGAGGGCGGCGATCATTGAAGTCGAATTAGCATTATACGCATCATCAATAAAGGTAATTCCCCGCAATTGCCTCTTCTCAAATCTGTGTTCAAAAGGCTTTAATCTTTTCGAGCTAAGAGCCATCTCCTCGATCGTCAATCCTAAATATTTACCCACCTCAACCGCAGCTGTTACATTCTCTGTTAAATGGCTCTCAGAAAAAGGGGAAGGGAATTCAAGATCTTGATGGTAAATAACATGCTCACATGTGCACCCTTCCATTACCGCAGCAAACCCTGCCGATTTCTCATGAATCACTGCAAATTCAGCGGTAGCGGTGAAAATTTCCATCTTTGCCTCAGCAATCGCCTCTAAATTCTGAAAGTATTTCGCGTGACAAGTAACAATTGGGGTCAGGATTATGATCTCAGGAGGTGCCATCCGGACAAGGTTTTTAATATTCCCCTTCTCCGTCATGCTCATCTCTAAAATCAAAAATTCTTCATCACCCTTTGCATTCAGAATAGCAAGTGGCAATGTCCTCTGTGAATTTCTATTTCCAAACGTCTTCTGAACACGAAATTTAGACTTTAAAATCTCATACAAAAATTCTTTAGTAGTCGTCTTACCGATCGATCCGGTTATCCCAATAATCTTTGTCTTTCTCTCTAAGAGCGCCCTTCTTGCAATCTCCTGCAACGCCCCTACCACATCATCGACATAGAAAAGGACCATCCCAAAATTTTCACCCCGGTACCCCTTTTCAACCACCGCAGCAAACACGCCCTTTGATGCCACCTCAGCCAAAAAATCGTGCCCATCTACCTTCTCCCCCCTCAAAGCAAAAAAGATCCCCCCCTTTTCCACCTCTCTGCTATCAATAGCAACCGATGCAATCGGCAAATACCTATCGCATTCCGCCCCTAGCCAATTAGCAATTTTTCGAAGAGAATACATAAGTATTCACTCTACCTAAAAAGCCGTTAGTTTGCACAGAAAATCTAACATTTTTAATTACTGCCAATTTGTAGTAGGAAATGTCATAAACGATTTTGTCTCGGGTAGATATCGATTTCGATTTGACGCCCCTATATAAGTCCCTTTTGTCGAATCTGGCCTTGCAGGAGCTCTGACATGATTGGGATTATCTAAACAGATTGGAGTAAATTGCATTTGAGCAACATAATATGTAGCTGTGGTCCATGTATTACATGTTGGACAAGGCATAGTACTAGGAGCGCAAGGAAGACATGGTGCACATGCATTCCCGTTGCCGACAGGGTTCCCTTTCAAACAATCCCCATTACCTGGGATATTAGCGCAGAGGCAACCACCTGCCCAGTCAGAATTCCATGGACCGATGACAATACGCATAGCTGTCATGGGAATATTATCCATACCATAAATATTTCCTGTCCAACCACATCCCCATTCTATATCGTCAACAAACCATTTAATAAATCCTGGAGTTCTAGTAGTAGGATATACTCCATTCGGATCTAAGAGACCAGGAGTTGGATCGACCCCGGAATTTAAAAGAATGGAAAGTTTATGATATTGGCCGTCATCAAGATTAGCGCCATTAGGACTTCCAACAGATGCAAAAGGTGTAGCGGGTGTTGCAGGCATTTGCGTGTGCATGGTAAAATTACCCCCATCTCCACCCCATTGTCCTCCCCATCCGTTCAACCTTGCAGTATTAAAACTATAATTTGAGGAATAATCAGGACAAGCTCCCCCTATTTCAATATCAATTTCTGTGTTTCTGAGAGGATTTGAATCAACTAACCATTTCGGACCTCCTGCCACACTATAATCAAGAGCATGAAATGTCCACCAAGAAAAATTACTTCCGGTAGGATTAGTGCCAGCAGGATAAATCGTTTTTCCATCTGTTTTTACAACTTTTGCTAACTTTACCCAAATATCCCATTGCCCAGAACCGTAATAAGCGTTCGACATAGGGAACGATCCCCCATTTTCAAATGCTCCAAATGTGCCGGCTACGGGATCATCTGGTAGAGCATTAGATTTAGTCATAACCAATACATTGCTGCTGCCTGATATTACTAATGCATCTGGATCTGTTCCAAGATCTACTCCCGCTATTAAAGTATCACCATTTGAATTTACTTCACCAGGAGGTGTATCTGTACAATTTTCATAGTGGTAGTCATTTAAAAGGACCAAACCTTGAGACCATCCTAATTGCGTACCATCAGCAAGTTGTGCTGTATCATTGTATATTTGATTTGCAACAGTTTTTGAAGGATCTTTAGCTGGAAATCGCCATAATATCGAATTATTTATTGTTGTGGTTGTGGTAAAAGGTACTGTTGCGATTGTAGGAAACGGATTTTGAATCCCATAAGTCTCATTTCCTGTAGCAAGAATTTGAACATTTCTTATTGCCACATATCCCCACTCATCTGGATTACTTCCAGTTTTAGCTACAGTAATACTAATATTAGGATTAATAGGGATATCCCATGTAGTAAATTGGACAGTAGCACTATTAAATTGCCCTGCATTATATTGAGCCTCTGTACTAGGCAAAAGTTTAACTGTGCCAAAACCGTGAGAGTTGTCTACAGGAAATTTTGAAAGATCCTCTATATTAACAGTTAACGAAGAAGGCACTGCAGATCCGGCAGGCAAGAGCATATATTCAAAAGTAAAATTATAAGATTGTGAAGTCTCAAATGAATATGATCCCTTATACGCTTCATATACTCCAAAAATATTTCCTTGCATGAGCGTCGTGTCCTGACAACAATTCGTTAACACTATATAAGATGTTGTATTGCCATAAAATGTAGGATCTTGTGAGCAAAAATCTGGTATTGGCTGTCCATTATATTTAGTTATATCCTTAAAACAGACCGTTCCTCCTGCGCATGACCCGCCTGTCCCCCCAGCACATT
This sequence comes from Chlamydiota bacterium, assembly GCA_947478685.1. GTDB lineage: Bacteria > Chlamydiota > Chlamydiia > Chlamydiales > 2-12-FULL-49-11 > VGMD01. The sequence continues at coordinate 16,941 of CANJWO010000010.1, read as the reverse complement.
TACCCGTGCAAGTACCCGTCTGAGTTTTGCATGTTTGATCTGCACTACAGGTTCCCATACAAGTACCTGTGCAGGAAATTGATGGACACGTACCTGTACAACCATATTTACCAACCCCTTGACATTTCCCTGTACAAGTACCATCAGCTCCTCCTGTACAATCTCCTACACAAGTATCGCAAAGACCATCACCATCCGTACATAAAGTTGTTGCACCAGAACAAGTGCCTGAAGGAGCCGTACAAGTACCCGCTCCACCCGAACAAACTCCTGTGCAAGTACCACCGGAATCGGCATTTCCCCCAATACAGGGACCGGTACATGGATCTCCACAGACAGCAGAAGGAGAATCAATTACAGTTGTTGCACTATAAATCCAATGAGGTGATACACTCCCGAGCGTCTCTGTATAATTACCATCAAAATAGGGATTTGCAATCAAATTATCATTTAATTTGATTGTCAAAGATGGATCTGTATAAGGGAGAATACCCTCAACCACTTGGGGATTCACATCAAAATTATTTGGATCTGTAGTTACGGCAATATCGATATACCCAGCATCAACAGCACCTACTGAGCTAGCAAGTATTTCAAGGCTAACTGTAAACGAGTCGAATAGGTCAGTTAATGGTTTTGTAGGATCAGGATAAGGCGCCTGAATTACATCTCCACCATTGTATGCATTTACAACAGAACTTGGTAGAGGCGAGCCTATAATAAAGGACATAGCCACTCGTTGCCACAAACCGGAAAAATTGGAGTAGACAGATGAAATTGACCCACCTCCCAGTGCTAAAGTTCGTATGCAATTTGTAGAATCTGTACATGCACAGGGGGTACCAGGCTTATCAATTGTCCCCAAAGGAGCTTCATTATTAATGGATTGTTCCATTTGAAAAAACCCTAGATAATTGTCTGGATCTTTGGCAGCACCTTGAGTAGTAGGCTTTGTATTTCCCCAAACGGTAATTGCAGGACAATAGACTTGATTGTTACCATTTAATGCAGATTTAGGAGAAATCGGGTTATTTGTTCTATACCAAAGAGATACAGAATAGAGCTTCCCAGGGATTAATTTACCCTCAGGTGGTTTTATAGTTTGATAAATCATTAGTGTGGCAGAGGATCCTGTCGATGTACATGATTTTGAGCCACAATTGGCTAGAGCCCATGTGCAATCTTCACAAACTAGCCAGTCTGAACAGATAGTCCCTGAACATTTGGAGGCTATATTACCACTTGGTGGGCTGGTTAACCGTAAATATCCGGTAATATTTGGATTTAAAACCTCTAAATTTGAGGTATCTTCTCCTGTAGCTGGAATAAATTCCAATTGTCCACACCCTTCCCCCCCTGGTGTTGTCCCAGTGCCGACATTAGCTACAGACCATCCAGGCAAACTAGTTGTTGTAATAGCACCTGCAAATGTAGGATTTGTTAGAATATTAGTAACAGCAGCGCCAGTTGTCATAACCGCAATGGAGAGTGGTACTGAAAATTTTCCTCGGGTATAATCTGGAAATGAGACACTCTTTTGAGGAGGAATAGTAGTAACAACAAATACGCTGTACCAATAACTCTGGTTTGGTAATAACCCCATATCAGCGGTCAACAAATCGCCTGTATTCTCAGAAAGGAGATCATCCCCAAAATGGGTTCCAGTCCCCACATAAACAATATTAATTCCTGGGCCTGCCAAAGCTTTAGGCGGCTTATTAGTTCCTGTATTTATAGACCTGCAAACAACATATCCAGCCTCACTACCCTTGAACCCACCTTGAGGTGGTGTCCAAGAAAGACTCACCCATGTACTCCCAGGTACAGCAGCTACCGTTCCTACCGAGGAGACCGAATCATCCTTGATCCATTTGTCGTCATAAAGCGCATAATTATTTATGCTTTGAAGACCCATAATAAATTAACCATTATTAATTAATATTATAATTATTAAAGTTAATTTAACATTTTCATAATTATTAAACTAATCATTTCTTTTTCTTAATTAGAATAGGAAGTAGAGCGAGAAGACTTAGCCCTATTAATGAGACAACGACATAGCGGTTCATTAAAACACCGGCCGAGATGGGACCCTCCCTATTTATGATTTCGGAGATACCTGCTCCAGCATGGGTGTAGAGAAATGAGACGGGGAGAATGCCTAAAAGTGTGGTCCAAACAAAAGTGGTGGGCTGAACTTTTAGAAACCCAAGGGAGATATTGACTAAACCAAAAGGCATGCAAGGGACCAGCCTTACAAATAGGAGATAATTGGAGGCGTGTTTATTGAACCCTTCTCTGATCCGTTTCATGAGGCGATGATTTTTAGGAGCATCAACTTTATCTTCTTTTGAAAACGCATAACGTACTGACATAAAGACAATTACTGCTGCTGTGGTAGCCGAAAGCCAGGCAATCATCAAGCCGATAAATTGACCGAACACGATACCGGCAACAACATCGAGGATTAGCAATCCAGGAATGGAGGCTATTGCATAAACAATATAGACCGAAATAAAAATAAGTATCGCCCGAAAGATTGAAGTTTGGACAATCTGTTGGAACTGTGGAATCGCCTCCCACCTTAGATAGTCAAAGCCAAAGAACCAATAAAAGAGATAGACTACAATAAATAATAAGCCCAGTGGTAAAAACTTCATATTGACGGTTTCATCCCTTTGTTTAATAATGGTTGAATGGTGGTGGTATAGCCAAGTGGTAAGGCAGAAGCCTGCAAAGCTTCCATCCCCGGTTCAAATCCGGGTACCACCTACCTTTTTGGATCAACATCAACATGCTATATATAGTTGCAACGCCGATCGGCAATTTAGAAGACATTACACTACGCGCCCTATCTACATTAAAAAATGTTGACTATATCTTATGCGAAGATACTAGACGAACTAAAAAACTTCTTACTCATTACGAGATCCAAGCTAAGGCATTTAGTTTTCATGGATTCAATGAAAAATCTAAAGAAGATATGGTCATTGGACATTTGCGTGAGGGAAAAAAGATCGCCCTTGTATCCGATGCCGGTATGCCAACAATCTCCGATCCGGGATCGATGCTCGTCAAGCGCTGTCAAAAAGAGAGTCTCCCTGTAACCTGTATTCCGGGACCATCTTCAATAGTAACTGCCCTTGCCCTGAGCGGTATGCCTACCACCTCATTTCAATTTTTAGGCTTTTTTCCAAAGAAAAATGGTGAAATCCTAAAAGCAATTGACAAAGCCTCCTCTTTTTCAGGCTCCTCCATTTTTTTTGAATCTCCTCACAGACTTCTTAAAACTCTTAAAAAACTACCAGAAACATTTAATGTTTCTATTGCAAAAGAGCTTACAAAAATTCACGAAACTCTTTTTCAAGGAAAAGCGAGCACTCTATACGAACTCTTAAAAGACCGATCGATCCGTGGCGAATACGTCCTCCTTCTCTCTTCAGAATAAATCGCTCTCCGTATATTATGATCTCTTATGGAAGAGGGAAAAAATATCTTATTTGGAGAAGATGCTAGATCTCGTTTACTAGCAGGATTGAAGTTCGGTCATGATGCCCTTTTTCAAATGACCACAGATGAATCTGATCTCTCTCAAAAACTCGAATCAGCAGATCCTTTTTTAGATAGTGGCCTCTCCTTTATGCGGGAAGCTGCAAAAAAAATGATAAGAGAATGTGGTGAGGGGGCGATTTTTGTATCCTTGCTCCTCTATAAAATGGCTGAAGAATCTCTTAAATATAGCCCTATTGGTTTAATAGAAGATCTGGAAAGCACATCTAATCTAATTTTAGACTCTCTTGAGAAAGCTACACCTCCAATTCAGTTAGTTAGAGATGACGGGCTCCACATTGATTCCGACTCAATGACAGAAGAGCTTGACGATGCAAGAGTTTTAATCATCGATAAAAGCATCACCTCACCTCACGATCTTTTGCCCCTTTTACAGGAGATCCAATCATCGAATCACCCTCTCCTTATTATTGCGAACAACATTGATGGAGACACCCTTTCTACTTTAACTATCAATAAGCTTCAGGGAAGAATGAACGTTTATGTTATTAAAGCACCTGGATCAAAAGAGCGACAAGCCCAATTCCTTCAAGAGGTTGCTAGAGCAACAAATGGAACTATAGTCTCAAAAGATGCCCGAATAGCTGATCTTGGCAATTCTAAAAAAATATTTATTGGAAAAAAATCAAAAAACGAGCACACCCTATTTGCATTTTCTTTGAACACTACTGATGATCCGGCATCAAAAATTATTAACTCAGCATACAAATGGGCCATACAATTTTCCCCTCCGATTAGTTCTCCGGAAGTGATTAGTTATGCACTTAAATATGCGCTTCCTGCTACCATATCAATTCTCCTTTCGGAAGCCTTAATTGTGGAGAGTCATTTTTGATACATGTAAAACAGGTCGCAATTATTTGTTCTGAGACCATCAGTGATGGCCTTATGATGATGGTTGCAACTCATAGACTTTGCTCTGAGGGGGCAAATGTAATCACCTACCACGACAAACTTCACGAGCTTGCTGATTGGTTTCAAGGCTACACCTTTTCACCCCGTATCAAGCTTGAAAACCTCGAATCCGAACTCTCAAAATTTGACCTTGTCATCCTCCAATATGATGGGACATATTACGCAAAAGAGATTGCAAAAAACCTCTCAGGAAGTTGTAAACCGATGCTCTCTATTTTCTATCCTACCTACTCAAAATATACACATCCCCCACTAACTGCCTGTGATCTTGTCTTTAATAAACAGATCCCGATGGTTGATAATGTTGCCCTAGCCATCTCCTCTCTTCTTAAGGCACGGGACCACTCAAAAAATAATGGGCTAGCTGCCCCCTCACATCTTCTTCATAGACGTTACAAAAAAAGGGTAGCAATCCTCCCCTCCTCACATATTCCAAAAAAATATGAAAAAATTGGAGAAGAGGTCCGAAAATCAGGATTTGATCCCATTTTTCTTTCCAAAGAAAATATCTCTCTTGGAGCCAGCATAATCTATGAATCCGGTTTTTTCATCGGCCCTGAATCAGATCTTTGTCACCTCGCTTCAAACCTTCATATCCCGACCCTTGTTGTCTCAGGAAATAAAAAACCGATAAGCTTATTAAACCCTGGTTGGCTAAGAAGTTCTTTCATAACTTTCCCAAGATGGCTTCCCCAAGTCTTTCTAGAACGCTTCGTTCTTGTCTCGAAAGTGGTATCCGGATTTAAGCGACTTGCATTAAAATAGCCAGCAGTATAACGCGCTATTAACAAAGCAGTTGCATTAAACTCATCCCTAATATAGATTTGTTTGTCATATGCAGCTAAAACCACCCTCACCCACCGAAGCTTTAATAGTAAAATACCACCAAATCTCTTATGACGATTCTCTTGCGCTACGTCATTTAAATCTAATTAAATATGAATCGATCAAAATATGCCCTACAGATCGCCTTGATTTTTTACGAAACTCTATTAATTGGCGAATAGGTCAAATTTATCAGAAGTTGTCAAACTCAACTCCAGGCATACCAATTCCTATCCCCCCCGAAACAGCCATAGAAATAGACTGCGCAAACATCATAGCATCTGAATGCATTCCCACTGAAATCCTATTCAGAATCGAAAAAATCCGAGATTGTGCCATCCCTTGTTTCAAAGCCTCTTTAACTAGACAGACCCCTGAGCAATGCATAGAATTAAGATCTCAACTAAAACTCCTCCTTCAGACCCAATTACAAACTATTTATTATAAGAAACTCGAACATTCTAATAGGCATGAATCTGACGCATACCTAGTTCTTTTAGACTCTCTTATTAAAGATGTAATAACCTCAATTCAATAATTATTGTTGTCTTTTTTTCGTAAATTAATTATTAAAAAGTTTATGAAGAAATACTTATTAGCCTGCTCTATTTTAAGTACTATTTTTGCATCGGATGCAGAAAAGTTTGTAACTGAAATGACAAGCATCGCCGGTATTCAAATAAATGGAAATCAGCCGTGGGACATTCAAGTACATGACAACCGTTTTTATGACAGAGTGTTAGATGATCAGTCACTTGGATTTGGCGAAAGCTACATGGAAGGTTGGTGGGATTCGGGTGCTGTAGATCAATGCATCTATCACATTTTAAAATCTAATATTGAAGCTCAATTTAAACCAACTTTTGCTTTTTATTGGACCTATTTCAAGACAAAACTATTCAATAGACAGAGCAGATCGGGAAGCATGGACGTAATACATGCGCACTATCAACTTGGTAATGAGCTCTATGAAGAGATGTTAGGCCAAACGATGGCATATAGTTGCGGCTATTGGAAAGATGCCAAAACATTAGATGAGGCCCAAATAGCCAAATTTGATCTCATAGCAAGAAAACTAAGCCTTAAACCTGGCATGACCTTACTCGATATTGGTTGCGGCTGGGGAGGCTTTTCAAAGTATGTAGCAAAAAACTACGGAGTAAAAGTTATTGCAATCACTCTATCAGAGAATCAGGCGCTTCTTGCAAAAGAGAATTGCAAAGATCTTCCTGTAGATGTTCGCGTTCAAGACTATAGAGATGTTAAAGAGAAATTCGACAGAGTTGTCGAGATTGGAATGTTTGAGCATGTCGGCGCAAAGAACTACAGAGAGTTCATGGAGATTTGCCATAATTGCTTAAACGAAAATGGGATGCTAATGCTTCACACGATTGGGAGCAATATATCCCTCCTCACTTGTGATCTCTGGATCAATAAATATATCTTTCCTGGCGGCCAACTCCCCTCGATCGGCCAAATTGGCAACTCGATTGAAGGACTTTTCATCATGGAAGATTGGCACAATTTTGGCCCCGATTATGACAAAACTCTAATGGCCTGGTTTTCAAACTTCAATGCAGCTTGGCCCACACTAAAAAACTCCTACCCTCCCCAATTTTATCGAATGTGGAAATACTACCTTCTATCATGTGCAGGCGCTTTCAGATCAAGATCAATCCAACTCTGGCAAGTCGTCCTCTCCAAATCAGGCGTCCCCGGCGGCTACGAAACCGTCCGTTAACTTTCAAAAAACTATTAGACTCCTCGATTGATATAATATAAAAATTAATATATATTGATAAGTCACTCAAAAGGAGGTTTTTTTTGAAACTTATCAGCACCTCACTACTTCTTGCTACCCTTCCTCTATGTAATTGTACATTGAATGCAGAAACTCCCATTCAGGCAGGAGCCGCCTACTTTCAGATAATAAATGAGGATGCAAATGGCCTACAAAACGAAGCCTACTATCCACGCGTAGCAGCTCCGAATAAAGTGAGCGTGACAACCTATACTGGAGCTCCCCTATCGCCTCCATACAGACTCCATTCATGGATGGGTGGTGCTATGTTATGGGCCACAGGGATAGAAGAGACCGGTGAAAATGGCTACTTTGTCGACCAAAATGCAACACCGGGACCAAATAACACACAAGTATGGCCGTCTCCGGTATTTCAACAGGCCCCTGTCATTGCAGATCCGATAATACTTGCCTATTCATCACCGCCAAATGTTCCAAATTCCAATCCAAATACTCGAGGGATTCAAATAACCCTCCCCTATCCCTATTTAGCTCCCGATGCCGCCTATAGCGCCGCCTGCGGTAACTATGCAAACGAGGCTCCCCTTGCAATCTTCTCTGATCCAATCCCGATGATCCTTATCTATCCAAGTAGCTCTGCCCCAACACCAAATGTTGCAGCAGGAGACTCTATATGGGAGCCGCCAGCGATGCTCGTTGACGATATGGGAGATTACAACGTCACCCTGATTTATCAAGATCCTTCCGATCCTTATGCAGGGACAGGAAATGGAAGTTATATTAAAGCTACGATCGTCCAAGGATCTCCTTACGTCTTCTTCGAGTGTTGTGGAGTTGGTTACGTTCCAATAACAAACCAAATCACAGCATCCTCAGCAGTAACTGGCCTTATTATCCCCCCGACATCGCCAGCTTCGGTCTCTGGATTGACAGACATTCAATATGTCCTCCTTGGAGGTGTCCAAATAGATCCAGGACAATTTGCGGAAAACACTACACTCAATCCAATTAACACAGATCCCACAGCAAGTGCAGGGCAGGCGTGCTATACAACCTGGGCTCTCTATTTCAACAACACTGCTGCTAGTTTTACTCCCGACAATTCTACTACTGCACCACAAAATAGCTATCTTACGATAAACAATACATCCACCCCTTTCTATTTCGTCATGGCAGCACTTCCAACAGTTTTTCAATACCCCTATGTTCCGACTGTTACTCAGACATTTGCAAACGCATACAGCACTTACGCCCAATACAGCGGTGTATCTCTAGCAACTTATGCAAATGCGCTAGGGCAATACGCCTTTAATTTCGTTACAAACACCGCCGTTTCTTATGCAGTGACAAATAATTCAATCGTCAACACCACTTTTACTCCAACTCTTGCTCAACCTTATGGACCTACCACTGTTTGCTCAACTACAAACACGGTTATGTGTCTGATGCCTCATCAATATCAAAACCAGGTTTTTGATCAAAACACATCGCTTTCCCCAACTGTGCTCCCGTCTCCCCATTCAACTTGGGCTGCTTTCATTCCAGGTGGGGCCGCTAGTAATCTCTATTGGGACATCCGAGGAAATCTCTACTCAATTCTAGGGAGCAGCTTCACAACTAGGTATGTATTTTCCAATTTTTTAGCGACAATGCCTCCACCGGCTTGGCTCGATACTGTAACTTTGGGAGGCTCTCCCTACACAACCATCGCTTCATACGGTACAGTCTCAATTGGTCAGTTACTCTTTGATAGTCTCGATAACGAATATGTATCAAATCTTGCAAATTCCGCTTATGCACCTTGGAATACCGCTTATACAGGATATGATAAAGGGATTTATGATGTAGGCAAAACACTTGCAAAGGATGCAAAGCAGCTAGGACTGCTCCTTCAATACATTTTAGGCTACAATGATAACAATTCAAATTCTGGATCTCCAACCTATAATTTCTTTGGGAATGGAACTCAGCCCGTTCAAGGCGATTTTGGGCCATCAAATTTCTACAGCAGCGGATTCACTAGCCTATATGAACAGCAGTACAATAATCCATTTGCAAATATCCCTACAAGACCTGGAGCATTTGATCAATTCTCTGGTATCAACCCCCTTCCAACAATGATTCAAGCCTTATCCACCGGATTACAATCATCTGTTATGGGTTCAGCAGGCCCACCAATTCTTGCAGGTGTAGAGGGAGCCATTACACCCTATTTTGCTGTGCTGCCGACTCCTTGCACCGGAGGAAACCAGCTAAGCCATTACGCATACTACGATACTGTGGCAAATTTAGTGATGCTCTACCCTTCTGCAGGCACCCCCTCATTTTCAACTCCGTGGCCTGGAAGAAAGGGCACACTTCCAGCTCCTGTAGGCCTTGGAGGAGTATTTGAATCATTTGGCGTTGCAGATGCATTCAACGACCACCACTACCAATATGGATGGTGGGTCAGCGCAGCCGCTCTTGCAGTCATTTATGACGGATCATGGTCAAGCCCTCCGGCAGCAAATCCTTATGGAAGCTCGAACGCCCCTTGGGGAGATCCGACAAACTATGGAGCTGCAATCGACCAGCTTATAAAAGATATCGGGTACGATCCATCAGTAACTGATTGGTATTCGGACACAAACAATGTAATGCAATTTGCAAAAATGAATTTCTTCGACCAATGGGCGGGTCACGGATGGGCCGATGGCATTCAAGCCACCATTGCTGGCGGTAATGCAGGACATAATGAAAACTCAATAGGCGAAGCACTTCAGGCCTATGCATCAATTATTCTTTGGGGCGCAGCGACAGGTCGGCAAGACGTCGTGAATTTAGGAATTTATCTCTACACAACCTGCTCTTACGCGATGGACTCTTATTTTTTTGATAAGAATCTAAATTTTGTGCCGATATCTACTGGAGGAGCTGCAACATTTGTCCCTACCGTTACAGCCACGGGCAATCCCTTTTACACATTCGGTAGCAACTACTGGAACTACACCATCGCCAATACGAGTGATGGCAACCTGACTAGCGGAACCCCTAAAATTGTACAAGGAGCTATTCTTTATAGTGCTGATTTTGGACAGACACCGCAAAATGTCAAAGTGATCAATGCATTCCCCTGCAATAGCTATGCTCTTGTCTTCGGTAGGAACAAGGCCTATCTCAATCATTGGAATGCTGCTATGGATACCACCGATTTTTGCAGCACCATAAGTCCTACTTCAAATAGTGCTTGGAATACCGCTTTTGTCTCAAATATCAATATGCTTCGTGCACTTGGTGGCAATACAAATGCTTTGGGAATACCTGGAAGCTCCTGCCCAAATAGCGGGATCTCTCCTTACGCAGGGATGGTCCAAATATTTACCTCTCAAACTAGCGGCAATCCGCCCTGGGGCGAGACCGGAGATGCCTATACAGATCCTGGTCAGTCGATTAATGAAGTCCTTCATTTCTTGCATATCCTCGATCATTACGGGACCCCCGATTGGAATTATTATGGCTATAGCGGCAGCGGATTTGCTTTCACAGCAGCTTTCACCAAAAACAGCACAACAACCTACTTTGCCTTTAATCCAACATTTAGTTCAATCACAGTCCAATTCTATAATGTAAGTGATAATACGGCAGTTACCGGAACATCGATGACCGTTGGTCCTAAAAGCTGGGCCCACACTGAATCCCCATAAATATATAAGGAGAAAAATTCATGAACAAGTTCTTACTATCCCTAGCCCTGCCCGTCTTAAGCCTATTTGCTGAACCGATCCAGCAACCGGACTACTCTGATCCTAGAGTCAAATATATTCCGGTAGATCTACACGGGATGTACCAAGTTCATGATGCCTATGGAGTAACACTGTCTGGTTCTGCTTTGTTTTGGAAAGCTTATGAAGAGGGATTAGACTATGTCATCCAAAATGTAGGCACAACAGCAGTCAACAATAATGGATCAGTCAAAAGACCCTCATTTGATTGGAGTTGGGGATCCCGAATTTCCCTTGGTTACGAAGTCCCCCGTGAAAAGATGGATTTGGATCTTTCTTGGACTTGGTATACATCAAGTGGTACCGAATCATTAAATGTAACCTCTCCTACAACCCTTTTTAGCGTCTGGAGCATTCCTAACGGTGCTGGTAATGCTTACGAATACAACAGCAAATCTCATACACATCTTGTTTTCAACAGGATAGATCTTGGCGTGAGTGGAACGTTCGCCCCCCGATCATTTTTAGAGTTGACTCCCATTGTCGATCTATCTGCCCTTTGGATTCATCAAAACTTCGACTTCAATCTATCCGGAGGACCAGGAATTAATGGTCTTTCCGTAGTAGACGACAAAATTGCTATGAAAAACAACTTCTTTGGCATTGGACCAAAATTTGGTATCAACACTTTATGGAATATAGGCTGGGGATTTGGATTTTTTGGAAACTTCAACCTATCCCTCCTTTACGGATTTTTCGACATTTCCCAAAAAGAGACTGTTACATTCAATGGAACCGGTCCGAACACTTATCTAGACCTAGAGTCCAATTTTTATCATGATCCACGTATGAACTTTGATCTAATGCTTGGCCTAAGCTGGGATTGGATGTTTGCCGCAGGAAAATACCACCTACACTTTGATGCAGGATGGGAAAACTCAATCTTCCTAGGTCAGAACCAATTGATGCGCTTTACTAACGCAACTTATCCTGGAATCAATAATTTAGTTAAAGGCGATCTATCTTTACAAGGATTGACCATGCGCGCACTGTTTACTTTCTAAAGTTTGTGATTAGAGCTCTGCTTCAATGCGCATCCGTTGAAGCAATTTCTTATTAACTTTAGTGACGTTTGGGTAGGGATTTATAATTTGAGTTGTTGGGATTTGTACCTCTAGTGGATCGACATATGGGACCACTTCAGTGTATTCAAATCCCCAGAACTTGTCCTTAAATTGGAAAGGTTCTTTAAATTCTTCCTCAATTAGAGTAGGCCAATCTTTATCAAGATGATGCCCCCATGAAACAACTTTTTTTTGCATCTCTGCTTTTGTTTTTACCCAACTATAGTGGTGAAACAGAGGTGTTCCATCAAGTGCCGGAGCTCCCTCTAACCGTTCCCCGGCAAGATTATAAAAAGTCCCCTTCCTCTCATTAACATCTAATAATAGTTCAGGTTCCAGTTTTTCTTTTTTCACCAAAAGACCATTTCTCATAATTTTAGTCGCCTGAAATCTAGCCTCTCTAAAATAGAAATAATTGGTAAAACGGACCGCATCAAAATTGCGATAAGGAAACTCATTTAGCCAAGCCTTCATCTTCTCCCCATCTGCAACCTCATCAATATCCAAAAAAAGAACATATTCTATCGCAGGAGAAACAAATTGGTATCCAACATACCTTGCCGTGCTATGCCAGTAATGGATCCAATCTGGATCCCCCTCTTTCAATCCAGAATACAATCCATAAGACTCTTCTCCAAAAGCAAACTCGACAAATCTCACATCAGGATGAGCCGCATACGAATGTTCAAGCAACAACCTATTTTCCAACTTCCCATCAAAAAAATGGTCGCAAACAGGGACAATAATCTCTCTAGAAAATTTCCGCACCTCCGCTAAACAGAGGTCCAAGAACCGATAATCATTCGTGCAATAATTTATAACAGTCGCAATCATTACTTCCACATATACACGGTCGAATCATAAATGTAGACGGAATAAAATTCTTTAAAAGCTTCAAAGAAGCCCTCTTCACCCAATTTAATCCGCTCTCGATGATCATACTTTTCTTGGTGTTCTGGCGGGATAGCGATACCCGTATTGGTCATCTCGGCCTCCAAGATAGGATCATGAAAGACAACTAACTTATCTTTCTGCTCCACTACAACAAAGCCACTCTCTTGGTTAATAAACTGAAGATCAGCCGTCCCAAGGAGACTTAAGCTAGCTAGACATGTAATTAAAATATTCATCCCTTTATTTTACAAGTAGTTAATTATAAATACAATGTAAATAATTATTGATTAGTATTAAGTTATGGATATTGTTATTAATAGATAGAAATCAATAGCTAGAGGTAATATGAAGAACTCCCCCCATCATAGGAAGCATCTACAGCATAAAGCGATTAGAGCAGCGAGCCACATTCAGTTGGGACCGACAAAGAGGCCCAAAACTTCAATTCATGTTACTGATAGTCTAAGGCCTTTAAATGTAAAAAGATGTATGAATGTTTTGAATCTATATAAAAAACATTTAGAACAGATAGGTTTTATTAGAATACATCATGGCGCCAGATGGTCTACCCCAGAAAAAGTTGCAAACAACCCACTCAATACCCATGAAAAAAACCCAGACAAAATCAGTGGCCACTGGCAATCATCTGACATGGAAAGAAGTAAGCGCATTGCAAGAAAGATGCTTAAACAGAACCATCAGCATTATAAAAAAGCTGCCTAAAAATGGTTATAAGGGGTATTATTGTCCCCCATGGCGTTAAAAGTTGCTCACATCTCTGATATTCATTTTTTCCATTTGAATAAGAGTCCTTTACAGTTTTTTAGTAAAAGATTTCTAGCTAATTTCAATTCTCTTTTAACAAGAAGGGGAATTCTTGACTCAAATTTAGCCTATGAGGTACTCCCTTTTTTAAAAAAAGAGGGTGTCACCCATCTGATCATCAGCGGAGACTACACCTCTTCTTCCTCTGCAAAAGAGTTCGAAATGATGCAACAATATGTGAAAACAATTAAAAGCGAGGGGTTTGAACTTTTTACTCTCCCTGGAAACCATGACGCCTATACAAAAAGCTCTTATCGCAACCAATCATTTTTCTCCTACCTTGGCGACCTTGTTGATTTTTCAGGCGACACTGCATTTAATTTAGTTGATCACCAGGTAGCAGCCTATAACCTCATAGATCCTTGGTGGCTTATTTTACTTAATTGCAGCTGCCCCACCCCTTTACATAAATCGACAGGGGTTTTTTCTCCTGAAATTGAAAAATCACTTATATCTCTTTTAAACTCGTTGCCAAAAGAGAGTGAGATTACTCTCGTATGCCACTACCCATTTGAACGATTTAAATATCCTAAGGCCCACCTAGAAAGAGGTTCCTTCTTAGAAAAAATCTTGCAATCAGACAAACGAATTAGACTCTACCTACATGGACATAGACACCTCCCCCGCATCGAACAAATCGGTTCAATTACCGTGGCAGATAGTGGCTCTATCTCTTTAAAAAAAGCGAGCTCATTCAATCTATTAAATTTCTCCCAAGAGGGGTGTGAAATCACTCATTATCAATACGAAAATAAAACCTGGAGACCTACAGATGTCCGAGAAACAATTACCGCTTTGGTATGAGAAAGGGCTCTCCTTTAAATGTACCGGATGTGGCGGATGCTGCAGCAAAGAACCTGGCTACGTCTGGTTATCTGAAACAGATATCGAAATAGCCCGTGCCCATCTAAAATTATCTAGATCCGATTACTTAAAAAAATATACCCGGCAAGTAAATGGACGGATTAGCCTAATCGAACTACCAAATTACGACTGCATCTTTTTAAAAGAGAACAGATGCTCCATCTACGGGGCTAGACCAAAGCAATGCAGACAATTCCCCTTCTGGAAAAGTAACATTTCCTCACCTGAAGCTTGGGAAGAGGCTGCCCTCACATGCGAAGGGATCAACCATAAAGACGCCCCTCTCCTCTCTCCAAAAGAAATTCACGATTGGCAAGAATCCTAAAAATAGTTACCGTCAAGATCATGGATAGAAGCACAATCAAGTTTGGGACTGCAGGTCTTCGAGAAGTAATGGGGCCAGAACCTGGCCAGATGAATATTGAGACGATTCAAGTTGTCACTCAAGGTCTTGCAGATTATATCAAAAGTTTCTCGCGCGAGGAGTGGGCTGGTGGTGTAGTTGTCTGCCACGATTCGAGAATCAATTCACGCCTATTTGCTGAAGAGACGGCTAAAGTATTTGCGGGCAATGGGATTGTCGCTCATTTAACAGCCGATTTGAGACCTACCCCTTTTGCCTCCTTTGCAATAAGACAGTACAAGTGCATTGCTGGCGTGAATATTACAGCTTCTCACAATCCAAAAGAGTATAACGGGTATAAAGTTTACTGGTCTGATGGAGCGCAAGTCGTTTACCCTCATGATGAAGAGATTATAAAAGCTATAAGAAATGCAAAAACTATTAAAACAACCCTCCTAGATTCCCCTCTCATCCACACCATAGACAAGGCGTGTGAAGAGGCCTACTTAACCGCGATTTACAACTTAAGAATCAATAGCTTACTCGATATTGAATCTGGAAAAGATTTAAAGATCATCTACTCCCCATTAAATGGCGCAGGGATCACCATGATACCTAGAGCACTAGAAATGTGGGGATTTACCAATGTGCACCTAGTTGAAGAGCAAAAGACCCCTGACGGAACTTTTCCTACCACCCCCTATCCAAACCCTGAAACTCCAGAGGCTTTAGCCCTAGGCATACGCGATTTAAGAGAAAAAAACGGAGATGTCCTCCTTGTCTCGGATCCTGATTCTGACAGGCTCTCTGCAACAATTATTTACAAAGGGGCTCCAAGACGCCTCTCAGGCAATGAGCTCGGCTCTATCATGCTGAACTATCTTATAGCTAACACTAAGCCTCCAAAAAATTGGGCCACCGTCACAACCATTGTCTCTAGCCCCCTTATTAAGCTTATCACTGAAAAAGCGGGCGGAACATGCTTTGAAGTCCTTACCGGCTTTAAATATATTGGGGAAAAAATTCATGAGTGGGAAGAGGCTAAAAGCTATAAATTCCTCTTTGGCATGGAAGAGTCACTTGGTTTTCTCTACGGCACTCACGCAAGGGATAAAGATGCAACAATTGCAGCTTGTCTCAGCTCTGAAATCACCCTCTCCCTCAAAATGGAAGGAAAAACCTTGATTGACGCGTTATATGAGATTTTCAAAAAATTTGGCATCTATAGAGAGGGTCAATCCGTCCTCTCCTCTCCACAAGGGCTCGAGCATCTAGTAGCAACCTTAGATAAAATTCGCAAATCTCCCCCTAAAACTCTTGCAGGCATCCCCATTCTAAAGATTGAAGACTACCTTAACTCTGAAGAGACCGGCCTCCCCTCATCAAACGTCCTAGCCTTTTCTCTCAAAGATGGAAGCAAATATATCCTCCGTCCCTCAGGCACAGAGCCCAAGCTCAAAATCTACGGCCACATCTTTTCTGAAAGCTCGGCCTTTCCCTCTATCGAAGCTGGCATCACTACATTAGATAAAAAAATAAAAATTCGCCTAGCCCAAATCAAAGAAGAGCTATTCCCCTAGATCGATACTGAAATCGCAGTTGCAGCAGTTTTTCCAGCATTATCATGGTCGCCCTCTTGCCTAAAAGCTTGAATTGAATCAAACGAAGCGTCCTCTAAAGTAACCCCTCTATGAGATAATTGCACTCTCCCTTCCAATTCAGCTACTCCAATCAATGGGACAAACTCATGCAATTTAACCGCAATTTCATGACGTACATTTCCAATACCTAATTCTGGACTAATCTCTACATTGAACTGTGCAAGCCTACCAAAACCTCCCGGATTTGGCAACATAACAACAAAATTTATTACCTCACTTGGACCTATTGGATCTGGCATATACCCCTCTTTTTAGCCCTAGTAATACTTTATTATACTTTATTGTAAACTGTTTAAAAAAAATAATAGTGTCAGCGTTAATTAGAAATGTCCTATAGTTGCGTTTTTTAGAAATGTCCTCTTTTAGAGGCCAAAGCAACCTAGGATAGGTGAGTTTTAGTTCCTCTATTATACCAAAAAAAGATTTGTTAGGCAAACCGATTGGGATTGCAAAGGGT
>CANJWO010000009.1 GCA_947478685.1 Chlamydiota bacterium | reverse complement strand
GTTGGACCTGTTGAGCCAGTACTTCCCTTTATACCTGTAACTCCAGTTGGACCTATTGGCCCAATACTTCCCGTCGCTCCTGCACTCCCTGTAACGCCCGTATTACCAGCTATTCCTGTATTTCCTGTTGCACCAGTTGGTCCGGTATTTCCCGTTACACCTGTCGGACCTGTTGGGCCAAAACCACCAGTTGAACCTGTACTTCCAGTCATACCCTGACTACCTGTTGAACCAATAGGACCAGTCGGACCCGTTGCTC
This sequence comes from Chlamydiota bacterium, assembly GCA_947478685.1. Taxonomy (GTDB): domain Bacteria; phylum Chlamydiota; class Chlamydiia; order Chlamydiales; family 2-12-FULL-49-11; genus VGMD01. Next base: position 45,279 of record CANJWO010000009.1, on the reverse strand, counting down.
CAAACCCTCCCGTTGCTCCAGTAGAACCCCTGTCTCCAGTAGCTCCCGTATTTCCTGTTGGGCCTGTTTTACCAGCTAATCCTGTAGGACCAACAGGTCCTGTAGCCCCTTTATCACCGTCATCACCTTTATTACCCTTATCTCCCTTTTCACCTTTATCGCCCTTGTCACCCTTGTCACCCTTGTCACCTTTATCGCCCTTGTCACCCTTGTCACCCTTGTCACCCTTGTCACCTTTATCGCCCTTGTCGCCCTTGTCTCCCTCTTCCCCTTTGTCCCCCTTATCGCCTTCGTCCCCTCTATCACCCTTGTCTCCTTCAGCTCCAGTAGTTCCTTTAGGACCTGTTGGACCTGTTGGACCTGTTGGGCCTGTTGGACCTGTTGGGCCTGTAACAATGCTCGAAATAATAAGAGTCACGTCTCTATTCATAGATGTTTTGAATAATGAGGAGGGGTAAAGTTGATCTGTTTCAGAGATTTCTGGTTTAGTTAAATATGAGCTATCATTGCAAACAATCTCATCTGTTTCAGGATCTAAAGAGCAAGAAAAGGAGAGCTTTTGTCCCGTTGGTGAAATCAGTTTAACTAGCCGATAATATTCAGGGGAATCTAGTAGTCTTTCATCAAATGTGATTTTTTCGGGCTTTGCAATTTTAGTATAAATAGAAAGATACCCCTCTTCGATGCTGACTTCAAGGGTCTCATCAGATATATATTTCCAATCAAAACATGGGACGATTGAGCCGAATCGATCTCTAATTATTATATCTTTAGGATTTTCTTGTTTATCTATAACTAGATAATCTTCGATTAAAAATGGTTCTGAAAATGAATAAAGAAAGATTCTAGAAAGAACTGAGAGATAGGCTAAATATTTGTTAAATCTGAACATATTACACACTGCTAATAAAAATATTTTCATTTATTTCTTTTTAAAAAAACACTAAAATATTATAAATTTACCTTAATGAATTGCAGGCTTTATCTTTATATTCTTTTTTTTATTAACAGCACATCCGCTTTTGCTTCTGTTTGCCTAAATATGATTGTGAAGGATGAGGCTCCTGTAATTTTACGCTCTCTTGCTTCTGTTAAACCTATTATTGACTACTGGGTAATTGTTGATACGGGATCAAGTGATGGTACTCAAAATCTGATTCGTGAATTTATGAAAGATATTCCCGGGGAACTTCATGAAAGAGATTGGGTTAATTTTGAGCACAACAGAAATCAAGCCCTTGAACTAACGAAAGGAAAGGGGGACTATGTACTTTTTATTGATGCAGATGAGGTTTTATCATTTTCTGATGAATTTGAATTACCTCTTCTAGATCAAGACTGTTACTATATTCCCATCAAATTTAATTCTACGAGCTATACCCGTCTTATGCTAATTAATAATATGCTTGATTGGAAATGGGAGGGAGTTCTTCATGAATATATTACTTGCATTAAGGCAAATCGATGCGCAACTCTTGCTGGAGTTACAAATATTGTATATACAGATGGTCATAGATCTACTGATCCTTACAAATACAAAAAAGATGCAGAGCTGCTTGAAAATGCTCTAATTGATGATCCAGAGAATGCTCGTTACCGTTTTTACTTAGCGCAAAGTTATAAAGACAATCAAAACTATGCTAAAGCGCTTCAAAACTACAAAGCACGAATTTCTCTAAAGGGTTGGCAAGAAGAGGTGTTTTGGTCAATGCTTCAAGCAAGCCTTATGCAAGAGTTTCTCGAATATCCAACTTCCATTGTTATTGATAGCTATTATAAGACTTATCTATACAGAAGCAATCGAGCTGAACCTCTTTACAGAATAGCTGCTCTCCACAGAAAGAACACGGAGTATAGAGCTGGATATGAAATTGCTTATAAAGGTCTTCTCCTCGATAAACCGAGTGATATTTTATTTGTTGAAGATTGGATCTATGATTGGGGTCTCCTCCTCGAATTTTCTATTTGCGCATACTGGATAGAAGAATATAACGAAGCTCTTTTTTCATCTCTTCTCCTGCTCAAAAATATAAATCTACCAGACTCTGTACGAGAGTGTGTTGAGACTAACCTTTACTGGATACGACTCAAACTTTAATTTCCGGGCAAGTCATTCATCGAGTCATAGCCGGGCTGATTGCTTAGCACCATCTGTTTATGGACAATTTTTTTATCTTTAATGGTAAAATAATACTTTCTAGCTTCTACTATACGATTATCTGGCCCTCCCATTTGGAATCGCTCCACATATTCGTAAACGGTTTCGCCATTATCCTTGTGATAGACACTTAATGGCTGACCGTATGTTTTGATAAGAGACTCTTCTGACGACCCAACATGGGTTTTAGAAAAATTCTCACCTGTCATTACGTTTGTTGCTCTAATATTACAAGCTGCAAGCAGCCCAAAAAGAAAGATGTAACCTATTTTCATGAAAACGCAAATCTCCTAGCATAAATACTTTGCAACAATCCTAGTGCGATCATCGTTGATAAAACGGACGATCCTCCGTAGGAGACTAAAACGAGAGGGACTCCCGTAATTGGTAAAAAACCACACATCATTCCAATATTAATAATCACATGCATGGCTAAATACACAGCGATCCCTGAAGCAAGAAGTCTACCAAAATGGTCTCTTGCAACAGCCGTCACTTGAAAACTAAAATAGATTAAACCGAAAAAAAGGGCGAGGAGAAAAAATGCTCCTACAAGGCCAAACTCTTCGGTAAATGCTGGGAAAATTGAGTCAGTATAAGCATAAGGGAGCCAATTATGTCCTGTAAATTCACTTTTGCAAAATCCGCTACCAAAGACTCTTCCAAGTGCAATTGCTGTCTGTCCTGCCTTTTGATGATAGGTATTGGGATTCAACCTTTCGTATTGATACTCTTTTATAAATTTAGTAAAAAAAGGTCTCATTTCGTCGTGAGATACTATCCCTAGAAAAACAAGTAGAATAAATCCAAATAGTAGTGCCGCTACTACCATTAATCCTTTGATGATTCCCCTCTTAACCCCTCCAAAATAGAAAATCACCAGAGCTATTGGACCTAAAATAAGTGCAGTACCAAGATCAGGTTGTTTCAAAATCAGTACAAATGGGAAAAACACAACAAGCGACGCCTCAAGAAAAGTCTTCCAAGTATGAACAAGGTGCATCTTTTTCTCTAAAAACCAACTGAGAGTGATCACAACTACAAGCTTTGCATACTCGGATGGTTGAATATCAAATGGCAAGAATGAAAATCTATACCACCTTCGTACATTATGAATTGGAGGGGCAAAATAGAGGCCAACCAGCAATACAATAATCCCCAAATAGAAAAACCAGGTCCACTCTCTAAGCTTCCGGTAGTCAAAACAGATTAAAAATAGGTAGACAAGGATCCCTAACCCAAAGGCCCGCAGCTGATTTTTCACCATCGAAGAGAGGACAATCTCATCCTGCACACCATGTACAACAGATGTGGTAGAAATAATGACCATAATAGAAATAATCATCAGCGCCAGAACAATCGGCACTGTACGAAAATCAATCCTTTTTAAATATCTAGGGTCCCACATACCTTATACCGCTCGTGTTTCAAAAACGGGGTTTTTCATCGTCATTCATCGCTGCCTTTAAATTTACCTCGGCTTCGCTTAATTCAAATTCAGTGATGACTGACTCGAAAACTCCCCATTTTTGAATCTCTCTCGGTATAAATCTTTTTTTCTGATAATATCCCATTTTATGTTTAAAGAGATCCATTTTCCTAAAATTGCCTCAACGCACCTCTATGCACTAGACCATACCAAGGTGCATGCAGGAGAATATGTTTTTATTTCCTCAAATGAGCAGACGGAAGGAGTTGGGCGAAAAGGGGATCCTTGGCTTGCAAACGGAGATAATTTACTCGGCACATTTATGTTCCCTCTCCCTGCAAAAGACTCTTCTAATCTAGCGCAGCTCCTTGCCTATTCGACAATTAAAATCATCGAAAAATTAGCCCTTGTCCCCTCGTTTAAATGGCCAAATGACATTCTCCTATCTGGGAGAAAAGTAGCAGGCATAATGGCTGATATTAAAGATGAGATAGCAATTGTCAGCATCGGAATGAACGTCAATATGCAAAAAGCAGACCTTGATAAAATTGATATTCCAGCAACCTCCCTTTCCGAAGAGCTGATACATCACCTTTCTGTCCACTCACTTATAAAAGATCTTCTTGCCCAATTTTTTTCAGATTTAAGCCTTTTTCAAACAAAAGGTTTTGATCCCTTTTTTACCCCATTTGCAGCCAAGCTCGCCTTCGTAGGCAAACTTGCAAAATCTGGCGCAGCCCAAGGTCGCATCGCAGGTCTAAGCCCCGACGGCAGACTCATCCTCGATTCAAATGGCACCCCCATCCTCCTCTCGACAAGCTCCCTCGAAATCATCGAATAAGGCTAATTCCAAAGTGTAAAATGTGTGACACTTATGTTATTAATCGACTATTATACCGAGAGTGATTCAAAAATGGGGAATTTTCGAGCTTGGCGCTACATATTTAAATTAGGTGAAGCCGGTGCCGAGGGCGAGCACTATTTACCTAGGTGAGACCGAGGGAAATTTAAAGATGGAGATGCCAAGCGATGAAAAACACCAGTTTTGAAACACGAGCGGTATAATCTCAATAGATTTATAAAAGAGCAGTTTCAGCAACTGCTCCTAAAGTTGCAACGGTAGTAATACACTTCTAACACCATCCTTAAATATTGATTAGGTTTTGCGCATGGACGTTTGCGTTGGATAAAATCATAAATGTTAGCTAGGGGCATTTCTGTTCTCTTATATTTATTTATTAGATAAGCAATCATTACAGCCGAACTTCTGTTCATCCCCCCAAAACTTGAAATAAGAACTTTTTCATTTCTATCAAGCCTATCTTGAATAACCTGATTTGTATATTTAAACCAACTAAGGGGATAAGCTTTACAATACCCCTCTCCTGATACCCCTTTCATAAAATTTTCTTCGGAGTCTTCATCTATTGGATTTTCGACAGCAATCGTCAGTAACATATTTTCAACTGATTCTCCTGGTTTAGAACTATCTGAACAATGGGAAAAATTCGCACCAGCTAAATGAATATTAAAATCAAATTGTTTCGGAAGATCTGTTAAAAATTTACTTTCGAATAGTTTAGCTATTCGAGTATCTTCCGAATACCGTTTATCCGTTGAATACGATCCCCCTTTTACAAAATATGTCGCGCCCTGAGCCCCTAAAAAAAGGTTTTTCTCTATTTGTTGCGCGATATTAGCTTGAATTATCCTAACATCGTCGATCCGTAGAACATAAATTATAGGACCCAATAGAATTTGAGAGCCTCCAGATAACATAGCGCTTAACTTCTCTATACTCATCGAAGAATAAATAGTCTCAGCTCTGCTTTGACTTACACGTCGACTCATTTTTATATATGGATCAACAATCGGATATGCGCGTTGTTGACATTGAATTTCTCGTAAAATCTCTGTAAATTTTTCTAAATCGGTTAATCTATAATTTAACATGAAGTTTAACTGATCCAGATTCAATTTTTTAGAACTTTTAGCAGATGCAGTTAGAGCACTAATATCAGCACTTGGAGCACCAGCGCCAGCATTTGGAGGAGCACTTATCGCGGCAGAAGCGTAAGCATGAGCACCAGAACATATTCTACCTGAAATTTCCATGAAAATGCCTATGGTTTTATTAAATGAACTAATTTCATATCATCAATCTTTTATTTCTTTCAATAGATTTATGTTAAAATTAATTAAAGATCTGGAATAACTTTTAATTGGGGATGGACCCTCGCTCTAAGGATTTGCTGGATGGCACTTAAGGTAGAGCCTGTAGAGGAGCTGCAAGAGGTACAACTGCCTTCATATTTAATGGTGAGCTCGATGTCATTTTTGAGCTCTTTTATGGAGACACCCCCGTCATCAAGTTGGACGTAGGGAAGTATTTCGTGAGCGAGCACTTCTTGGATTACGCCGAGCTTTTCATTGTGAGTAAGAGCTGCCCAATTGGGATATTCACCCTTTTTAAGGTCGCTTAGATCAACTGGGGTGACGAGGAACTCTTCGGGCATTGGAAGCCCTTCACATTGCGCGAGAGCGCCGTCGAGAACGTCGAGGGCAAGATTGATATAGGAACCAGATTCTGGCGGAAACCCTTTTTTCAGAGGCCTATCTTCGGCGCTTTTTTCTATAAGCTCAGCACTAATTCTTTTTGCCTGGGCGTAATTTTTTTCGATTAGGAGTTCACAGACAATTTCGGCCGATCCTATCAAAAGGGTCTCACCGAAGGCCTGAAATTTAGCATCAATGATTACTCCATCCTTTTCACTTACTAAAAGATAAAATCGGAGGAGGCCGGGCTCTTCACTCGTGCAAAGCCTGTAACCCTCTTTTCCTTCATTAATTATTCCTGCATAAAGAGGATGAACAATGCTCTTAATGAGTTTACTGCTATACATAGTCCAAGGGAATTGCTCAATCATATATCCCCCTTGTTTCTGAAATTATTTCAATAGCTCTCTTAATCTCCGATTCAGATGTATCCATTGATAAAGCTACGCTGATTGCCGATTTAGCTAGGATAGGATCGACACCCATTTCCAAAAGTTGATATTCAAGCTTTTGAGCTCTTCCGCCACCATATGTGACAAAAACATTCTTCTGACTTAAAAGAAAGGTGAGGTATTCTGCATGAATTCCAGGTAGTGCAAAGCAGCTTGTGTTAGGAAGCCGTCTAGACTCTCTTCCAAAAAATTGAATCCCACCAATTAGTTTAGCTAGTCCATCTTCAAAAATGGATCTCTGGTAAGCTGTCTCAGTATTCATCCCGTCCATAAAGTCAAGCACTTCGCCCGCTGCAATTCCCATCCCAATCAATCCAGGCAGGTTTGCGATACTTGCTAGCTCAAATTTAGCCATCTTCTCTTTAAGAAAAAGTCCGCCAATCCCTTTTGGGCCGTGAAAAAGATCTGCTGAAAAGGAGAAGAAATCAATCGGAAGCTCTTCTAGTCTCATGAATAATTTGGCAAACATTTCGCTCCCTTGAACGTAGAGCAAAATTCCCCGCTTTTTACAAAACTCTCCAATCTCTTCAATCGGTTGAATGACCCCTGTTAATGGGTTTGCCCATGATAGGGCCAATATTCCGGCTTTTGGTGTATAGTGCTTTTCAAGTATTTCTACAGTGAGCTCACCATTTTCATTTACTGGCAAATATTTACCTACGCAGCCCACTTCTTCATAGCTCTCGATTGCTTTTCGGATCGACGCATTTTCTAGTATTGGAGCTAGAAAAAAATTCTTACCCTCTTTGTATACAACATCTTGAAACGCTTTTGAAAAGACTCTTCTAGCTGCATCCTCTTCGCCCGACGTAACAACAAATTTTGCATCTTTACCAGCCCCCGTAAGATCATAAATATTTCCAAGTCCCTTTTCAAGTTCCTGAACTACCCATGGATCGTTGTAGTAAGGGGCGTTTGGGGCGAGCCAAAGCTCTTTAGAGATCTTTTCAACTACTTTAGATGAGGGCCTTGTCGCTCTATGGTTATCAAGATAAATCATATGTCAGAGGGACCCCTGTGGCAATTTCAAGATGGACAATCTCAACACTTGAGAGTTTATTCAAATACATTATAATTCCGCGAAGTGAATTTCCGTGCGCGCAAACAAGGACTGTCTCCCCATTTCTAACCCTAGGAAAGATCTCTTTTTGACAATAAGGAAGTGCCCGTTCAATTGTCATTTTCAAACTTTCACCCTCTGGCGGCGGAGTATCATAACTCCTTCTCCAGAGCTTAAATTGCTCTTCTCCAAACTCTTTTTTCACTTCGTCTTTATTTTTTCCCTGAAGCTTTCCGTAATACCTCTCGTTAAGCTCTTCTGCTTCAATCACCTGAATAAATTCTTCTTCACCATAACTCTTCTCCCAATCAGAATCACTTGGGAAGAGCGCTGTCTTCGTCTTTCTATTTTTTGCGATCACAATTGCTGCTGTCATTTGGGCACGAATTAATGTTGAGACATAGATAGCGTCGAATCTAATATCTGCAAGCTCTTCCCCCGCTTCAATAGATTCTTGAATCCCCTTTTCACTTAATCCGATGTTGACCCAGCCTGTAAAAACATTTATTTTATTCCAGACAGACTCGCCATGTCTTAAGAGAACTAATTTTCCCATCGCTTTTCTCATTGTTTTATCACTCTCAGTAGAGGATACTATAACCGATGGAAAAAGTACGAATAAATAAATATTTACGAAACTGCGGAATAGCCTCTAGGCGCAAAGTAGAAGAGCTCATTTTAGATGGGAAAGTCTCCATTAATGGAGATGTTATTAAAGAGCTTGGAACTCTAGTCGATGATGCAGATACTGTTCTAGTAAATGGTCAAAAAGTTTCTATGAATGAAACACTTTTTTACTACATGCTCAATAAGCCGAAAGGCTACCTTTGTACCCATAAAAGCCATAATAATGAACCTACTATCTACAACCTTTTTCCTAAATCTATCCCCCTATTTTCAATCGGCAGGCTCGATAAAGATACAACAGGCTTGCTTATTGTTACAAACGACGGCGATTTTTCTAATCTCGTTATTCACCCCTCATCCGACGTCACAAAAGAGTATGTTGCCACTACAATAGAAGAGGTCACATCCTCCCATTTAAAACAAATCATTGATGGGGCAATCGTAGAAATGACCCATGTCCGCCCCTACTTAGTCAAGAAACTAAGCCCACGCACTATAAAAATTGTAGTAAAAGAGGGGAAAAAACGGGAAGTCCGCATCCTAGTCAGCAATGCCGGACTCACTCTCGACACCCTCACCCGAACCAAAATCGGCAACCTCACTCTTGACAGCCTTCCCGAAGGCCACTTCCGCCCCCTCACCGCCGTCGAACGCCAGCTCATTTTTTCAAAATAATTCCTATATATTCATTGACAATACCGATTTTTTTGTCTGAATGAATTTTTCAGTAGGAATAAATTGAAAGATCTATCACACTTAATGGCGTATGCAATATTTTTCAAAATTATTTTCTAGAGCGCCATTTGAATTGCTTGAACTCCATATGGAGAAAGTGATCGCCTGTTTGGTTAAGTTAGATGAGATCTTGAAGATCTTTGAGGACACTGATCTATCAAAGCTTGAAACGTTTTCAGCTAGTGTCTCTGAATTGGAACATGAGGCCGATTTAATCAAGAACGACATCAGGTCGACTCTGCCACAGAGCTTTCTTTTTTCTGTCGACAGATCAAACTTTTTGGAGATTTTATCGGTCCAGGACGATCTTGCTGATGTAGCTGAAGAGATTGCAAATCTTTTGACGATTAAACAATTGGCGATCCCTCCTGAAATTAAAACAGATTTAACAGCATATAAGAACAAGAATATGGAAGCTGTTTGGGATGTAAAAGAGATTGTATATAGTTTTGAAGAACTTTTAGAGGCCTCTTTTGGCGGGCCAATTGCAGTAAAAATACAGAATAAAATCGATCAAACGGCCTATAAGGAACATGAAGCCGATCTTTTAAAACGGAAACTTTTAAAAGGGCTCTTTAATATCGCTGGGTCTCTTTCAACGCCTGATTTTTATCTTTGGATGCACCTAATTGAAGCAATTGGAAAGATTTCGCACTCAGCTGAAAAGCTTGCACTTAGAATAGGGATGTTGCTAGACTTTAAATAGCATTATGATCACATTTTTGATTATCCTTACTCTCGTTATCGCCTTCTACATGCTTTGGAACATGGGGGCAAATGATGTTGCCAATTCAATGGGGACATCTATTGGTTCAGGGGCAATCACCCTTCGCCAGGCACTAATCATTGCAGCGTTCCTAGAATTTGCAGGGGCATTTCTCCTCGGTTCAAACGTCTCTGAGACCATCCAAAACGGGATCATAGATCCTATGGCTTTTAAGTCAGAGCCCATGATACTTGTCCTTGGCATGCTATCAGCACTACTTGCAACTGCACTTTGGCTACAAGTGGCCACTTGGTGCAAATGGCCGGTATCAACCACCCATGCAATAGTCGGAGCTGTTATCGGATTTGGCGCAGTTGTATCAGGCGTCGATACCGTCAAATGGCACGTTGTCGGAACTATTGCATTGAGTTGGGTCTTATCCCCAAGTTTAAGTGCACTTATCTCATATCTCCTCTTTGCCCTCATCCAGAAGAAAATCTTGCACGCCTATAGCCCTCTCCTCGCAGCAAAGCGGATCGCCCCTATTTTAGTCTTCTTTGTTCTACTAACCTTTATCATCAGCACATTTGCAGACGGAATAGAAAACTTTAATTTCTATCCCTCCCTCCCCCTTGTTATCACTATGGGCCTATTTGTCGGAGCTATTGGTTATCTCATCTGCCATTATTCATGTGTTCGCGTAAATGCCGATTCAAGACTCAATCCAGTAATTGCAGCCAAACAAGAGCAACAATTATATAATCTAAGCCGGGTCAATAGGCATCTTATTCGGGCAAAGCTTGCCTCCTCAGAAAAGGTCGGCGCTCGCATCGGAGACGTAATTGAGCTCGTGTCGGGAATTACAGAAGAGGTACGCGATAAGACAAAATGGGAGAGTCACATCTCCGCAGATTATAGCGCTGTTGAAAAAATCTTTGGCTCGCTACAAATCTTATCTGCCTGCTTTGTGGCATTTGCTCATGGTGCAAATGATGTGGCTAATGCCATTGGACCTGTCTCAGCAATTCTCGAAATATTAAAAAACCCAGCTAATATTTCTAAACTTGCAGACAAAATCGACATCCCGGTCTGGCTCCTCCTGTTTGGAGGTGCTAGCATTGTGATCGGCCTTGTCACTTACGGCTGGCGCGTTATAGAGACAATTGGATCCAAAATTACCATGCTTACACCGACTCGTGGCTTCTCTGCCGAATTTGGCGCCTCTGTTACCATCCTTATTGCCTCAAAACTGGGTCTCCCTATTTCAACTACACATGCAATCGTCGGTGCTGTGCTCGGAATTGGCCTAGCTAGAGGAATTTCCTCCCTAAATTTTAGACTCATGCGCGATATATTTCTCTCTTGGATCATCACAATACCATCAGCCGCAATTGCCTGTATCCTCCTCTTCTATCTCCTCAAACTCTTTTTTATTTAAAATAACTGCTCGATCATTCAAACTGGTTCTATGAAGTTTCGTCTTTTTTTTCTCTTATTATTATCTGTTTTTATAACGCAAGGTTGCGGCAAGCAGGAACCAAAAATCTACCAAATTGGCATCGATCAAAGCTTTTTTCCCCTAAATTTAACATCTGAGGGGATTAATGTTTTTGCATTTACTACCGAGCTCCTCCAAGAAATTTCTAAAAACCAAAAGACAAAACTGCATCGAATCAACTTGAGCTGGGACAACTTAGTCGAAAGTCTCTACCTTAAAAAATCGGATGGGATATTTTCTTCAGCCCCCCCAAATTTAATCAATAATACAAAATTTTCTTTCTCAAGCCCCTTTCTTAAAACGGGTCCCGTCCTAATTGTTCCTATACAAACTGGTACAGTCTCTCTTCAAGACCTCGCAGGCGGCACTGTAGCGATGGGAAAAACTAATGACGAATTAGACCTCATGAAAAACTATCCTGCCGTCGAATTTGTCTTCTATGATTCATTTATTGAAGCTCTTGAAGGTGTTGCGCAAGGGAAATATACCGCTTGCCTAATCCCTATTTTACCAGCCCACTCATTCCTAAAAGACCTCTTCCAAAACAGTCTCATGATCTCATCGACCGTCCTTACCACCGGCGCACTTAGACTTGTAACCATAAAAGACCAAGACGAGATCCTCATTAAAATCTTCAACGATGGCCTTGCTGAGCTCCAAAAAAACGGCACCTATGACGCCCTCATCACCAAATGGTCCCTCTACCAGTAATAAGGAAAGAATATTACCACAGAGAACACCGAGAAAAAATATTAATTTCTTTGCGCGTAGCGCCTCTGTGCTCTCTGTGATCTCTGTGGTAAAAAAATTTTCTACATTTTGAATATAGTCATTTAAAAGTATGTTTAAAGGGACTTGTAGTAAAAAATCTTACTTATAATTAGGCGATGAAGCAGCGGTCGCTCTGTTGGAATTCTTTACGGACGCGAGCAAGCTCTTCAGGGTCAATACGTACCGGCTTTAGCCCCCAAATATTCTCTGCATAATGGCGAACCGATTCATCAGAGGAGAATTCCCCCATGGCCGCAATGTTATGAAGAGCGTATTCAGCCCATTTGCGTGGATTGGCGTATAGCTCTTCTACTTTTTTCTGAGTATCGTAGTATGCTCTTAAATCTCTTAACACAAAGTACTTATCCCTGTCGTAACCAGTTAACAGTGAATTGTATATTGAGAGGAGAACTTCGTGCTCAACTTCATTATCAGCAAGCTCACCACTTTTGAGCAGGTCCATCGCTTCACGTATTTGACTATCTTTATGCAATATATCTTCAGGATTATAACTTCTCTCGCGTGTCATTTTACGAAGCTCATCTGATGAGCAACCGAAAGAGAATGGCCACCATTTGTCAGTTACAGCCCTCCTCATTTCAATATTTGCTCCATCATCTGTACCGATTGTAAGAGCTCCATTAATGGCAAACTTCATGTTGCTAGTTCCTGAGGCTTCTTGACCTGCAGCTGAAATTTGATTGGAAAGATCGGCCGCGGGAATAATGATCTCAGCCTTTGAAACATTGTAATTCTCAACAAAAATCACTTTTAATTTCTCACCGATAATTGGATCATTATTCACTTTTTTGGAGAGGATATAGAAAAGCCTGATAATGTTTTTTGCCATGTCATAACCAGGTGCAGCTTTACCTGCAATGATCACCTTTCTTTTAATCAGAATACTATTTGGATCTTTTTTCAATTCATTGTAAAGCATAATGACATGAATTGCCTTCATCAATTGCCTTTTATACTCATGAAACCTTTTTACAAGAACATCAAAAATAGCATCAGCTTCTAAGAAGAATTCCTTCTTTAAATCAACAGTCTTTCCATAGCGATCCTGTTTGTACTTCACAAGTGCATTGACTAGCCGCTTTTTATTTTCCATTTTTATGAGGAGGAAGTGATCTTGAACATCTCGATCACTTGCAAATTCGGCTAATTTTGCAATCTTCGGAAAATCAGTAATCCATTCATTACCAATAAGGTCAGTTATCATCTTAGCAAGCTTTGGATTACAACTTAAGAGCCATCGTCTTTGTGTAACACCATTTGTCACATTAGTAAAAAGACCCGGTCTCATCTCCTCAAATTCTGGGAAAATATCATTTTTCAGAATTTTTGAATGAAGCTCAGCGACACCATTTACTTTATGAGAACCGACTATTGCAAGATTAGCCATACGAACTCTACCATTTTCGATGATCGACATCTTTCTTACACGATCCTCATTATTAGGAAAACGCGTCCGAACTTGATTACAAAACTCGAAATTAATTTTTTCAATAATCTTCATCTGCCTTGGTAGAATCTCAGAGAGGATCGACCGATCCCACTCTTCTAAAGACTCTTTTAAGACCGTGTGATTTGTATAACTACAGACAGTTCTAACAATCTCCCACGCTTTGCCCCATGCCTGATTATAGTCTTCTGTCAATAAGCGCATCAGTTCTGCCACCACAAGCGCTGGATGGGTATCATTGATTTGAATTCTTATCAAATTAGGAAATTCGTCTAAAGTCTTATGCATCAAGAAGTACTGCCTAAAAATATCTTGTAGTGAAGCGGTTACAAGAAGGTATTCCTGCTTTATGCGCATGAAGAGACCTAAACTGTTTTTATCATTAGGATATAAGACATCTGTTACAGAGACATTTTTATTTGCGTCGCTTAAATCACCTGCATTGAATCTAGCAAGCTGGAAATTTCTAGGAGATTCTTTAGTCGTCCAGAGACGAAGAGTAAGCGCACTAAAATCCGACTTACCTCCATATCCGACAATTGGAATATCGAACGGAAGAGCTCTAACATCTTCATAATCAACAAGAGCATGAATTTCCTCATCATGTTCATTCCGTCTTGTAACAACTCTACCGCCATATTTAACCATTGTTGCATAAGCATCCCGTCTCATCTCCCAAGGAAATTCACTAAGGAGCCAGCAATCAGGCCTTTCAACCTGAACACCAAACCAGAGTTCCTGTTCAAAAATTCCATACTGATACCTAAGTCCATAACCCATAGCTGGGTAATGCTTTGTCGCTAAAGAATCGAGAAAACATGCCGCTAACCTTCCGAGACCCCCATTTCCTAAGCCCGGCTCATGCTCCGCATTGATCACTTTTTGATATTCACGATTCATATATTTTAGCAGGTGCTTAACCATGTCGATAGAAGAGATATTTGTGACATTATTTACAAAAAGCCTACCTGGCAACCATTCAAGTGAAAAATAATAGAGTTTTTTTGCCTGTTTTTGCATGTGGGTATGGTAAGTTGCCGTCCAATTAACCATTACCTCTTCCCTTAAAACGTATGAAAGAGCCCGATAAAATTCTTCATCGCTAGCCTCGCTATCGGTCTTACCTAAAATCGTAATCAAGTAATGCTTAATTTGTTGAGCCATTTTTTTGACAACAACATCAAATTCTATATTTTCCATATCTTTTAGATACCATATAAAAAATTTCTTGAGAAACCTTTTCCTTTTAGTTAAGGTAATAAATATGGATAAGTCTTTTTTACCACATCACCAGCTTTTTGATGAGCTCCAAATTGTAATGACGCAGATTGTTAGGGAACTACCCGTTGTCAACTCGATGCTTAAATGGACAAAGGCGACCCTTGATAGAGAAGCTCTTCCAATCAACCTTGGCTGGATGCTCTCTAATAACTTTAGCCTCTCTCAAGAAAAGCAAGCTGAAAAACTGAACGCACTTAGACTAAGCATACAAGAACTCTCACCCACAATAAAAGAGCTTATGCGCCATATCTTGCAATTCTCTAGGATGAAACCTATCGAAAAAGCTCTTATCGCATTTCACAAAAGCTATGTAGAAATTCCACTTATTGATAACGAGATCAATCTTCTCTGCCTAGGATCCGACCTTTTCGAGAACAGGGAACTGCTTTCAAAGCTTCTCCTATTCACCGAAAAGCTCCTAAAACTTCAAGAAGCATCAACACACCTCAAAAAAGCACTCATCGATACCCTTCTCCAAAATCTCTCCCTCAACTTCGAAAAAGCCTCCACACCCGAATCCACAACCAACTAAATAAGAAAATTTTACCACAGATTCGACTTTAAAATTTTTTATAAGTGTATTTCAAGAATTCATCTGCAACATGCTTATTCTAAAATATAAAGAAATTTTTTTTTCCTCTATAGCAAAAAACGCTTAGGCAGTTACGCAGCGCATTGCTTCCACTCTGCGGAGGAATTCGTCACCAAGACGCTCATAGTCGTATGCAGCCCTTGAACTTGGGTAGGCATCATAGACTGCTTCCCCTTTAAGAACAGCTCTTGAGACCATAATGTCGCGCCTAATTTTTGCTTCAAATAATTTATCAGGGAAGGCGCTTTCGATTGCATTTACGTAAGCATTGTTTGTCGATCCCCGGATATCCCAAAACGAGAGGATAACGCCGAGAATGTCAAGCTTGTGATGCTCTTGAATCCTTTCGTGATATTCCTTCAGACGATTCAAAGCTAGAATACTGTAAGGCTCTGGAATCGCGCATATAATAGAATAGTTGGCAGCAAAAAAGGCGCTCTGCGTAAGCCATCCGAGACTTGGCGGTGTATCGATGAAAACAAAATCGTAATCAAGTTTCGATAGCGTTTTTTTCAAACGCTCATGTCCATATAAATCATTCACAATCGGATGGGTCGCTTCAACACCATCTAAAAAGACGTTCGCCGCAATCGCATCAAGTCCTGGAATGTAAGTGTGCTGAATCACATCCTGAATTTTCTTCTCACCCTGCAACACAGGAACCATAGTGTCTAAACTATCAGCGCTCAATCCTAGACCAGTGCTCAAATTTGCCTGCGCATCAAAATCGACAAGGAGCACCCTCTTTCCCTTCTTCGCCAAATGGGCTCCCAAATGAAGAACAGTCGAAGTCTTCGCCGTCCCTCCCTTAAAACTACAACATGCAATTGTTTCCATAATTCACCTCAATCTACCAATCTATCCCATTCTCAAAAAATATACACTAAAAAAACTGACCCTCAATTTTTTTGGGCGATGAAGAGCATGAAGGAATCAAGGTAAGGCGGGCCTTCGGTGTAGCTGCGAAGAGTTTTAACCGAGGTGAAACCGGCAGCTTTTAGGAGGGCTATGAATTCACCTTTGGAGTACCAACGGAGATGCATTTCCCGTTCCTGAAAGTTGAGAAGATCGTTTCCGTCCCAAAGTTCAAATCGGGTTTTAGCTAAGATGAGCTGTTCAACCGGATCGTGGACAGTCGCTTCGCGTTCGACGTAACGTTGATTCTTAATGGAGAGCTTCACATCTCTGATGATTTGCCATCCACCAGTGTCAAGGTGGTCGTGAGTCCAAGGTAAGAAGAGAGCGACAACAAGCCTTCCTCCCGGCTCTAGAAGCTTATAATACTTATGTATAGCTAGTTCCGCTAGTTCTCTATCAGAGACGAGTTGAAATGATCCGAGTGGGATATAAACAAGCTTGTAGCTACTTTCTGGGAGATCAATTGATTCTAATCTCTGATGATGAAGAACAGGTGTTAGACCAGCATTTTGCGCCTTTCTAGTTAAGACATCGAGTAAAAATGAGCAAGAATCGACCCCATCTACCTGAAACCCTTCATGCAAGAGCCTTAAGATTAATCTTCCGCCTCCACAAGCCAGCTCTAAAGCCTTTCCATTAGCCTCTCTTAACATCATCCGATAAAAATTGAACTCCACCTCATCATTATGAGGCCGCCAATAGTTACAAATCTTTGATATTAAGCCTAAAGCCCCTTTCTTTTCTTTTCCCATAACTCTATTACTACTAAACCCGCAATTTCTCCCAATAAAAAAGGTGTAAGCTGCTTAAGCCTACACCTCTTTTGACTAATTTACACCACTAAACTTGAGGTAGCACTGACTTAAAATTTATTAAATCCTGACTTTCCAACTCTCGATGTTAAAGACTCAACGCCTCTGCTTGCGCCTAAACTAGGTCTAGAAGTTAGCACAGCAAATGTTGTTCCAGCAGGAACTGTTCCTATCTTCCTACCATTTACCATTACGTTTAATCTTGGCGCAACTATTCGTCTCCTTTCTCTAACTGGAACTGGAGAAGGAGTATCAGCCTCTTTTGCCTCTCCTACTACACTAGCCTCTGCAAGAACAGGAACAACTAATCTAGGAAGAGAATCTCTTCTTATTAGTGATTGCGGCACTAGTACTGGAGCTTCTACCGGAGCTTCTACCGGAACTGATATTGCCAAAGCTGGCTTAGGCGCCGTTACTTCCCCTAATACTGTTGGAGTTACCAATGAAACCGGAGCAGGAACTGCTACCGGAACAACCGGCGCTTCAACAGCAACAAGTTTAATGTCACAATTTCGGTAGGCACCCTGTGTCTGCGTTGCTCCACTTACCGTTACTTCCCGAGTAAACCATCCTGTAGCTGTCGGTAACACCCTATTTGCATATTGATGTGATTTTGGGAATACTGAATTATTCTTAATAACAGCGGCTAGCTTACGAAAATCTGCATCTCTTGCCTTAAGTGGAAGTAGGATCTCAATAGTCTTACCATTTTTAGTTAAACCAACATAGACTGGCGCCTGTGGAGCAACTGATGCTCTTATAGCTATAACTCTGTTAATAATAGCAACTAACATTTCCTGACCCGAACTTCCTGGTTGAACTTTACCATTGATAAGAGACAGAACAGCCGCTGCAACTTCATCCACAGTTGAATCCCTACCAACAAAAAAGAGACTTTGATAACCTTCGAGACGCACTGCAAAGTGAGCAGCATCAATAGCTTGCTCCTCATGCGAGAGAGTTTCGTCAATAATTGCACGCTCTCCTGTAACTAGTCTTACATTTGCCAAACGAGGAGCTGGAGCCGCCTCCATTTCTAGAGCATCGACTCTAGCTGCCACTGTTTCTACTAATCCATGTAATAGTTCTTCTACTTCTGATTGTAGTCTAGCGGATGGAGAAGGAACTCTAATTAAGCTTGAAGCGCTTGCTTCCATAGGAGGAATGGAAGGCTCTACAGATGCTATTACAGGAGAACCTATTGCTTCAGACCTTACTACAAGTGATACAGCTGGACTAGTCATACTATCTAATGACCTAGGATGTACTTCCACTTCAGTTGACTCTCTTTTTTTCCTTCGAACTAGAGGAGCTTCTGAAGCTGATGAAGCTGCTGAAGCTTGACCACTAGACTCTTCAGACTCTTCTAAAAGCGATTGAGGCGAAACTGAATGAGTATGTTGAGTCAGAGTCCTCTTTGCAATACCACTAATAGTTTGAAGCGTTTTAGCTGGATTAGCGATTGCATTTACACTGGCATTAACGATTCCCAATATATTCCATGCTGAAGTAGCAAATCTTGATCCCACACTTGTTTTGTCCATAAATAAAATCCTTATTTTTTAAGTTTAAAACCTATAATTACCTCTATATTATACAATCTAGATTTGTTTTTAGCAATTGGACATAGATATTAAAAAAGTTATTCATAATCATTTTATGACTATCTAGCATTCAATTATCGTAATAAAATTTTAATTATAATATAATGGAGAGGCCGAGGTTATGAGCCTGGTTGATTTGAGTAAGGACAGATTTGTTAAAAGATTTTTTTAAAGAGATGCCTGAGATGAAAGAGGCTGCAAGCCTGGTAAGGACCCCTTCTAATCCAGCATCAAGCCAGGTGGGGGAAAAAGCAACTATAATAGGGAGAGGATAGGCGAGCTCTTTAATGACTAGAAGCTTTTCCCAAACAGCTTCATCCAAATGTTCAGGCAAAGTGACCTCTAATGCACAAAGTGAGGTTGCTGCAATTTGATATGCCATATCCTCATCAAAAAGTATAGAAATCATCTCCATATTTCTGTATATATACTGATAACATTTCAGGCGACAAGCTTTTTTTCTTCAAGGTTATCTTATGCAAAAACGGGCTGTTAGTTTTACTTTGAGAAGAATTCAGCGCGCAGCAGCTGCCATTTAGGTAGGCGCAACGAAGTTGCATCTGTTCAGAAGTGAACGTTTGCGATTTGATTAGAATTGATTTTAGAAATTTTATATATACAACTTAAAATTAAATTAAAACTTCAGATAAACCACATTACATACAAATGTTAAATTACTCGCAAACGTTCACTTCTCATCAGAGACATGCTTCGCTGTACTCTCCTAAATGGCTGCCACTTTGGGCAGAAAAAATTTTCATTTTTTTATTAGGTGGTTAAAATTAGACAAATGGCCCAAAAAATATTCGTTATAATTTTGAATTATAGAGGGAGGGAAGATACAAGAGAGTGCATCCTTTCGATTTTAGCCTCTACCTATCTGAATTATGAGATTGTGATTGTAGACAATTGTTCGGGTGATGAAAGCTGCCAATTTTTTCGTATGATGTTTCCAAATCTTGTGTTGATTGAGACGGGGTCAAATTTGGGATATGCGGGGGGAAATAATGCGGGGATCCGTTATGCCCTCGAAAAGGGCGCCGATTCTATCCTTATACTTAATAATGATACAATTCTAGGCCCCGATTGCTTGAAGCACTTTGTACAAGAGAGCGAAAAAAGACCAAATAGCGTTCTTGGTGGCAGGGTATATTATTATGATGAACCAGAAGTAATGCAACATTTTGGTGGGATGTGGGATAAGAAAAAAGGGAAATTCAAAAATGTTCCGGATAAGAATTTTGATTCAAATATCCCGCACGATCTCGATTTTGTAACAGGATGCGCCCTGTTTGTTCCGCGGAAAATTTTTGAAGAGACAGGTCTAATGGAAGAGTCCTTCTTTCTCTATTATGAAGAGATTGACTGGTGCTTTCAAGTGAGACAAAAAGGATTTTCGTGCACCTATGTCCCCTCACCTATTCTTTGGCATAAAGAGTCTAGATCGTTTGCCCACCCAAAACCTCCCCAATCCTATTTTCAATGGCGCAACAGGCTCTATTTTATAGAGCGGAATTTTCCAAAGTCAGAATTCTATCTATGGCTACTCGCTCATCTTCCAAGACGAATTCTCCTTTTAATTCTCAAGAAGTGGATTAACCAACTTAACATTCTCCTTTTTGGAGACTCCTACAAGAAACGGATCTCTCACCTCTCATACCGCGCTAGCCTAAAAGGGATCTATGACTACTTTAGACGATCCTTTGGCCCAGGTCCCTCCTGGATCTTTTCCCCCATAAAAAAATAGAGAAAGAATTTTCACCACAGAGATCACAGAGGACAGAAGAAAAATAAAAAGTTTTTTAGCGCAAAGCGCCTTTGTGTCCTCTGTGATCTCTGTGGTGAAAATTCTTGTTCTGTTTCTATTTTTAAAAAGTGGGCCTTGAATTCTAGTGAGATAGTATGTTAACCTTTATTTTTTGCTAGTTTTGCAATTCTATATCATGTTAAAGGGAAGAAATGCTTTTGCGAGGTGTTATGAAATTACGTTCTCTATTGTGGATTTTTTTGGCCCTCACCCTTTGTGGCTGTGATGAATCGCAATCAATTGTATCTGGTGTTGATGAAAGGGAAGCAAATGTCATTGTTGTTTTCTTAGAGAGCAAGGGTATACATGCGACAAAAACGCTCTTATCTTCTGGAGCGTCGATGGGTGGTGAAGGACCGGCAATACCTAAATTTAATATTAATGTCGATTCCTCCCAAACAATCGATGCAATGGCAATTTTAAATAGTAACGGATTACCAAGACGTCAAGGGACATCACTATTAGACCTTTTTGGAAAACCTGGCCTTATGTCAACTGATAAAGAGGAATCTATCCGCTATCAGGCAGGACTTGCGCAGCAACTTGCCAATATGATTTTACTTATTGACGGCGTAATTGATGCAACAGTTCAGCTCTCATTTCCCGATCCATCTGCTACAGTTGAAGGAACAGCTCCTAATAAAATCACTGCCGCTGTTTTTGTAAAACACCAAGGGATCATTGATGATCCAAATACTCACTTAGAAAACAAAATCAAAAGACTTGTCTCTGGTAGCATCAATGGCTTAGATATTAATGATGTAACTGTTGTCTCAGACAGATCCCGATTTACCGATGTCTCAATTGATGCATTCGGAGAGAATACAAATGGGGCGTCTAAAGAGTATGTTAAAATTTGGTCGATGGTCATGAATAAGGATTCAGCAGCCACATTTCGTGCCCTATTCTTTTTTCTCCTAATCATTACCCTAGTTTTAGCAATTATTTCTGCTTGGGTAATTTGGAAAATATATCCGCTGTTACGCAAAAAAGGTGGTTTTAGAGAATTACTCAATCCGATCCCCTTTATGCAAGAGACAAAAAAAGAAGAACCTCCAGAAGAGCCTAAAGAATTATGATTCCTCAAAAGGGTTTACAAGCTCGCAGCTCTACTGTTCTTAGTTCCCTTTTAAAGAGGATGCCCGAGAATCTGCGCTCTTCTTACATTAAATTTCTCCCAGAATTGATAGCAATCGAAGTCTCACTTGAAAAAAATCATAACCCCCCCCTTGTTGACCTCTCCTTAAAAGAGATTCTAGGACAAATTGATGACAGCTGGTATATAGAGACTTTTTCAAAATTTTCAAAATCCGATCTCCTATTTTATCTCTCACTATTCCCGGAAAAAAAACGGGCTTCACTTGCTGAAAGATTCGCTATCCAGCCACCCTTTTATCTATTCTCTGAAAAGCTGGAGCTCTACGCTCTTAACCTCTTATTTGGAGAACTATTTCCAGATGACCCCCCCCTTCCCCTCTCTTATTTACCAGATTCCCCCCTCGCTTTTCTCTGCACTGCATCAGGGGAAAAACTTCATAAGCTCAGTTTTTATTTAGGCCTCTTCGATATCTCCTTAGAACTCAAATCTGTTATCAACGGATCGATACTAAAGCATATTGAAAAGACTCTTTTTCCAGATGAGATAAATTTCTGTAGAGAGATTTCCGAATTTCGCCATCCTTTATCTCTTGGCCAAATGGGACTCACTGGATGGAACGAAGACAGCGATCTTTTAAGAAAAGTTATTTTTGAAAGAGGGCTTTATAGATTGAGCATTGCTTTAAGCGAGGCCTCTCCCGATTTAATTTGGTATGTGATTCACTTATTAAATAAAGAGAGCACCCTAAAATTAGAAAAACTTCCTAAAACTTCAATCGATGCTAAAGCAATAAACATCGTTATGGAACAAACTCTATTTGCATGGAAGGGTCTATGTACTGTTTTAGATTAATTAAAGAGGGCAGCGTTCATACAGGAAAGGAAAAGATCATTCGAAAGGATGCTTTTGCAGAGCTGCTATCCTCAAAAGAGCTCCTACTCAAATCTCAAGAAGAGAGCAAACAGGTACTAGATGAAGCTCATAAAGAGAGCGAACTCATTAAAGAAAAAGCAAAAGAGGAGGGCTTTCAAGAAGGTCTTAACCAATTTAATGAACAGATGCTTTTATTTGAAGACAAGCTCAAAGTGCTAAAGCACGAGCTACAAAAAGCAGTTCTCCCCCTTGTTTTAAAATCGGCAAAGAAAATTATTGGTGAAGAGCTTAAACAAAATCCGGAATGCATTTTGGCCATTGTGATGCAATCGATCAAAAGTGTTATCCAGTCTAAAGTAGTTAAGCTTTACGTAAATGCTTCTGATCTTGAATACTTAGAATCGGAAAAAGAGACTCTAAAAAAAGATTTTGAGCGCTTAGAAAGTCTCCAGATAGAAAAACGTGATGACATTGAAAAAGGAAGCTGTATTATAGAGACAGAACGGGGCATTTTAAATGCAACCTTAGAAAACCAGTACCGTGCACTAGAACGCGCTCTTGAAGCGCATATGAAACCACGATGATGAGACGATATCTAATTTTTTTCTTTATTGGCGTAGCTCTATTTGGTGCTTTTGCAACTACTAAAGTATATGCTGATGGTGCTATTTCCCAAGCCGCTACACCTACTGATCAAAGCGTGCAACCGCCTCTAATTCAAAAGGTTGTGATTCTAGCCGGGATGGCTATCCTCCCTTTTGCAATTATGCTACTCACCTCTTTCATGAAGATGGTCATCGTCTTATCTCTTTTGAGACAAGCGCTTGGCGTACAAAACTCTCCTCCTAACCCTGTAATTAATGGCATTGCCTTACTTATGGCAATCTATGTAATGTATCCAACATGCATGGCAATGTACACCGAATCTGAAGATTTCATCAAAAAGAATGCCCCTGCTGGAACAGAAGCCGTTTTATCCACAGCCTCTGTCGATTATATGATTGGAATTTTTGATCATTCCAAAGAGCCTTTGCGAACATTTCTAACAAAAAATTCAATAAAGAAGCACCAAACCTATTTTTATCAATTAGCAAGACAAAAATTCCCCCCTTCCGTCAAAAAAGATATTAGGCCGACCGATTTTATTATTATTGTCCCAGCTTATCTGACAAGTCAGGTAAAGGGTGCTTTTGAAATAGGAGTCCTCCTCTATCTCCCCTTCTTTGTTATCGATATTGTCGTTTCGAACATCCTGCTTGCAATGGGAATGATGATGCTCTCACCTCTTACCATTGCCCTCCCCCTAAAACTTCTCCTTCTTGTAATGGTTGATGGCTGGACCTTGCTCATACAGGGCGTTGTATTAACCTACAGGTAAAAAATGTACGCTTCTGAAATCTACCAACTCTCCTATCAAGCCCTCTTTCTTATCTTAATTTTATCTGGCCCCCCTATTCTGATTAGTATGATTTTTGGACTTACAGTCGCTATCTTTCAAGCTGCAACACAAATCCAAGAACAGACGCTCTCTTTCACAATCAAGCTCGTGGCTGTAATTATGACCTTACTCCTTATGGGCGGTTTTCTTTCGACCCAAATCATGCAGTTTGCAGAGACCATTTTTAAAAATTTCTATAAATGGACTTCGTAATCGTGTGGACCCTGGCTACCTAACTCTCATCTCCGAGCTACAAAATTTAAACTACGACTCTCTCCTACGGATTTTCCTTTTAGTATTCATGAGAATGGGAATTATTGTCAGCCTTGCCCCATTTTTAGGAGCAAAAATTATTCCAGGAGTTGCAAGGGCTGCTCTCGCATTAGCTCTCACCCTCATCTTTTTGCCAACAGTCCTATTTTACACAAAAATGACCTACATTAGTGATATCCAATTTATTGTATTTGCGGCTAAAGAGTGTTTTATCGGCTTTATACTTGGATTTATCGCCTCAGCCCCCTTTTATATAGTACAATCGTCTGGTATTTTGATCGACTATCTGCGTGGCTCTTCGATGATGCAGGCGCAAGATCCTACAATGCAATCCCAATCATCTCCGATTGGAATCATGTTCAACAACTATCTTATCGTCCTTTTCTTCGCCCTTGACGGTCCGCTCCTATTTTTTGATGCAATTACAACTTCGTTTCAACTCTTCCCCGTCGACCAAATGATGAGCCCCCTCTTCTTCCAACTTGGAAATCCCTTTTGGAAAACTGCACTAGCATTTACCGGAGACATATTCAATATCTCTATCGAGCTTGCAGCCCCATGCCTTCTCGCAATTCTAATGGCAGAGATGTTTCTTGGGATTGCAAACAGGTTAGCCCCACAAGTCCAAATCGCCTTCCTCGGAATGTCGCTCAAGTCTCTTCTAGGCCTTATCCTCCTCTGGACCGGCTGGTTCTTCATCCTTAAACAGATGTCAAACATGTCCATCGATTGGATCCATTCATTACAAAAAATCCTCAATCAATTAATCCCCCGCCTCACCCAAACCTAAAAAATAAATAAAAAAACAGAAATTTTTTTTACCACAGAGAGCACAGAGAACACAGAGGCGCTATGCGCAAAGAATTTGTTGTTTTCTCTCTGAGTCCTCTGTGCTCTCTGTGTTAGATTTTTCTTGTTTTCTTTAACTTAAGTAAGATGAAAATAAAAAAAAGTTCAGTAAATAGATTGACAGTATTTTTTTGGATCATTAATCTTGAACTTAAATTTAAAAAGCTAATTTTTAACAGAAATAAAACCTTTCAACGGGAGAATAAAGGGAATGGAAACTAACCTTAAGAAACTTTTACCGATTGTAGGAGTTGTTTGTCTCAGCATGACTCATGCGTTTGCTGCTGACTACGATTCCTCATCTAACTCACCACAGGCACAAATGGCTGTTCCCCCTTCTCCAACGCCTGGAGAATCTGGTCCAAACATTTTTATCTCAGCTGACTATACATTGTGGACAGCAAGAGAATCAGGACTTGCTATTGCAGCATCGAACTACTATTCACCGGCAACCGGATCACCTGACCAAGGCAAAGTCTTTTATCCAAAAATGAAACTTTGTTCTGGATTTAAAGTAGACTTAGGCGTCTACCTTCCACATGACAATTGGGATGTTAAAGCTGAATATACTTGGTTTAACAATAACAATAATAAGATGCATGATGCAGACTTTACTTCAGGCCAAGCTATAAGCACATTTAATCCTGATCCATTAGTGGGCCCAGTGGCTCTTTCAGAAGCATCAAGCAGCTGGAACGTCTGGTTCAATAGAATTGACCTTACAATGGGAAGAAGTTTCTTTGCGGGACATTACCTATCTGTTCGTCCATTTATGGGACTTTTGGGTGCCTGGGATAACCAAAAACTTCATGCCGAATATACAACTACTGGACTCACAGAATACGACCTTCATAATACACAAAAATGGTGGGGAGTTGGTGCTTACGGCGGTATGAATGCAACGTTCACATTTGTGAGCGATTCATCTAATCAGTGGAGCCTATTTCTAGATGCAGGTACTGCTCTGCCATGGTCAAAATTCAATGGGACACAATCCTCTAAAAACGAAACATCTGAAACAACAAGATATTCATTCCACAACTCTACTTACTTAGTGACTGCAATGCTAGAAACTGCTCTAGGTATCCGTTGGGAGACTTGGTGGTCAGATGGTTCATGGATGTTCCTTCTACAAGCAGCATGGGAAGAACAAGTATGGTTTAGCCATAACAACTTCATCACACTTGGCAGCGGAACTACAGGCGCAGGAACCGGCGCTTATACAATGCAAGGTCTAACAGTCAAAGCAGCGATTGCATTCTAATTGCAGCCGCACTTTCAGGTAGTAAGACTCTAATTCAAACCGGATGGTAACCCCGTCCGGTTTTTTCTTGGTAAATAAGTTGACACATTTGTTGCAATATATTAAAAATTAGAATTACATATATTTTTTTGCTAACAGGAGTATCCAGAATGAGATTACCGTTATCCTTGATAAGCGCTATTTTGCTAAGCACAACTGCTATCAATGCCACATCCATACTTCCAATAAAACCTAAACCACTAGTAGAACCAATTTCTCCCATACTTTACCCTCATGGTCAAGAACCAATTGGCCCTGCCTTCTTATTAGGATTGAGTTATCTCGGCGGCGCCGGAGGACAGCTGGCAAGAAGAGTTGCGACATCTGGTGTAATTGGTACAAGAACAGCCACACAACCAGCATCCGGATCAATTATTAGTGCCCCTACTCAATGGATGAACGGGTTTGAACTTGATTTTTGTATCTCTACTGGAGGTTCTGGATCAAACTCATTTGGCTTGGTATATAGCCTCTTGACAGGCAACAGCAGCACTAGCACGACAAATGGCAGCACCACAACTCCAAATATCCTCCCTGCCTTTTCGACAAGTTATGCAACGGGTGAGACAGTTCTAATGTCATCAGTTAGTTCCAACTACAACATGCCCTCTCTCCAAGATGGCCAATTTACCTATAGCCGTTCTATTATTGTAAATCCCTACCTCTCAATAATGATTCTGACCGGGCTACATGGACTTTCCCTCAATCATAAAATGAATGTATCTTATGTAGATCTTGCGACTGGAGTTACAAATCTGAATATGAAAGAGGTAACCTATGGATTAGGTCCTTTGGTAGGATTTGTATCAACCAAAAAACTCTCCACAGGATTTGCCTTAAGAGGTACTTTTTATGCTTCAGCCCCTCTTTGCAACCATTCACTTACCCAATCAGACTCTTTTTTAAATGTAATTACTGGAGCTACTTCTTATGGATATAATGCAAACAGTGCAAATCAGCTTCGCCAACATTTTGTAGGCAACCTAGATCTAGAAGCTGTATTTCGTTCTGAATTCATAAACTTTTCCGCCTTTGAATTCATTCTCGGATGGCATATCAAGCAATATGTCAACCTCTCATATTTGACATCCATGTCAAATAATCAAAACGCAGCTCCCTCAACTATCCAAGTAGATGCTCTTAAACTAGGCCTCATGTTTATTTTCTAAGCCCGTATTACTTAGCGGGAGTAGTAGGTGAGGGCACGACAGGAGCTGGTGGACACTTTGCACAAACAGATGTCACATCTTCCGACATTTTTGTTTGCCCATCAGCTATAATCTGCGTCAATTTAGTCTGCGCATCTGTTGCAATTTTTTGAATCAGCGTTTGAATCTCTACAACAGCATCCTGCAACACTACTTGTGCAAGTTTTATCCCCTCACACTCTGCACACTGATTAAAACCCTGAACCTGTGGATTCGCCTCTGTATTTTTTATCCAAGCAGAAAAATTACTAAACATATCTGCTAAACCACTTTTAAAACTCATAAAAATCTCCTTTTACTCTTCTTCTTTGATGAATATCGGCACTAAGGTGATTACAAATAGCGCAGCTATTAGAACCCCAAAGTAAAAATGTATCACCGTTATTTGTTCCAATTATTTATTCCATATCTTCTAGTTTTTTTATATGTTGTAAGAGTACATATGTTAAGCCGCATGAAAGCCCCATCGATATAATTAAAAATAGATAACCCACATATCCCTCCTCCTTTTCTATTATTATAGAAAAGATTATGTATTTACATATCTTATTTGGCTTTAGTTGGTTATAAAACGATCGTTAGGAAAAAATGAGGGACTTAGTCTCATCTAAGGCTTTTAGGAAGGCTTCAATTTCGTCTTCTGTATTATAAAGACCGAAAGAGATTCGGGATGCTGTCTGAAGTCCGAAGTGGTGAAGGGTAGGGTTTGCGCACATGGCCCCTGTTCGAATAGCAATCCCTTTTAGGCCGATAAGAACGCCTAAATCTAGTGAGTGCATCCCATTTACGGTAAAGGTAATAAGACTTGATTTCTCTTTTGCGTTTCCAATAATTGTAACTTCTGGGATCTGCCTTAATTTATAGGTTGCAATTTCTAGGCACATCTCTTCATGAACTAGCATTGCTTTTCTATCTAGTTTATTAAGGTATTCGAGAGCTGCACCAAGTCCAATTACCTCTACAATTGGTGGGGTGCCAGCCTCAAATTTTAGGGGCGCTGGTTGATAGGTTGTTTTTGCAAAAGTGACCTCTTGAATCATATCACCTCCCCCATGATAGGGGCGCATTTTCTCAAGCAACTCTTTTTTTCCATAAAGAATGCCAATTCCTGTCGGGCCATAAACTTTATGCCCTGAAAAGGCAAAAAAGTCAGCGTCTAAATCTTGTACATCAATTGGAAGATGGGGAGCGCTCTGGGCACCATCAACTAAAACTACTGCGCCCACACTGTGTGCCATACGGGTAATTTCTTTAATTGGATTAATAGTCCCAAGGAGATTCGAGATATGACAAACAGCAACAATTTTTGTTCGGACAGAGAGTTTTTTCTCAAACTCTTCTAAAATCAATTCTCCCTTATCATCCATAGGTGCAACAATCAGATTTGCTCCAAGCTCCTCACATATAAGCTGCCAAGGAACTATATTCGAGTGGTGCTCCATCTCAGTAATCAGTATCTCGTCACCACCCCTTACAAACTCTCTTGCATAACAAAGGGCTACTATATTGATTGATTCAGTTGTCCCTCGAGTAAAAACAATCTCTTCTTCAGATTCTGCATTTATAAACTTTTGGACGAGAACTCTCACATCTGAATACTTTTCAGTAGCAATAATTGCGTGTTCATAGACCCCTCTATGAACTGTTGCGTAACCTTCTGAATAAAACTTACTCATTGCATCTATAACAACTTTTGGTTTCTGTGCAGTTGCAGCAGTGTCCAAGTAGACAAATTGTTTGCCACTCATCTCTCTTTGCAACATAGGAAAATCTTTTCTTACCAGTTTTGGATCAAATACCATGCGGGAACATCCTTTATAATTTCATCTAAAAATCCCGAAGATAGATAGAGACTTGCTTGTTCTTTTGAAATACCTCTAGTTCTCAAATAAAACAACTCCTCATCTGAAAGCCTTGAAACTGTCGCTCCATGAGAGGCTTTTACATCATCTGCAAAGATTTCTAAGTTAGGTTTACAAAAAACTGAGCTCCTCTTTCCCAAGAGCAAATTGTTATTCAGTTGATAGGCCTCAGTTTTTTGCGCTTCCGGTTCAACAAAGATCTTCCCTTCAAACGTTGAACTACTCTGATCTTTCATAACCGCTTTAAAATGTTGCCTCGATTTAGTATTTGGCGCCTTATGTTCTATAAGCACCTGAGTATGAGAAACATTTTTTTCTGAAAGGAGTGCTGCCCCTTTTAGAGAGACTTCAGATTCTTCTTCTAACAGTAGAGCTTGCAAGTCTTGCTTAAAAAAATTAGACCCTTTTGTAAAACTCCAAAACTCTAATTTACTCTCCCGCTTTAAACTTGCTCGAACAGAATTGATATAGAGTGTGGATTCGGGAATTATCAACTCATCGACCCATTGACATTTAGACTGACGATCTAGATATAAGTCGACCACTCCATTGATCATTCCAGACTCAAACTGATGAAACTGAGGCTTTAACACAAATTTAACATTTGAACCTTTCCCAATATAAATCTGTAAGTGAGGGGCAAAATGGGAAAAAGTTTCTGCGTAATTCATTGTAAGGGGAATCGGCTCATCAATCACAGTTCCTGGTGGAACATAAATGAAATAACCGTTCTCATAAATTGATGATGAAAGAGCTGCAAAGTAGTCTTTTTCGGACCTGAATCTCTCTTTCATCCGATTTTCTATAAAGAGGGCGTAGGTCTTTTTTGCCTCTTTCATAGGCAGGGCTACAATCCGTTTAGTGATTTGGCTGAGATCTAAAGACTCTTCCCCTTTCCTTGTAAATGGATATTTAGAAACCTGCAGCAAAGGGATTTTGCGATAGGCTTCAACACTCCGATCAGGAAAGGTAATATTAGAAAGAGAAGATCCGTATAATGTCTCTATTCGCTCTTGGAACATGCCTCATATCCTCTCTCTTCAAGCTGCAACGCAAGCTCTGGCCCACCCGATTCAACAATCCTTCCGTCAACCATCACATGAACAAAGTGGGGGCGAATATGATTTAAAAGCCTCTGATAGTGGGTAATCAAAATGATCATTTTGTCTTTAGACATAAAGTGATTAACGCCTTCGCCCACAATTCTTAACGCATCAATATCAAGCCCAGAGTCGGTCTCATCTAGGACAGCGCATTTTGGGTTCAAAACAAGCATCTGCAATATTTCATTCCGTTTTTTCTCTCCCCCAGAAAATCCATCGTTGAGATCGCGTTCTAAAAAGCTCTCTTTGATTTTCATTTTTTCTAAGATAGGGTGAATAATCTCCCTCATCTCTTCCTCACAAATTTTTACATTGTGTATAGCAGAATAGGAGTGTTTTAAGAATTCGAAATTCGATATTCCCCGAATTTCTAGGGGATACTGAAAGCTCATAAAAAGGCCTAATTTCGCCCGCTCTTCAGGATCTAACTCTAAGATTTCAATCCCATTAAGCTTTATGCTCCCTTTTACAACTTCATAAAAAGGGTGCCCTGCTAAGACCTTCGCGAGAGTCGATTTTCCAGCTCCATTTGGTCCCATAATTGCATGGATCTCTCCAGGCAAAACTATCAAGGAAAATCCTTTTAATATTGTTTTACCCTCTACTGTAACTGTCAATTCTTTGATCTCTAACATTATCCGACTGACCCTTCTAGTTTTAAGGTTAATAATTTTTGTGCCTCAACAGCAAATTCTAAAGGGAGTTCCTTGATCACTTCTTTGCAGAACCCGTTGACAATAAGATTGATCGCATCCTCTCTAGATATCCCGCGCGATTGGAGGTAAAAGAGCTGCTCTTCATTCATTTTCGATGTTGAAGCTTCGTGCTCAAGGCTGCTATCAGAATTATGAACGTCGATATAAGGAAATGTATTTGCCGAACACTTATTGCCGACAAGCATCGAATCACATTGGGTATAATTTCTGGCCCCCTCAGCGCTACTAGCTATGTAGACAAGTCCTCTATAGCTATTATGCGACTCATCTGCAGATATCCCCTTAGAGATTATTGTCGATTTAGTCCGTTTCCCTTTATGGATCATCTTTGTGCCAGTATCTGCCTGCATCAATCCA
Organism: Chlamydiota bacterium; assembly: GCA_947478685.1. Classification (GTDB taxonomy): domain Bacteria; phylum Chlamydiota; class Chlamydiia; order Chlamydiales; family 2-12-FULL-49-11; genus VGMD01. Next base: position 13,724 of record CANJWO010000009.1, on the reverse strand, counting down.
TTCGTTAACGCTACAGAATAAAATTCACCAACAGAATCATCCCCTTCCAATATACAACTAGGGTATTTCCACGTGATGGCAGATCCTGCCTCTACTTGCGTCCAACTAATCTTAGAGGCCTTTCCCGCACAACGCCCCCTCTTCGTAACAAAATTGTAAACTCCACCAAGGCCTGTTTTAGGGTCGCCCGAATACCAGTTTTGTACTGTCGAATACTTGATTTCGGCCCCATCAAAAGCGACTAGCTCGACAACAGCTGCGTGGAGCTGATTTGTATCAAAAGCGGGAGCTGTGCACCCTTCTAAATAGCTTACATACGAATCAGGCTCAGCAATGATCAATGTCCTTTCAAACTGCCCCGTCTCTTTTTCGTTAATCCGAAAGTAGGTCGAAAGCTCAATTGGAGATCTAACTCCTTTAGGAACATAAACAAACGAACCATCAGAGAAAACAGCCGAGTTAAGAGCCGCATAAAAATTATCCCCGATCGGGACAACACTACCTAAATATTTTTCTAAAAGCTCAGGATATCTCTTAGCCGCCTCGCCCATGGAACAGAGAACGACTCCTGCCTCTTCTAATTTTGCCTTAAAAGTGGTCCCGAGTGAGACCGAATCAAAAATAACGTCAACAGCCACATTTGTAAGTCTTTTTTGCTCATCAAGAGGAATACCTAAGCGCTCAAATGTCTCCAAAAGCTTCGGATCGACCTCAGACAAACTATCAAGTTTTGGTTTGCTTTTGGGCTCAGAAAAATAGCGTATCCCATTAAAATCAATTTTTGGATACTTAACATTGTGCCAAACCGGCTCCTTCATCCCGAGCCACTTCTTATAAGCAGCTAATCTAAATTTGAGGAGAAACTCAGGCTCATCCTTCTTTGCCGAAATTGCGCGAACAACCTCTTCGCTCAACCCCTTAGGAAAGACCTCCGACTCGATATCGGTAACAAATCCGTATTTATATTCAGTATGGCTATACATATAACGGATATTGTACCTGATTAGGAGTTTTAAGAAATCAAAGAAATAATTTTAATCATCAATTACACGTATTGAATACTATAGTCATTTAAAAGTAAAATTTCACATATGCGTCAAGATCATCTTCGGCTTTTTATCTGCTTGCATCAGGCCTGTAAAAACAGAGCCCTGCTTCAGCATCACCTAATGGTTGATAAAAAGGCGAAGCGATCTTTTAGCCTAAGTGAAATTTTACTTTTAAATGACTATAGGGCGAGCACTCCCCATAAAGCATCCCATTAGCGCTCTGAAGGCAAGCCTTTGCTCATCTCCTGTAAGATCTGAGACATTCACTCTAAAATTGTTTAATGGCGATTTAAATTTGAAGAGAGGTTGCTGACAAGGGGCTAGGTAGGGCGCTTCATGCTGCCTTCGTGCTGAGCTCTTTGTTTCAAGATCACGATCTGTGTGCCCATTAACCCATCTCTCGAGATCACCGTTAAGCTTATTAAAATAATTTGAGAGTCCCCATATAAGTCCTAATGCACTTATGATAGGATGGGCTACGATCCCTACAAGAGCTCTAAGAGGCATCAGACCTCTCCACTCTGCATTGCGAACAAGTTCACATCGTCCACCAAGAATTGAGACAATCTTTAATGGCACCGAGACAAAAATCGAATAAAAGATCTTTCTAATCAAGGTATGGAACGGGAATCCAATAGAGAGCAATCCACTTTTCGCACACTCGACCTCTGGCTTCTCATAAACCTTAGTCCCCCTGCACAGCAACTTCCGCGCTTTACTCGAAAGAGAACTACTCGCATCTTCCATTGCATCTGTTGACGGTACATATTTAGAAAGTTCACATCCATGGGCTACTGCACGATTTTCTCGAACTACAATTTTGAGCCATATTCTACTTGGACCTGTATCTTGTTGAGCCAACCTTGTGAGCAAATCGTCATCTGAATCACCTTTAGAATAAGGCACATCTATCTGAATATTTCTATAACAACCCTCTAAAGTAATTTCTTTACTAATAGTTGAACTCATACCAATCCAAATTAAATCAATCCGCTTAATTTTATCTTATTATCATTACTTAGGAAATCAAAGAAATTACTTTAAGAAGATCTTGAGGGACATCCACTCCAACCGACTCGTGCTGAGTCTGGTAGACATAGATAGAAAGGCCGTTTTCTAGGAAGGTGAGCTGCTCAAGCTTTTCAATTTCCGAGAGAGGGGCGACCGGACATTCCCCGATTCTACGGAGCGCAGCCCAGGTATATGCGTACAATCCGATATGTTTAAAATACTTACATCTAGAATTATCACGATTATAAGGGATAGGACTTCTAGAAAAGTAGAGAGCTCTTCCAAACTTATCGGTAACGACCTTAACAACATTCGGATTTAAAACTTCTTCTGCTGCAGCCTCTTTTTTAAGAGTCCAAATAGTCTCTAGCGGATTATAGATCCCTTGAAGAAGATCTTTGATCATTTGGGGAGAGATTAGCGGCTCATCAGCCTGCCAATTGACGAAAACATCGGCTGTTACTCCAGAGGTCTCCATAAATTCGATTAGGCGGTGGGTTCCGGTAGGGCAAGAGGGAGAGGTCATCTTCCATTTGCCGCCGAATCGCTCGATCTCTTGAGCTGCATCGAAACTATCGATGGCAAAGTAGATTTCATCGAATTCTGGACACTTGTTTGCGGCGATCCAGACATGCTCAAGCATAGTCTTATCACCTATTCTTGCGAGAATTTTTCTTGGAAATCTAGTCGAAGCTAATCTTGCAGGGATAAGGCAAACTACTTTCACTTTAAGGCACCTTTAAGTGCACCCTGAATTGTCCTTCTTAAACCAGCATCAAAGTCAGTTTTAGGATACCAACCGAGTTCTTTTTTGATTTTAGTAATATCCATAGCATAGCGAAAATCGTGGCCGGGACGATCAGCAACATGAATAATCCTCCTTCGATAAATACTTGGATCTGTGTCTTGAATTTCGGTTAGCCTTTCTATAATGTGATCAATCACCTCAAGGTTGGTCTTCTCTTTTTCGCCGCCAACATTGTAGACTTGTCCTTTCTTACCACGGCAGAGGATAAAGTAGATCGCTTCGGAGTGATCTTCAACAAAGAGCCAATCGCGCACCTGTTCTCCCGAACCGTAAACAGTTAAATCTTCTCCAGTTAGACATCGTTGAATCATTCGGGGAATCAATTTTTCTGGATGTTGATGTCCCCCGTAATTATTGCTTGCATGAGAGACGGTCACTGAAAGACCATATGTTCGAGCGTACGAGAGTGCTAAATGGTCAGCTGCTGCTTTTGATGCTGCATATGGGGAGCTTGGCGCGTAGGGTGAAATTTCGGTAAAAGTCCCCTCCCTTGTTGGCAAATCTCCATAAACTTCATCAGTAGAAATGAGGTGGAGATGAATATGTCTATGCCGCCTTAATGATTCTAATAATGTGTAGGTCCCAATAATATTGGTCTCTATAAAGCTCTTTGGTTGATCAATACTCCGATCGACATGGGTCTCTGCTGCAAAATGGACAATCATATCGAATGGATGCGTGACAAAAAGCTCCTCTATTAATTTAGCATCGCTCACATCGCCCTTGATAAAGGTATATCTCGGATCGTTTTCAACCTCTTTTAGGTTTTCAAGATTAGCCGCATAGGTCAAAAGATCGAGATTAAGGATCGTACCTGTAAATTTTGTTTTCAGGAGCACATGGCGAATGAAATCGGATCCCATGAATCCGGCTCCACCAGTAACTAATAATCTTTTATTTGTCAGCATAGAGTGGTAATGTACTCCCGTAAGGCTTCTTCCCATGTTCGAATTGGCTTATCTAAAAATGGTCCGATTTTTTTATTTGAAAGGACTGACCTAAGAGGTCGAATTGCAGCTCTTTTTGCCTCTTTTTGCAAAACAGCAATCACCTTTTTGCATTTCGTTTCTATTCCGAGCTCCTTTGCAAGCTGCCATATATGGAGAACTAGACCGTATCTACTTACAAATCCGCTATTTGTAAAATGAAAAACCCCGCTCTCATCTTTAATCGCAAATAGAGCCTCACAGATATCTTTAGTATAAGTGGGACTACTAATCTGGTCTGAAATGTGCTTTGCCTCTTCTTTTGTCTTTAGCATATCGAGAATTCCAGAGACAATACCCGGCTTTCCACTACCATAAATAGAAGCTGTCCTAATACAAAGCCCTTTTTCATATTTCAAGACCTCTATTTCACCCTGTAGCTTCGTCCTTCCGTACTCATTGATCGGATTTGTAGTATCTGTCTCAACATATTCGGCCCCTTTATTGCCATTAAAGACGTAATCGGTCCCAATATGAATTAACCTTGCTCCATGTTCTCGCGCTATGGACGTAAGATTCTTAGGTCCAGTTACATTGAGCGCATAGGCAAGCTGTTTTCCAACCCCTTCAGCCTCATCGACATTGACATAAGCTGCGCAATTGACAATATGGGTCGGCTTATGCTTCTTATAAAATTGCTCTAGAGCCTCTACATTCAAAATATCGGCATCTAAGTGAGAACTTCCAACAAATGGAATCCCTATTTCTTTGAAGTATTTGCAAAGCTCTTGCCCTAAAAGCCCATCTTTTGCCACAACCCAAAATTTCATACCACCAGCCTCATATTAGCTGCGCTCGAATCTCTCTCGGAAATAATTGGATTCTCCACCGGCCACTTAATACCGACAGAGGGATCATTCCAAGAAAACCCCCTCTCTAAGTCCTTATTAAAAAGGGTACTCACTTTATACATCACGTGAGCCTCATCTGACAAAACACAAAAACCGTGAGCAAACCCATCAGGAATAAAGAGTTGTTTATGACCTTTCCCATCTAAATAAAAGCCCTGCCATTTACCAAACGTCGCTGATTCATTCCGAATATCGACAACAACATCAAATATTTGACCAATTGGACAATAAATAAGTTTTGCTTGACCTGGCTGAAAATGCATCCCTCGTAAAACACCCTTTTTTGAAAATGAGTGATTATCTTGTTGAAATAGCGTTTCCACCCCAAGCTCTTTATACTTAGCATGATTATAGCTTTCGAGAAAAAACCCTCGCAAGTCTTTATAAACATTAGGCTCTATTTCGATCAATCCAGATAACAACATAATCTTTCAGTTTACTCTAACTCTATCCACAAGTAAATTGAATTCCGCTTCAAGCAATTTTTAAATAAGCGCAGCAATCGTTATGTTGCGAAGGGTATCTTTAGATCTACGGTAGGAATAAAAATCGGTGGGATTAGAATAGGTTCCAATGCCAGCTATTTCGATATTTTGGGAACTAACTCCAAGCTCTTTTAATTGAAACTTTGCTATATCCCAAAGGCTAAAATAATTAGGTTTAATTTGAAACCGCCAAAAGTGCTCGGGGAATTCTTGCTTGTAATTAACAAATTCGGAATGTTCCGGCTCAAGGCTTGGCCCTATACAAACAATTAAATTCTCTGGATTTACGTGAAAAAGACCTTCTAATTTTAAGACCGTCTCTTTGTAAATATTTTGAACAAGTCCACGCCATCCGGCATGAACTGTTGCAATCACCTCAAGAACAGGATCATAAAAAATGGCAACCTGACAATCAGCATGCCTGATTGCAAGAGTTAGATCTTTTGTTTTTGTCATTCCCCCATCAGCTGCAAATATCGTATCTCTATTAGAAACAACGGCAACCTCTTTTCCATGTACTTGATTAAAATAGAGGACACTTTCAGGGAATGTAAAATTCTCATTTCGGAGATAGACCCCATGCTTGACCCCTTTCCCTTGAAGGAGGTTAAACTCGAGCCACTCAATTTCTCCTCGATTTTTTCTAAGCATTTAGTCTATCTTGACAATATGATTGAACTTTTTTTTAAGCATCCTATTGGAGCCATTGGTTACGTTTTTCTTATTTTAGCCCTTCTCTCAATTTGGATCCACCGGAAGATTTGGGTATGGGCCTCCCTACTTGCCGTCTCTCTTGCCTTTGCTTATTATGGTCAAGTTATTGAATTACAAGCCTTAATTCCCCTCCTACTCGTAGGTGGTTGCTACTTTTTTTCAAGCCAAGATATTTCCGGATTTTGGAGACTCTTTGCTTGCATGGCAGCGGCAATCATTACAATTGCCCTCTACACCCACTTTGTAAAAGGATTTAATAATATTCTCCTATTTCCAAATTGGCGCTCAAGCGCATCTGCTATCACAATGAATATCTATGCAAACTACGATGGGGCCATAGTCGCCCTTTTGATCCTAGGACTCTATCTACCTGTAATTAAATCTCGTAAAGAGGTTACCACTCTGCTTATGGCAACTATTCCTTGGATGATCCTAACTGGAGTTATCATTCTATTCCTCTCCGAGTACCTTCAGATCATCAGGTGGGACCCTAAACTACCATTCATCACCCTAACTTGGCTCACCCTCCAACTCTTTTTCGTCGTCATACCCGAAGAAGTTTTCTACAGAGGATTCATACAAAGAGAGATAGCAAAAAATCTCGGAAATCGCCTCGGAGGTCTCTTAGCCGTCCTCACAACCTCGCTCCTCTTCTCCCTCATCCATATTTTCTTCATCCCAAACCTCTCCTACATCATCGTAGTGTTTGTCACGAGCCTATTATATGGAATAATCTACCAACTCACTGGCAAGATCGAAAGTGCCATCATCACCCACTTCTTCACAAACACCTGTCACTTTTTCTTCTTCACCTACCCCATGCTCATCCAACCCACCTAGTAGATGGTGGTGGAGGAGCAAGAGCCTTTGGAGGACCTATTGCTGGGAGCAATTGGCTGTTTAGTTTTTGGAACATTTTTTTGCAGATATTGCCGTTCTTCGGCCCTGAGAATAGTATTGATCGCCTCAAAACTCGAGAGGCCTCGGCGTACGTAAACAACTACTCTATGCCTTTCTTCATCATTAAGGGCATAGAGATAGATTTTCTGATAAAGAGGACCAAGCTGATGATAGACCTGTTTTTCCTCTAGAGGAAGACTTTCTATAGAGACCTCGTGAGAGCTCTCTATTAGAAGTAGTTCTTCCTTAAGATTCACTCCTCTGTCTGGCGGCTCGGAAAGAGTTGCCATCAGGGAGCAGGGTACCATAAGCAAGGCCCAAAACTTTTTATACACTAATCCTCTTCATTATCAGTATCTGGCGTCTCATTATTCAAGTCACTAGTATCGGGATTTTGATCAGTAAGACCATCATCAGTGTCAGGAGAATTCTTTTTTATTGCTTTTTGTGCAGGAGTTATAGCAGATCCATCATCATTAATTTCAGGTGGACTCTGCTTAGTATAATCTCCATTATCGGCCAACATTGAACCAAGTGTATATTTGGCAAACTTATAAGACCCGCTATCTAGATTAGTCGCATTTACATAGCAAAGCCCTAAAGCTAATAGACCTGCACTTAATACATGAAGTTGTTTCATTTCCTTACCTTATCGTTATTTTGTTTCTATCTATACTTCTTATCAACGATCGTATTATTTGTGAACTATTTTTATTAATTTTAAAACTAATTATGTTGCTCTTATTAAATTTATATAAATTAATAACATCAATGGAGGTGAATTGATGGAAGAAAGACCACTTGAGTGCACCCTTTGCAAACGGAAGGCGTGCATTGTCTATAGAAAAATCAAAAATGGGGAGATAGACTCTTGTAGAATGTGCTCTATGTGCCCTATTTTACAAGAAAATATTGGTATTCCCATGGGTGATGAAATTTCGCAATCTATTGATCTTAATCTAGATAGGAAATGCCCCAATTGCCACACAAGCTTACACGACTTGACCATCGAAGGGAATGTCGGCTGCGCAACTTGTTATCAAGCATTTGAGGAGTTTCTTGTCGAAGAACTTTCTGAAACAGGTCAGATCCCTCTAAAAGCAGGTTCAACAAGTATGAAAAAAAAATCGATTCCCTTGCATCTAGGCGCAACCCCTGAAATTTTTAGAAATAAAGATAGCATGAAAAAACTTGAATCCCTCCAATCTGCATTAACAGAAGCACTTACATCGGAAAGCTATGAAAGAGCTGCCCACATTAGGGATCAGATTAAAACACTCACAGAGAGACTTCATGGAAAAGAGAGAAAAGCTTCCTAGCATATTTACATCGAAACTCCCGTGGTCAGGCGCAACGCATCCTATATGGCCGGCTACCCTCTTTCTTCTAAGAAGAAACCTAGAATCTCACCTCTTCCCCGCGAAACTAACTCCTAAACTTGCAAAAGAGGTTCTTGATTTAATAAAAAAATCGATCCCCTCACTTCAAACTCTTCCAGCTGAATCTCTCTCACCTCATCAAAAAGAGCTCCTCTTTGAACACTTTATTTTGGATGAAGGGTTTGAAAAGCAAGACGATGGAAGAGCCTTTGTCGTAGATGATTCAGGTCTGTTTTTAGGGGTGATCAATTTAGAAGATCATCTTCATTTACATACATTTAGTTTTGAACAAAATTTTACCCTCCCTTGGTTCACTCTCTCTAGCCTAGAAAAAACCCTCTCAAAAGAGCTGGGATTTTCCTATTCCCCAAGATTTGGCTACCTCACTTCAGATCCAGCAGTTTGCGGCACAGGACTCCTCGTCCAAGCATTCCTCCACCTTCCGGCCCTTCTCCATTTAGAAAAATTTCCTGAAATGCTAGAGTCCTTACCGGAAGATATTGCAATAAGAGGACTTGGCCAACAAGGTGAATTTCTAGCCGACTTTGTCCTCGTTGAGAATAAATTTACCCTCGGAGTCTCAGAAGAATATATTTTGAAATCTGTTCAAGAGAGTGCCGAAAAATTTACTGCAGCCGAAGTTACTTTAAGAAAAAATTTGGACCCAAGCCAAGCTTCCCTCTTAAAGGATAAAATTGGAAGGAGTTTTGGACTCCTCTCAAATGCCTGTTCAATCCAGGCCCAAGAAGCGCTCTCATCACTTAGCCTCATTCACTTAGGTAAAGAGCTCGGCTGGATTAAAAAAGCCTCCTCTTTCAACTTCTTCGACCTCTTCTTCTCCTCACGCAGAGCCCACCTAGCAGAACTAACTAAAAACGAAACACTAATAAAAGAACACCTCCCCACCGCAAGAGCGCACCACCTCCGCAAGGAAATCTCTTCCCTCGATCCTTCCAAGCTCTTCCTCTAAACTCATGGCGATTTACAAAAATCTAGCCATCGAGTATCAATAATAGATGATCAAAATCAAAGCAGTCCTACTATTAGGCGGTCAGAGCGTAAGGCTGCCATCAAATTCTCCAAAACCTAAACAATTTCTCTCTTTAGGCAGTAAAAGCATCTATGAGCATACCCTTGAGACCTTTAAAAAAAGCGGACTCTTCTCTGAAATCGTATTAGTTACACCTAAAGAGCACCATTTGCCTGGTAGTGTAATTGGCGGAAAAACCCGACAGGAATCTTCTTACAATGGTATTAAGGCGTGTGGTGATAAGACCGATTTTGTCGTCATTCACGATGCTGTTCGCCCTTTTGTCTCTCTAGACATTTTAAAAAAAAACATTGATGCAGTTCAAATTTACAAGGCAGTCAACACTTGCATCCCCTCTTCTGATACAATCGTCTATGTCGAAAATAACAAAATAGTTGCAATCCCCAAGCGGAGCTCATGTATGCGCGGTCAAACACCACAAAGCTTTGCCTACGAGCTAATACTCGATGCACATAAAAAAACTGCCCAAACAAATGCTACAGATGATTGCTCCCTTGTTTTTGAGCTCGGCCATCCCGTACACATCGTTCTAGGCTCCGAGGAGAATTTCAAAATCACCACGCCACACGACTACCTCCTAGCCCTCAATTATCTAAAAAAGTAAAAAAACAAGAAAAATTCACCACAGAGATCACAGATTCGACTTTAGGATTTTTTAGAAATCGATTACAAGAGATTTCCTTCAACATACTTATTATCAAAATATAGAAAAATTTTTTTTACCACAGAGGACACAGAGAGCGCAGAGGCGCTACGCGCAGGAATCTATTATTTTTTCTCTGTGTCCTCTGTGCTCTCTGTGGTAAAAAATTTTATTTTCTTAAATTACACTTGCTCTTGGGGTAAAGAATTTTGTCGATACAATTGAAGCGAGTGTATTATGCTGGTATGAAAACTGGATTTTTATGGCAAAGCTATATTTCTATTATTCGGCGATGAACGCGGGGAAGAGCACAACTCTTTTGCAAGCAAGTTATAACTATCAAGAGCGGGGTATGCAGACAATTTTATTTGCTCCGAAGATCGATCAACGTTTTGGCAATACGATCATCTATTCTAGAATTGGACTAAAGCAAGAGGCCGTACCATTTGATGATCAGTTGAATTTTTTTGAATATGTAGAAGAGCGGACAAATACAATGTCGAATCTTAAGTGCGTACTTGTCGATGAGGCCCACTTTTTAAATAAAAAGCAAGTTTCCGAGTTATCTGATATTGCGACAGAACTTGGGATAGCTGTTTTATGTTACGGACTTAGGTCTGACTTTCTCGGCGAGCCGTTTGAAGGGAGCAAGTATCTCCTTACCTGGGCTGAAGAGCTTACTGAGATTAAAACTATTTGCCAATGTGGACGAAAAGGAATTATGAATATGAGAATCGATTCTGAGGGCAATCCTGTTACAAAAGGGGCTCAAGTCCAAATTGGTGGAAACGAAAGTTATGTATCACTCTGTATGAAATGTTACAAAAATAAAGTGAATAAACAAGAGGAGATTACTGTATGAGCACTTGGATTAAAACCCTTCCGTCACCCACTTTACAAAAACTTCTCCCCTACTTAGTCTGCTTTTCAGCATCACTCTTTTTTGCCTATGAGCTTGTCCAATTTCATATGATGAATGCGATCTCCCCTTATTTAATGAAGGATCTCCAGATGGGAGCCACTTCATTTGGACAGCTTTGTGCAACCTATCTTCTTGCAGATGTAATCTTTCTCCTCCCGGCCGGAATTATTCTCGATAGATTTTCTACACGAAAAGTGATCCTTTCGGCCCTCCTACTTTGTATATTAGGGACCTTTGGATTTTCATTTGCCCATTCATTTAAAGAAGCTGCGATTTGTCATTTTCTTTCAGGAATAGGAAATGCTTTCTGTTTTCTATCATGCATGATGCTCGTCGCTAGATGGTTTTCAAAAGAGAAACAAGCTCTGATTATAGGCCTTGTTATCACTATGGGAATGCTAGGAGCTGTATTTGCCCAGTATCCAGTCTCTATGATTGCAGAAATGTTTTCTTGGAGAAGCGCTCTAGTTGCCGACGCTGCAATCGGAGTTGGTATTTTTGCACTTGTATATCTATTTGTCCATGATGGCCCAAAACAGGCAGAGCAAACATCATCAATCCCATTTTGGGAAGGGGTGAAAAAGAGCGTGCTGAATTTACAAAATATCCTTTGTGGAGTCTACACCTGCTTTATGAATATGCCACTTATGGTGCTAAGCGCTGTATGGGGCAGTCTATTTCTTTCACAAGTGCACAGCGTGCCACTTGCCAAGGCCTCATTCATATCAGGGATGATCGGAGTTGGAACAATTATCGGATCACCTCTCTACGGCTATCTTTCAAACAGGATTCAAGAAAAAAAGCCTTGGATGAGCCTTGGAAGCTTCCTATCAATTTTCTTCATGCTCCTCATTATGTTTCTGCCCCACCCTTCTGAAATGCTCCTAACCGCCCTCTTCTTTCTTTTAGGCCTTGCGTCAAGCTCCCAAGTGTTAGGATACCCCCTCATCACTGAAAACAGCCCAAAAGAACTTACAGGAACCTCCATGGGCATTGCAGCCGTCATCATCATGGGCCTCCCCATGTTGATCCAACCCTTCTCTGGACTCCTTCTCGACCTCGGATGGCAAGGGACGATGCTCAACGGCGCCCCCTTCTATTCCCACATGAACTATATCGTCGCCTTTGCAATATTCCCAATCGGCTTTTTTATCTCCTTCCTCTCCACCTACCTCATCAAAGAACCGAAAAAACAGGTGACTTTATAAAGCATTATAATGCATACCCTATCAAACACTCGATCAGATACAAAATCATTTTACTTTGTGTCATTTTTACTAAAAACTACCCGAAGCACAGCTACTAAAATGCCAAGCAGAGCAGCGGTAAAGATAATAAGTATATAGGCACATAGCCAACTAAGTTCTAATTTCTCTTGTAAAACTGGGACCAAATAGACAATGGCAAGACCAAATGGCATCCCGATACAAAAAGATATCAAAAATCGTTTAAAATTAAATTGATAGCCAATTTTCATTTACCCTCCTTCCAGCCAGAATCGTCGATAATAAAGAATTCCCATGAAGAACTCTAGCACGATTTTTCTTTCTATCTTAATTCTCCCTTTCTGAGTATAATAGATGGCATGAAAAGTCAAATAGTTATTGGTAAGAGAGCCGTTCAAGAAGTTTTAGACAGAGCTCCTGAAAGAGCGATTCAGCTCTACTCCACATCACCTGTAGATAATGCCCCGTGTCCTATCAAACAGATGTCTAAGGATGAGCTTGATACATTGACGCATAGCACATCCCATCAAGGAATAGCGCTCAAAGTGGCTGATCCAGAGCCTCTCTTTTTGGAAGATCTATTTGATGCAAAAATCATAGTAATGCTCGATTCAATCTTCGATCCTCAAAATGTCGGTGCAATTTTACGCGCAGCCGAATGCTTTGGCGCCGATGCGATCATCACCTCAAAGAACCGTGGCTGCCCAATGACGCCAACCGTGAGCAAAGCAAGCGCCGGTGCATCTGCCTTTGTCCCCCATGTTGAAGTCTCAAACCTTGCCGATTCAGCTCAAAGACTTCAAAATGAAGGCTTTACACTTGTAGTCGCCGATATGGATGGTGACGAAAATGCAGTCTGGCCAGACAAGCTCCTTCTCGTTATGGGATCAGAAGGGACAGGGGTACAGCCCCTCCTTAAAAAAAGAGCCGATCTCATCGTAAGAATCCCCATGTATGGCAAAATCGCCTCCCTCAACGTCGCACAAGCTTGCGCCGTCCTCCTCGATAGAGCAAGACGGTAATCATCACCTCCCCAATACAGTTTGACTATAACACTGAAATCTCATAGATTCATGTCTATGGCTGTAAAGAAAAAATTATGGATTTCACTCACTGCTTTTATCCTTCTTTGCTTTATTGTTGAGATTATTGGAAGTTTTTGGACAAAGGAGGCTGTCTCAATATGGTATCCTACACTAGTTAAGCCTTCATGGACGCCACCCGATTGGGTATTTGGCCCCGTCTGGTCGATTCTCTACATTATGATAGCAATCGCCGGTTGGTTAATCTACCGAGCTAGACATTCAACTAAGAGAACTGTTGCTTTAATACTATATGGCTGCCAGCTCGCTCTGAATTTTATCTGGTCATTTCTCTTTTTCTCATTACGAAGCCCCACCTTAGGATTGATCGACATCATTTTGCTTTGCCTATTAATCAGTTTAACTATCATTAAAGCTTGGTCAGTACGTCCTTTAGCAAGTCTTATGCTAATCCCCTACTTAGTTTGGGTCGTCTATGCTACATCGCTTAATGCCGGAATCTGGCTCCTTATAGTGAATTAAATTTACATTGATAAGTTTACACAGTATGTGCCCTTGGGTTTCATTAGGCATTAGCCGGCGCTGAAGCAGGCCGTGTGTTTTCACACGAGCGATGCAAGCGAATGGAACCCAAGGGATACAGACGCAGTAAAATT
>CANJWO010000008.1 GCA_947478685.1 Chlamydiota bacterium | reverse complement strand
GTTGTTCCACTTTAAAATTCTCCCAAGCCATAAAAACCTCATAAATTATTTAATATAAGGTTATTATAACATATTTTTGTAAAGTGTTACCTATGTTGGTGAATCAAAGTGTTACCCATGTTGGTGAACTGGACCACCACAGAGGACACAGAGAGCACAGAGGCGCTGCGCGCAAAGAATTTGATATTTTTTCTCTGTGTCCTCTGTGCTCTCTGTGGTAAAAATATTTTCTTAAACAACTAATGTAGAATAGTATAAACCCATTCATATTTGGCAATTTAACTATTTTGGCGGCAATATTCGGCTACGCAGAGAGTTGTGGCGATTGCGACATTGAGGCTTTCAACGGCTCCGGTGCCGGGGATTTGGATTTTGTCTGCGGCTAAGGAAAAGAGCTCTTTTGAAACGCCCTCACTTTCTGACCCCATAATAATTACTGTATGAGCAGGAAATGTGTGCTTGTAGAGTGACACTCCTCCATGAGAGGATGTTGTGACGAGGGAAAAACCTTTTTGCTTGAGCTTGCGGAGGGCATCGAGGGGTTTATCAAGGGCGACTAGCCTAACAAACTCGGCGCCACCTTTAGCAATACGATAGGCAGAAGGTGAAATAGATGGAAGCTTTCCTTTTTCACCTAAAATATAGGGAATGCCAAAATGGGCCATAGCTCTGACGATGGATCCGATATTATGAGGGTTTTGAACACCATCCAAGTAGAGAAGACAGCACTTTTCTTTTCTAGAATTAATCTCTTTAAGTGCCTCATCCATTGGGACGAAATCGAGTTCTTTTGCTAATATACATACACCCTCGTGATGGACTGAGCTTGTCACTTTCTCTAATTCTGCAGCCGAAACAATGTGGTATGCTTTTTTATGTTCACTGCACCACTTTAGCGCAGACTTAAATGCCTTTACATTCGTCTCATCGAGATAAATTCGGATGATATCATCTTTTCTCGCTTTAAATAGAGCTAGACAGGAGTGAAGACCGTAGTATTTGATCTCTTTTTTGTGACTCATAGTATGTTTCATAGGCAGATCGCAACATCGGTTTTACGCGACTTGATCGATCCAACTGCTACTTTAAGGATTACCATTGTAGGCTCCCCTTTGGAATGCTTTGACTTGAACGTCTTGCCCTCAAAGGCCTCAGTAAAAATTTTCTCATAATGGCTAGCCTTTCCGCAAAATTCAAAGCTGAGTTCTTGTTTTTCCGCTTTTGGTGTCCTTGCAAACTCTAGTAAAAAGTTTGTTAAGTAATGCTCTCCCCTTTTATCATCGGGGATCCAAAACCAAATTTCATCTGAATATGTTGGCTTCTCTAATGAATCGGAAAAAAGTTCTTCCGCAGAAGAGACAGTAGAGAGCATAAACATGTGTAATAAAACTTCAGGTCTCTCTTCAAAAGTTTTTTGACTTCGCTCGTACCAAGCCTTACGAATATTTGTAATACTCTTGCGAAGTACTGGCTCATTTCTGGCAAAATGCTTGAACTGACCTATTGCTGCATATCCCCCACTACCAAGCACTTTTGTGTCTTGAAAGAAGTGAGTCTCTCTGCCCGCAGCGGTCTCTTGTATAAGAGTGTCTATAGCCTCTTCTTTTGCCTTATAAATCACACCGTATAAAGAATATAGATCATGAGTCTGCAATAATTTTTTAGCCGCTTTCTTTGTAAATTCCACATCACTTCTTGAGATATCATCAAAATTTACAACCTCGACTTCTTCTCTAAGCATAAGTGATTTAAGCCGATTCAAAAGGCTTGCCATACCATCAACATCATATTCTGAAACCTTTGTTAAAAGGTCTGTATCATCCAAAACAGCAAAAATATATTGAATATACTCTAAAATCTCTCTCTCTCTTGCGATATATGAATCTTCTTTTGTATCTATTGCATTTCTCTTCTGTAAAAGTCGCTGTAAAAGCCTTACATTCATAGGAGAATTAAGCTGTTTGGAAATCTTTGTGATCCCGGCATCAATCTCATCTTTGGTCATTCCGCCTGTGGAATACCTATCATTAATCTGAAAATTGATCCTTGCAATCATCGAATTACTTGATTGCGCATCTGCTCTTACCATTCCAAATGCCGGCCTAGAAGTAGTGATATCACTTTTATGGTGATCAATATAACTAATTACCTCAACACCCTCTTTAAGATCTGTCTCTCCAGGATTAGAAAAATCATTCCACGAAGTCGTTGCAATCACTTTTCGTTTTACATCGTCTGCATAAATCACCCCAAGCGGATATTGTATCCCATTCTCCTGGTAATTTACTGTTAGATGACCATAATCTTTAATGACCTGAACAATCTCATCAAATTCGGCTAAATGACTTAAATAGTTAGGCTCTCGTCCTAAAACTTTTCTTTTAACTTCCATTGCAGCTTCTAAAGAATCAATGTATTGGAAGAATCTATGAAACGCCTCTTTCTCTAAGAGTAGAATTTCTTCCAATTTCTTAAATATAAGAGCTCTATTTTCAGTCAATTCACCATTTCTATCAAAAAGACCACTCTTTTTTACACTCTCAAGCTTTACCTGTAACTCAGAAAATCCAAAGCTTTTAGCCACTTCAAAAAACTCGCCAATCGTCGAATTCAGTCCATTTGGAATAAAGAGAACTTCTTTAATAAATTTATCGAGTAATATCCGCTGTTTCTCAGATAACTCTCTTGCTGATAAGCTTTCACTAAATCTGCTTAAAAATTTTTGATTCAAGAAATCGGTCCAATTTTTACTGTCTAACGGATCTTTCGAAAAGAGGGTAATGATGCCAACTACAAACTTGTTTTGATAATCTGAGAGAAAGCTTCTAAACTTATCGATGATCGAGCGAACAGGATCAACATCGACCGATCTCCAATCGCCTAAATAACAGCCCCTCTCATCCACAAGGATAACAGCCTGTCTACCTCTTTCAGGATCAATATCATAAGTAAGAGTTGAGGCTAGTTTTCGAATAATATTTTTTTGAGAGACTAAGTCCAAGGCAGAAATTACAAATTTTGTACTTGCTGATCCAATTGCAGTAAAAACTTCCTCACCAAGGGCTTTTTTAAAGAAAAAATCTATCTCCATCGACTCTTTTGGAGGTCCTCCTGGAAGAACCCAATGATGTCTGCCCTCACCTACTTTTGCTCCAAACGCTGCCAAAAAGCAGGAAAAGGAAGCAACTGTAGTATCTAAATCTGGAGATATATGCCCATAAGAGTAGTGAGAACCTGGAAAATAGACCCCTGTGCTTAGGGGGAAAAAGTTTTGGTATTCATTTCTGTGAATCGATTTTCCGACAATCTTCCCCCTTACCTTCATCTTTACTTCATCGGGGATCTCAAGGTGCTGATTGAGCCAAAACTCAAAACTTGTCAAATGATAAGTTGATAAAGACGTTCGAACATGGGTGATATAATCTATAACGTGGGGGAGTAAAAAAACCTCATCTTTCTCAGACTGAATTGCATCGAAAAGGATAATATTAACCCTATCATGTTTTTGATAGGTAGCTAATTTTTTAAAATCTTCTGAATCGATCTCTTTATAGACAGCTTTTGAAAATTTCCCTGGAGCAAACTGAATGCTCCCGAGATAACTACCTTCAAATGATATATACCCTTTTTTTCCCGTCATATGATCACAAAGTATACATCTTACAATTAAAAACCAGTTATTTCTACACCTAAAAGAATCGGACCGAGCAGGACTCGAACCTGCGACCACCCGCTTAGAAGGCGGGTGCTCTATCCACTGAGCTATCAGTCCTTAACATTTGCGATAGAGTTTACAAAAAATTGAAAAGATTTGCAAGCATCATATATAATGAACTGATGAAAATTATTCTAATAGGTGCGGAAGGGCGAATGGGAAAAGCGATTGTTTCCTTAAGCTACGCTTCTGAAATTACCCAAATTGGGAGCCCAAACTCTTCACTCCCAAATAATATTACCCCGTTTTTAGAGAGTCACGATCTTGTTCTAGATCTTTCTACAAATGAAGCTCTTTCCAAAAACCTCCCTAAAGTACTCCTTGCAAGAAAACCAATTGTAATTGGAATCACAGGACTTACAAAAGAAAATTTAGATCTGATTCATCTTGCTGCCAAAACAATACCTGTTTTTCTCTCCCCTAATTTTTCTATAGGAATCGCCCTTTTGAAAAAACTCCTTAGACAATTGCCTGAAGGGTCTTATGAGATGACCGAAATTCATCATATGCAAAAAAAAGATAGCCCGAGCGGAACAGCTCTCGATCTTGCAAATTGTCTACCAAGTTATCCTAAAATTACCTCAATTCGCGAAGGTGCTGTGATTGGTGTACACAAAATTGAGCTACTTTTCGAGCATGAAAAAATTGAACTCTCTCATGAAGTTTTTGATCGGAAGGCATTTGCAAAAGGTGCGCTAATGGCCGCTACTTTTCTTTCTAATAAACCGGCAGGGTTGTATACTTCTATATATGATTAAAGTTGGCGATATAAAAATAGGCCAAGGCGCCCCTCTTGTATTTATCTTAGGCCCATGCGTAATGGAGTCCGAGAGCTTAGTATTAGAGTGTGCAGAACGTCTAAAAGAAATTTGTCCCTACCCTTTTATTTTTAAATCGAGTTTTGACAAGGCTAATCGTTCATCTATCAATTCTTTTAGAGGCCCAGGTCTTGAGAAGGGCCTCTCAATTTTACAAAAAGTTAAAACTCAATTTGATCTCCCTGTTACAACTGATATCCATTTACCGGATCAGGCTAAACCTGCAGCTGAAGTAATTGATCTTATACAAATCCCAGCCTTTCTTTGTAGACAGACCGATCTAATTTTGGAATCAGCTAAAACGGGTATACCTCTCAATGTGAAAAAAGGTCAGTTTGTAGCGCCACATGATATGAATCAAGTCGTCTTAAAAGTAAGAGAGATGAATAATCCTAATCTTATTCTTACAGAGAGAGGCTTCTCCTTCGGTTATAACAACCTTGTCTGTGATATGAGAGGAATACCGATCATGAAAGGCTTTGGCGTCCCTGTCTGCTTTGACGCATCCCACTCCGTTCAACTTCCAGGAGGTCTTGGTCACGCATCCTCCGGAGACCGAACCTATATACCAACACTTGCTAAAGCGGCTATTGCTGCAGGCGCTGATGTAGTATTTATCGAAACTCACCCGAACCCAGATTTGGCTAAAAGCGACCCTAAAAGTCAGTGGCCACTAGACAACCTTCGCCCTCTTTTGGATCTTCTTTATGAACTCCATCAATTTGTAGGCCGTTATGAAACGGTATCATAGGACTCTAATTCTCTCCTTTCTCCTTTGGACTGTCTGTTTCGCCAGCCTTGTATATCTCAACCTATTTCACCCGATTTTAAAAGAAGATTCATCCAAGTATGTTAAATACCGCTCTTCAAAAGAACAAAAAACACCTGTTGCTATCTTTCAATTTAGGCAAGGGGTATCGAAAGATCTTTGGATCTCATCTAAAGAAAACAGAGTCTATTGCCACATAGAAAGCCCCTCATCTGACCTCCATTTTGATTTAACTCATACAAACCCTTCCCTCGTCGAAACACTTTCACAATTAAAGATTTGGATTCAAGAGCCTCACGAAGTCAAATATTTAAGAGCTACTAGTGGCGATTTTAATTATTCTAACCATACTTTGGCTACTCATGAAGCCTTCCTCTCGGCATACAAACTAACAAACCAGGCAAACACAATTTTTTCTTGCCTAGCAAAAGACCTTACAATTACTTTTGATGAATCCCCATTAGCCTTCACAGCTTCTGGATTTTCAGCACATTTACAATCTGGAGGATCTCTATGATCTATTTATTACTTTTTCCTATTTCACTTTTTGCCGCAGATACATTTTTGACTTCTGATGAGATTTCCTATCATGAAGAGAACCTTTCATTAAAAGGGCACGTCTCAATTCAACATGCACTTGGCATCGTGACAGCTGATGAAGCAGAAGTTTCTGGGCTTACCGAATCCTCATTTTTACAAGCAATGCTTAAGAGCAATGTTGAATTCTTCTTCAAAGAGGATAGACTTTGCGCCAATGAACTACTTATTGACAGCGCTAATAACCAGATGGTTACAAATGGTCCTGCAACTCTTTTTGGGAAAGCCGAAAATTTTTCCCTCACTTGCGATGGGACGACACAATTTGATAAATCTACTAGCAAGCTTACATTTACGAGCAAAGTACTCCCCATTTCATTCACCAAGGGAGAGACGCTCATTCATGCTAAATCGGCTTTTCTTACCTTTGAAAACGACGAGCCTGCTACACTTGTATTTGATCAAGGGGTCGATCTGACAAATGGCTCTATTCAAGGAAAAGCGGACACACTTGTCTATGAATTAAAAGACCGATCGCTTCGCGGTATTGGAAAAGTCTCATTTGTCTTACAAAGTGAAGAAACAGGTAATTTATTGGAATTATGGAAAAAGAAATCCTCTTAAGTGTTAAGAACCTAAAAAAGTCGTACGGAGATAAACAGATCTTGCACGACCTCTCCTTTCATATCAAAAAAGGTGAGATTGTTGGACTACTTGGCCACAACGGCGCTGGAAAAACAACAGCCTTTTACATCACAATTGGCCTCATAAAACCAGATCAAGGGACCATCCTTTTTCAAAATAACGATATCACTAATTTGCCCATCCACAAAAGAGCCTCTGCTGGAATCGGCTATCTATCGCAAGAGCCCTCAATATTTAGGTCGCTTACAGTTGAAGAAAACCTCCTTTGCATCTTAGAAACTTTAGATCTCGATAAACAAGAGAAAAAAAGACGATTAGAAGAGCATCTAGAAGAGATGAACCTCACACCACTTGCAAAAACAAAAGCCTACTTACTCTCAGGCGGCGAAAAACGGCGCGTAGAAGTGGCAAGAGCCCTCATTAGAAAACCTCTCCTCCTCCTTCTCGACGAACCCTTCGCAAACATCGATCCCAAAACCATCTCCGATCTAAAAAAAATCATCCTCATGCTCAAAGAAAAAGGGATCTCCATCTTCATCACCGATCACAATGCCCGCGAAATCTTCTCCCTCACCTGCCGTAACTACCTCATCTCCTCCGGCGAAATCCTTGCCAGCGGAACCACAAGCGACCTCCTTCACAACGAGTCCGTCCGCCACTCCTACCTCGGCCAAGACTTCACCCTCTAGCTTATCTCCCAAAAATGATATACGTCACCTTTGGGAGTAAAAATATTGTAAGTATTAGCTCGCAAATGTTACATTTGTAACTAACGGGAGCTATTATATGAAATTTTTTATTGGACGAAAGGAGGAGTTATACCGCTTAAATAGGCTAAAAAGATTGAAAAAAGCTTCCCTTGTGGTCATTAAAGGACGAAGAAGAACAGGAAAAAGCACTCTGGTTAAGGAATTTGCAAAAGAAAAGAGATTTATTAGCTTATCAGGCAATCCTCCAGCGGAAGGGACTACTGAACAAAAGCAAAGAGATGAATTTGCCGATCAGCTTTGTGTACAACTAGGTCTACCTCGTGTTACTTTTTCAACCTGGTCAGATGCATTTCGTTTTTTAAACTTACAAATTAAAGAAGAAGAGACAGTCGTTCTTTTTGATGAAATTTCTTGGATGGGCGACCTAGATCCCTCCTTTCTTAGTTCTCTAAAGACATGGTGGGACCAACATGCAATTGAAAAGAGTCAGCTTGTATTAATTCTATGTGGCTCTATATCTATCTGGATTGAGGAAAACATCTTAAATAATACAGGTTTTGTTGGAAGAATTACCTTAGTCATTCACTTAAAGCCACTCTCTCTACCTGAATCGGTCTATTTTTTAAGGCAAAAAGGTTGCAAATATTCTATCTACGAAATTTTAAAAATACTCTCTATCACAGGTGGAATACCCTGGTATTTAGATTTAATCGATCCTGAAGAAAATGCTGATGAAAATATTTATGAACTCTGCTTTAGTCCCGTTAGTCAATTGATCCATGAATATAAAACTATTTTTCATGACCTATTTCACACAAAAGGTGAGTCTTATCAAAAAATTCTAAATATCCTTATCGATGGGATGAGAACTCAGGAAGAAATAAGAGAGTTGCTTGCTTTTAAAAAAGGGGGGACGATTAGCAACTATCTAACCCACCTTGTTCATGCAGGGTTTCTCTCTGAACATTATCAATGGAGACTAAAAGCAGGTTCTATTGGAAAACAAAAACTTTATAGATTAAGTGATTGTTTTATCAGGTTCCATTTAAAATACGTTGAGCCCTATCGTGATCTTATTGAGCAAGGTTTATACAAAAAAGCAGCAGCAGGAAAGCTACCTGGATGGGATACTATCATGGGATTTCAACTAGAAAGTTTACTTTTAACTAACCGAGAATTCTTATTTAACGCATTAAGAATTGATCCTGAGCTAGTAGTTTGTGACAATCCATTCTTACAAAAACCGACAGGACGTAAAAAGGGATGCCAGATTGACTACCTAATTCAAACAAAACTAAATAGCGTTATTATTTGTGAATTCAAGTTTCGCAAAAATGAACTCACATCATCAATTATTAAAGAGATGGAAGAAAAATGCAAAGCTCTTTCAATACCGAAAGGTTTTGGTAAAGCACCGGCCCTCTTTCATATCGGAGGAGTCTCGCCTAAAGTAGAAGAGAGCCCATTTTTTTACCGTATCATTGATCTTAGAGATTTGCTGGCAGAAGCTCATTGACTGCGAGCATTACGTTCTTTTTGGGGAGGTTGATGAGGCAGTCGGAGATCCAGGTGCCCCCGCAGCCTTGTTGGTCGCAGCGTTTGCAAGGGACGTCGAGGCGGACAACGCGGGCGCGGGGGTTTTGCCAGGGGCCCCATTTGATGTCGTCTGAAGGGCCAAAGAGAATGGCGACCGGTTTTTTTAGAGCGCATGCGATGTGGGGCGGGACAGAGTCGACGCTGATAAGAAGTTTAGATCTTTGAATAAGAGCGCCGAGTTCTTTTAGTGTGAGTTTGCCTGCAAGAGATTGAACTAAAGGATCATCACCAAATGGCTGCATGATCTGCTCTATCAATTCTTTCTCCTCTTTGCCTGGTCCGCCCGAAATAATTATTTTCTCCCCTCGCTCTCTTAAGTCAGAGATGAGCTCCCAAAATTTTTCTGTAGGCCAGTGTTTGAAGTGGCATCTCGAAGTAGGGTGAATTAGGATAAAATTTGAATAGGGTAAAATTGCGTCAACTTTAGTAAACGCCACTTCTGGGATATGAAAAATGAGATCTTTTTGGGTAGGTATCACACCGAGAGCCCTGACTAGATCCAAGTTTCTCTCAACAGTATGTCTTGGCATGCTCGTCACTCGGACAACTTTAGTAAAGAGCCGATCTTTTCGCTTCATGCCACCACCTCTTTCAATCCCAATACGAATTTCTGCGCCGGAGACACCTGCTACGATAGCACCTCTATCGCCTGAAGTCAAATTTAGGACAATGTCGTATTTCTCGTCTCGAATCCTCTTCCACATCTTAAACTCTTGCCAGAGCCGCCGGAGAAGAGAATATTTCCTCCACGCCTGATCAAAGAGGATAAATTTTGAGATTGCAGGATGACCATCAAGCATAGGTAGCGTATCTTTAAACAGATAGACCTCTATTGAGGCGTCCGGATATTTTTCACGCAAAGCGGTATAGACAGGAGAGGTCAATAAGACATCGCCGTGATACTTAAAGATGCAAATTAAGATTTTTTTCATTTAATTTCAGATATTTGTAATAGGTTACATCGGCTTGGTATCGAGAGATAATATACCCCTCTTTTCCGCCCAGAAAGCCCCTTTTAAGTATATAACTTCTAAAAAAGGCAGCCCACGATTTTATGATTGCTTTCCCAAGAGAGCTCTTCCGTTTACCCCTGTTTTGCTCTCCAAATAATTCCGAATACTTCTCCATTTTGGTAAGAAAATGGCTTATCTTTCTATAGGAAAAGTGGGCAACGGGCTCTTTTAAACTGACTACTTTCAAGCCCTTTGTCACAATCGTCTCATGAACAAAATCACCCGAAAATTTTGTCACCGTCCGATTATACATTCTCAGCTTATGCTCAGGATACCATCCACAAAACCGGATCCACTTTCCATTAAAATAATTCCGAAACAAAACTCCATATACCGTCTTCTCATCTAATCGGAGCGCCTTAATCTCATCTACAGACGCCTCACTCATCACCTCATCTGCATCAATCGACAAAATCCAGTCATGCTTAGCATGCGATGACGCCACATTATGAAGGGGACCAAATCCATTAAACGTGTCAAAAAAAACTCTTACATTCGGAAAGCCCTGCGCAATCTCAATCGTCAGGTCACTTGACCCCGTGTCCAAAACAACCACATCATCAAATGCCCCGAGCGCCTTCAAACACGCCTCCAATGTCTCTTCCGAATTAAAAGTTAGCACCGTCACCGAAATCATCCCCACATTCTATCAGAGTAGAAAAATCGTAGCAAGTTATGAGGGAATCAATTAAAATGGTTTCAAAAAATTTGGAGTATTATTATGGAAAAAACGTTATCAATCATTAAGCCAGACGCTGTGGCAAAGAATGTAGTGGGGAAAATTTTAAGTAGATTTGAAGATGCTGGCCTAAAAATCATCGCCGCTAAAATGGTTCACCTTTCAAGAGTAGAAGCTGAGAAATTTTATGAAATTCATAAAGCTCGCCCTTTCTTCAATGACCTAGTCACATTCATGATTTCAGGTCCAGTGCTTGTAACTGTGCTTGAAGGAGAAAACGCTGTTTTAAAAAATCGCGATCTAATGGGGGCTACTGATCCTAAGAAAGCTGACGCTGGTACTATCCGAAAAGACTTCGCCGATTCTATTGATGCAAACGCAGTTCACGGGTCAGATAGCGCAGATAATGCTAATACAGAAATTGTCTTCTTTTTTCCAGCAGACAAAATCTTCTCATGCGCCCCTAAAAGAGGCTGCGGCTGCTCACACTAAGCTATATATAAGTCTATTTTTGCCCTATTGTCATCTCTTGCCAATAGGGCTTTTCCTATCTCATTAAAAACCAATTACTTAAGCCTAAAGCTTTCATTTCCTGATTGTATTTAAAATATTAATTATGCTATAATAAATGTAATTAACTATAATCAAATGAAAGGATTCCATTATGGATGCTGTAACAAAAGGATCAATAGCTCAAAATATTAGCACTGTATCGAGCTATCTTAGAATTAAGCAAGCTAATCCAAAATTTCGCCTCTATTTAAATGGGAACAACCTTTCAACTGCAGAAAAAATACATCCAATTGCTCGAGCCATTATTCTTATAATAAAATTTATTTTAAAGCCGCTCAATATAAATATGAGAGGGCCTGTATATACAAAAGAGTCGAAAGATCCAACTAAAATTTTAAATTATTTATGTAACTTAATGGCATCAGAAATTAAACAAAACCCTACCTCTGAAACCAAAATTTTAGATTGTTTAAAAGCGCTCTCTCAGCAAGAAACCTCTCCGGAAATCTATACTAAATTTAGCGCTCTGCTAAAAGATTTAAATATTACTGGCGAAACTTTCTTAAATATTTTTACCCCTCTTATAACCCCTGTAATTGATAAAATGGAAAAAGAAGCTATTAGCATAGAAGTGCCCCTTAACCTATCAGATCGCACCTTAAAGGAAACCAAAGATGAACTAGACGCCACGCAATATAGTACAGGAGGCGGACACATGTTGGCTTGCAATATCTCAACTCTAAAAGAGCTTATTCTTGCACAACAAGGGTTGGCTACCATGCGCAGAACCGCAGTTGATAAACTAAAAGCAGACTTCAATTCATTAAGACAGAACCTTAGAAATGAGACTGCCAATTAAGGAGAATTTGAACGAATTTTTTCGGGAATCTTTCACCAAAGGTTTCCGAAAAATAGCTCTTTAGCTCTAGGCACTCTTGATTGTATTTAGTCGAGTCTATGACAAACAGACTATCCATATCTTCTTTGGAAATGTTTAATTCAGTTACATCTAAGTTTTTAGGGACAATGCCGATGGGGGTTTTTGAACCATCCTCTCTATTCTCTAGTCTATTGAAGATCCATTTCAGGACGCGGGTATTTTCGCCGTAACCGGGCCAGATATATTTGCCTTGGCTATTTTTTCTGAACCAATTGACTGCAAAAATCTTAGGCATACTTCTACCAGGTTGTTCGAGATCGAGCCAATGTTGGAAGTAGTCGCCCATATTATAGCCACAGAAAGGGAGCATAGCAAATGGGTCATGTCTAAGCGCCCCTTGAGCGCCCTCAGAGGCTGCTGTAATTTCAGAAGAGATCGAAGCGCCCAGCAAAACACCTTCGGACCAATTAAAGGATTCTAGAACGAGAGGGGTGAGGCTAGCGCGTCTCCCTCCAAAAAGAATTGCATCTATTGGCACTCCTTCAGGCTTTTCACCGGCAGGGTCGTAGATAGGGCACTGTTTTTTAGAGACTGTGAATCTTGAATTGGGGTGAGCTGCTTTTTCAGCGGAACCTCTCTTCCAAGATTTCCCTTTCCAGTCGGTAAGTTCTTCAGGAGGCACTTTGGTCATCCCTTCCCACCAAACATCGCCATCTTGAGTGAGCGCTACGTTAGTAAAAATGGTGTTTTTTTCAATGCTCTTCATTGCATTTGGATTTGAATCCATAGATGTACCTGGGGCTACGCCAAAGAATCCATTTTCAGGATTGACTGCATAGAGCCTCCCATCTTTTCCAAAGTGCATCCAGGCAATATCATCACCTACACATTCAACCTTCCAACCTTTTAGTGATGGCTGCAGCATTGCTAGGTTAGTCTTTCCGCACGAACTTGGAAATGCAGCGGCAATATATTTTTTCTCCCCTTCAGGACTTGTTAATCCCAAAATGAGCATATGTTCTGCAAGCCAACCTTCATCTTTTGCAATTTTGGAACCAATTCTAAGGGCGAAGCATTTTTTTCCGAGAAGTGCATTTCCACCATAGCCACTTCCATATGACCAAATTTCTCTTGATTCGGGAAAATGGACAATATATTTCACTTTATTACAGGGCCATGGAACATCCTCTTGTCCCTTTTCTAGAGGCATACCAACCGAATGGATGCCACAGACAAAATCTTTTCCCTCTTCAATTTTAACAATTCGAGCCATGATTTTCATGCTACAAACTACGTAGGCCGAATCGGTAATTTCAATGCCGAATTTAGTGTAGGGAGAGTCTTTAGGCCCCATTGCGTAAGGTATGACATACATTGTCCTCCCTTTCATGCAATTTCTAAAAAGGGGCTCTAGTACCGCTATCATCTCTATTGGGTCCTTCCAATTATTTGTAGGACCAGCATCGCTCTCTTTAGCACTGCAAATATATGTGGAAGCTTCAACTCGAGCAACATCGCTTGGATCGGATCTTGCATAAAAAGAACCTGGCCGCTTCTTTAAAGGCTGCCATGTCCCCTTCTCTTCTAAAAGCTTTGCTAGAGCTTGAAATTCACCTTCCGATCCATCACAAATATGAACGCTATCTGGCGCACATAATTCTTTAATACCTGTAATAAAATCTTTAGCGGACAAAGGATTTTTTCTTTTTAAAGTGGTCTAAGTATTCAAGTGCTTTCCCTGTTCCTAAGCATACTGCGAGGAGAGGACTTGGTGCAATAATAACAGGAAGGCCGCACTCTTTAATTAGGTACTTATCAAGACCTCTAATTAAGGCGCCACCACCGGCTAAAACCATTCCACGGTCAACAAGATCTGCTGCAAGTTCAGGAGGACATTTCTCTAGCGTTAATTTGACATTTTCAATGATCTGTTGAATTGGCTCAGAAAGGCATTCTCTAATTTCTACCGAGTTGATTCTTTTTGTAACAGGGAGACCCGCTACTTGGTCGCGCCCTCTTACTTCCATCTCAAGCTCATTATCTCCAAGTGGATATGCTGAACCGATTGTAATTTTAATCTCTTCTGCGGTTCTCGGACCTATCATCAAGTTGTATGTGCGTCTCATATAGTTGATGATGCACTCGTCAAACTCATCCCCCGCAATACGAAGTGATCTTGACTCAACAATACCGCCGAGGGAGATGATTGCAATTTCTGTTGTTCCTCCACCGATATCAATAATCATGCTTGCTGCTGGCTCATGAACAGGTAAATCAACTCCAATTGCAGCCGCCATCGGCTCTTCAATCAAAATCACCTCTTGCGCGCCGGCTCTCATAGCAGAATCTTCAACAGCCCTCTTTTCAACCCCAGTAATTCCAGATGGAACAGCGATTAAAATTTTAGGTCTAAAAATACTTCTTGCAGGAGTCACCCTTCGTATAAGCTCTTTGAGCATCCCTTCTGCAATTTCGAAATCGGCAATTACACCATCTTTCATTGGCCTTACAGCATGAATTCTACGAGGCGTTTTACCAAGCATAGCTTTTGCCTTATGACCGACTGCCAAAACTTCGTTTGTAATTGCATCCACTGCAACAACAGACGGTTCTGCTAAGACAATCCCCTTTCCTCTTACGTAAACAAGTGTATTCGCTGTTCCGAGGTCGATCCCAATGTCATTACTAAAAAGCCCGGTAACATCTCGCCACTTGGCAAGGGCTGCCTTCTTGAATTTACTTAAACTTTTTTGAAGCGATACTCTATCTTTCATTGATCCAATATACCTATATAAATATTTTTACGCCTGTAATAATTCAAGTACATCTTCCCAAGTCAAGCGCGACATAATTTCGTCATCAGATGTGACAATTTTTTTAACAATTCCTTTCTTACGTTTCTGCATTTCTACAATCTTTTCTTCAATCGTATTCAAAGTGACCAATTTATATACAGAAACATTTTGCGTTTGACCCATTCTATAGACTCTATCAGTCGCCTGATTTTCCACAGCAGGGTTCCACCACATATCATAATGGATAACGGTATCAGCTCCTGTCAGGTTAAGGCCAGTTCCCCCGGCTTTTAAGGAGACTAAGAAGACTGGAATTTCAGCATTTTCATTAAACTCATTTACAATATCTAACCTATTTTTGCTTGTTCCATCTAGGTACGAGAATCTAATGCCACGGAGCTCAAAATCTGCTTTCATAATCTGAAGCATTTTTGTGTATTGAGAGAAAATAACTATTTTATGTTTGCTCTCAATAAGAGTTTGAAGCATCTCTAATAGCAAGTCATATTTAGTTGAATCTCCTACTTCAGCAGTCTCTTTTGCAAAAATTGCAGGGTGACAACAGATCTGCTTAAGCCTTGTCAATGTTGCAAGAACATGAATTTGGACTTTATCAAACCCATCACGCTCAACAAGTTTTGTAAGCTCATCTCTTGCTGAAGCTGCAAACGATCTATAAAGATCGAGCTGCACATTAGAAAGTTGACAATGGTAGACAAGTTCTGAGATAGGAGGAAGATCTTTCAATACATCCACTTTCATCCTTCTCAAAATAAATGGAGCTACTTTCTTACGTAAGTATTCCAGATTGCGATGCTGCTCTGCACCTCCAACACGAATATATTTCTCAACAAATCTATCATATGAGTTCAAAAAGCCTGGCATTAGAAAATCAAAAAGGCTCCATAGCTCATCAAGTGAGTTTTCAATAGGGGTACCAGAAAGAATAAGTCTGTACTCTGATTTAAGTAATTTGACCGACTTAGCGTTTCTTGTCCCTCTATTCTTAATATGCTGCGCTTCATCCAATATGACATAATTGAAGACATTCTCTAAATATTGATCGACATCTTTTTGTAAGAGACTATACGAGGTAATCACTACATCATAATCCTTTACGTTCGCAATCATCTTCTTTCTTTGAGTCGGAATACCATCAATTACAATTGTCTTAAATTTTGGATGGAATTTATGAAGCTCCTCTTTCCAGTTATAGAGAAGTGAAGTAGGACAAATCACAAGGGATGGTTTGTGATGCTTTTTATGGTGCTGAGTTAAAGCGACAATTGCTTGTAGCGTTTTTCCAAGACCCATGTCATCTGCAAGAATTCCATTAAGATACATAAGGCGAAGCCTCTCCATCCAATGAACCCCTTCAATCTGATAGGGCCTAAGCTCAGCATGGATTTCTGTTGGCATCTCTGAAAATACAAATGGCTTTTCACCGAGCATTTGAGCTCTGATCTCAACTAATTTTTCTGTGCATGAGAAGGTAACCGGTAACCCCTCAAACTGACTCGCATCGATGTTTGCAATGCTCCAAAGTGGTCTTTTCAGTTTGTGATCATCTAATTTTTCAATTCCAATCTCATCAAACAATTGGACAACACGGCCTATTGTATCTAAGTCGAGAACTAAAATCTTAGGCAGCTTGGCATTTTCTTTTTTCTGCTTTGCCTTTTTTGACTCAAGCTCTAGATAAGAGCGCTTTGCCAATATGCATTCCCAAAGCCTGTCTAATTTAACACCATACAAATCGCCTTCCACTTTTATTTCGATCTCATAGACATCCATTCTGTCGTTTGCATGAGAGAGTGATAGATGGAACTTAGTCTTATCATAAATAAATTGATCGAGAAGATTTTGAGGACAATTGAACTTAATTCGATTTTGATAAAAAGGGATCGACTCTGTCATAAATTCAACAATTTTCTTCTCAGTACGGGCAATAAAGAGTCCACTCTCTTGCTGATAAAGAAAATCTTGAAAGAGATCCTCAATAATTCGCCGCTCTTCGACTAGATTTCTTTCTAAAATCCCATTCTCTTGAGTAAAAATCTGCAAATGATCTTTATTAAGCTGCTCAGGAACTGCAGGAACCTCTTTCCCATCATAAATAAACTTAATAAAGGCCTCTAACTCACCGTCTAAGAAAGAGATGTCGCAAATCCCCTTCAATTGTCCCACGAAAGGAATTGTGTTAAATTTATTTACACAATTTGAATTTGAAATGCTTGAAAATTTAGCAAGCTCCGGAAGGCTCGATTCGATAAATGTACCAAAAAGGGGCTCAGGAATTGTAACTTCTCTCATCTCGGCAAGTTGCATCAAATGCTGCCTTGTAATTGTTGGATGAAACCTATAATAAACATGGTCATAGATCATCCCTGGAGTAGCACATTCAAAAAACTTAACCTCTTCTAGCTGAACCGATTTTCCATCGACACAAATAGTTGGATTGATAAGAATTTTAGAAGCGGGAGGCACTATATATTCTAAAGCCATATTGAATGTGGCGTAAACTTTTGAAAAACTGACAGGAGCCTCTAAAGAACCCTCATAAAGACCTGGCAATACCGGTAAATCCTCGTCTTCAGTAGGCGTCCCGGAAGAGACTCGTTTCATAGCGGCATCATATGAATTAGCCAAAATCATCCCAAAAGCCTTAATTTCCATAAACGCACTTCTTTGACCACGCTCTGTTGTAGGCTTGTCATGCACTCTGGCATAATCGATAAGCATACGCACCATCTCTCTAAAACTCTCTTTAAAAGATTCTAGAGTAAATAAATATTTTTTACCTCCGACTGAAAAAATTTCTTCGTGCCGAATACTGTCCAAGAAATCTTTTACAAAGGGAATATGGAGAGGTTTCGATCTTGATGGCAATCTCAGAGCAAGCTGAAGCTCAATAACCGGTCTCACTTGAGGATTTGGATCGGGCATAAAAAAGATCATAGCAATATCCGCTCTATCAATCACTCTCTCCTCTTTCGGAAGAAAGAATGGAGATCTAGCAAGTATTTGAGAGGATTTCACATATTCCTGAAGAAGCTCCTTACTATATTTCTCATCTTGACGCTTCTCCTCCTTTGAAACAGCCTCTTTAACCGCTTCAAAGAGCTCTACCTTCTGCTCCTCATCAAAACCTGATTTCTCAGCTAAATCCTTAATATCGTTATCTTTAGAATATTTAACTAAAATTTCATCAAGATTTTGCTCTAAGTAAAACAAGAGAGCCGCTAAATGCTGACAGTCGTAGTGATAGGGGCAATCGCAATCCGAATCAATCGTCTCACACGCATCCCGATCAATCTCAATTTCGCTTTGATAGGTATTGTCATATTGACCACCCACCTTGGCACTAATACGAACGGTAGTTCCATCGAGATGGAGAATCTTTGCAGAGAAGACCTTTTTTTCGTCAAACAGCTGCTTTCCTTCCCGGAGCACATTCTGGGAAAAATCTTGCTTCAGTTTTCTAACATTTAACATGGCTGCCCTAAAAGTTAAGCTAACGTCCCGTTTTACATCTTTTTATACTCATACGCAAGAAAAATCGCACGTCCTTAAAAAGTCATGGCGCTACGCACCATAATTTTTCAAGGAACAAAAAAAAGAAAAAATATTTCATATTTAAATCAGAGCAAATCCCTCTCAGGTTCTATATCGGCCAGGCCAATCTCTTTTTCATCCATATTTAAGACGAAAGCTTGATGCTTTAAAAGCGAAACTATCGAGTGATAGGCCATAAGTCTCCCTTGATTATAATCATCCAATCCTTTTTCTGGCTTATCTGCATCTAGTTTTGCTTCCTTTGCCTGCTCTTTCAATAATGAAATAAAATCAATAAGATATCCTTCATATTTTTCATCATCCATAATTTTAATCAAACCTTTCATTTAAAATAGATTGAAGAACTTTTTTTTGTTCATTATATAGCTTTATCTTAGATGGCCATTTTATCTAATGGACCCCTCAGAACATACCATAATTGCGCCTAAAAAGAGGGTCGCTCCTTAAGAGCCTGCTAAAATCTTTAGAAAATTTAAAAGTAGAAGTTTACAGACATCATGAATAAATAAAAATCTATTTTGTCTTTTGTACATCTAATTTAAATCATAAGATCAAGAAGTATTGATACTGGAAACCGTCTTCTAGAGAATGGTCAAGAAAAATCCTGCTATTGATAAGTCTAGACCATTCTCAAAGCGACGGGACTCGCGCTGAGCTTTTTTAAGCGAAGGCGAGAGTAAGGGAGAAAAAATCAAGCGACAATTTTCTTGAAGGATTATTTTATATCGACACACAGAGTAGCGATCCTTTTGTTTATTCTACAGGTCCTGAAATGGGCCTGTAGTCAATGGTCGATTATGGCAACGGAAAATCGCAGTTTGCGAGTCCGAAGGATCGTAGAGGTTCGGCTGTATTTTCTACGCGAATCCCGAAGCAAAATGTGATTTGCCTAAGCCAGAATCGGCCTCGGGGGCGACTGGGTTCTCCCGGACGCTTTTTTTCAAGGATTTATCCGGCAGAACGGCTCAAGCAAATAGATGTCATGGTATTTCTTTTGTCTTTTGTCAATTTACCTCGGGGTTTATGAGCACTTGCCAAAAAAACGGTTTTGCTAAAAATATGCCTTTCATGTAATATATCCCCATTGCCAATTATGCGGGTGTAGCTCAGTGGTAGAGCATCACGTTGCCAACGTGAGGGTCGTGAGTTCGAATCTCATTACCCGCTAAATTTTTTAGGGACTTTAAAATTATGACAGACGAAACTAAATCTCAAGAATCCCAAAACACTGCTGATACTTCTGTAGCAAGCGTACCAGAGAATGTAATTGTACACAGCTTTCATTCAGATAGATTAGATGTAGATGTAAAGACAGCTCCAAAATGTAGAGTTACTCTACACATTAAGGCAAAGCCCGATCTTTTGAAAGATGCTAAACAAGACGCTGTAAAGCAAGTCTCTAAAGAAGTTTCTATTCCGGGCTTCCGAAAAGGAAAGGCGCCCGCATCTCTTATTGAGACAAAGTATCCGGGAGCAATCAATAAGTCTTGGGACAGCTCTTTTGCCGACATAGCCTTTAAAGAGAGCCAAACTCTTACGCACGTCCCTGTTTTAAATAATAACTCAAAAATCTCCTACCAAGTTACCTCTTTGAAAGATACTGACGGGGAGATCTTATTCCAGTTTGAAAGAGAGCCTGAAGTGCCTGCAATTGACTATGCTATCCTTTCTCTTAAAGAAGGCAAGCCGACTGAAGTGACTGAAGAAAATATTAACAATACCATTAATGGCATACAGATGTTTTATGCTAAATGGAATCAGATCACTGATCGCGGCGTATCCGATGCCGATTTTGTTGTTCTAGATATTGATGATATGGATCAAGACCCGCCTGTTCAAGCATTTTCACAAATGCGATTTGAAATGCGCGATGGAAAGATGTCTGCATGGATGCGCAAAGCAGTCTTAGGAAAACACCTAAATGAGACCATTGAAACTGTAAGCGAACCAGACGAGAACGAATCCGAAGAGGTCAAAAAACATTTCAAAGTAAAAAAAGTCAAAGTCCACATAAAAGGGATTGAAGAGGCTATATTACCTCCAGTTGATGATGAGTTTTGTAAAAGGGTTGGAGCACCAAATGTTGAAGCTCTACACGTTCAACTAAAGAACCTTCTTACAAAGCAAGGAATGGAGACTTGGCAGAATTCAATTAGAGAATCTATATCCGATCAACTTTTAGATAAAATAAAATTTGAGGTTCCTGCCTCTATGCTTGAAAAAGAGTCTAATTATCGCCTCTCCCAATTATTTAAGCAGCCCGATTTCCTAAAGAGATGGAAAAATGAGTGGAGTGAGCAAGAAAGAGAGATTAGAAAAGCTGAAGTTGTAGAGCAAGCTGAGCACGCTATCCGCCTCTTCTACCTCTGCCGCACTATCTTGTCAGAAAACAAGGTGGAAGTTTCTGAAGACGATTTGACGCCTAATTACGAGACACTTTTGGAAATGATGTTTGCCGATCCAAATCTGGTTAACTATAAAAACCAGACGAGAGAACAGCAAGCTGTCGAGTTTTCAAAATATATGATGGCAAAAGCTCAAGATTTCATCATTGCAAAAATAAGTTCACTGAAGATATAACACAATTCAACATGTGATCTTTTGGAGTTGATATGATTATACCTTATGTTACCGAAGATACTGCTAAAGGCGAGCGGTCTATGGATATCTATTCCAGACTACTTGCTGACCGCATCGTTTTCATTGGTACCGAAATTAATGACCAAGTTGCCAATATCATTATAGCTCAACTTATTTTTCTTAGAGCAAATGAGCCTAAAAAGGGCATTAGTATTTATATCAATTCACCTGGCGGACATATCCCATCAGGCCTCGCAATTTACGACACAATATGCTACCTCGAGTGTGAGGTCAGCACCTATTGTATTGGTATGGCAGCATCGATGTCGGCCCTCCTTTTATCTGCAGGGACAAAAGGGAAAAGATATGCACTCCCCCATAGCAGAATAATGATCCACCAACCGAGTGGAGCAATTGGCGGAACTTCGAAAGACATTGAGATACAAGCTAAAGAGCTCCTCTATTATAAGAAGACCCTTGCAAATCTTTTCGTCGACCATACGGGTCAAGACTTGAAAAAAATCTTAGCTGACTGCGAGCGCGATTTTTACTTAAATGCCGAGGAAGCCAAAGAATATGGTCTCATTGACCATGTTATTAAACCTAAAGCTGTCGTTTTGGAACCAGCTCTTTCAAAAAAGTAAGGGATAGTAAAAACTATGAGCACTACCGATGAAGAAATAGCAAAGTGCTCTTTCTGTTCCAGACCCGAAGATAGCGTCGAGAAATTGATTTCCGGCCCAAGTGCTTATATCTGCGATAAGTGTGTTAGACTTTGCGTCGATATTATTTCTAAAAAGCCGGTTCATCACGAG
This sequence comes from Chlamydiota bacterium, assembly GCA_947478685.1. Lineage (GTDB taxonomy): Bacteria > Chlamydiota > Chlamydiia > Chlamydiales > 2-12-FULL-49-11 > VGMD01. The sequence continues at coordinate 26,176 of CANJWO010000008.1, read as the reverse complement.
CTTAAGATCTTAAAGCCAAAAGAAATCTACGAAAAGCTTGGCGAATATATCATCGGTCAAGTGAATGCCAAAAGAACTCTTTCAGTGGCCGTTTATAACCACTATAAGAGAATTAGAGCGCACGCCAAAGAGAACAAAGAAATTGAGTATAGCAAAGCAAACGTCCTCCTTTTTGGACCGACAGGCTCTGGAAAAACTCTCCTCGCAAGGACACTTGCAGGCCTCTTAGATGTCCCCTTTGCAATTGCTGATGCCACAACTCTTACCGAAGCCGGCTACGTGGGCGAAGATGTTGAAAACATTATCTTAAGACTTGTTCAAAATGCCGATTACGATATTGCTAGAGCTGAACAAGGGATCATCTATGTCGATGAGATTGATAAAATTGCCAAAACAACCTCAAATGTCTCAATTACGCGAGATGTATCGGGCGAAGGTGTTCAACAAGCGCTATTAAAAATTGTAGAAGGGACTGTCTCCAATATTCCACCTAAGGGCGGACGGAAACACCCGAACCAAGAGTACATCAAGATCAATACAGAAAACATCCTCTTCATTGTTGGTGGCGCATTTACCCACCTCCCCGACATCATCTCCAAAAGACTTGGAAGACGTGTAATCGGATTTACTGAAGAGGCTGAAAAACAACACCGCGATCTCAACGAAGTCAACTACCTACTTGGAAAAGTCGAAACTGAAGATCTCATTAAGTATGGACTTATCCCTGAATTTGTCGGCCGTTTTCCAAACATTGTTAACTGTAACGAGCTCTCGGTCCAAGATCTGATCGAGATTCTTACACAGCCGAAAAATGCGATCATCAAGCAATACCAAAGCCTATTTAGAGAAGATGGAGTCGAACTCCATTTTACAGATGATGCCCTAGAGGCTATGGCTGTCAAAGCCAAAGAGGCCGGCACCGGAGCCCGAGCCCTCCGCATGATCGTCGAAAACAGACTTGTCGACCTCATGTTCGAAGCCCCCTCCGATCCCGACATCACCGAAATCACCCTCGACAGAGAGTGCATCCTCGGCACCAAACTTCCTATGATCCAAAGAGCCTCTGATATACAAAACTTGGACCAACCAAACTCCTCACAGCAAAACTCGGGCTAAAGCATATCTATGTCCTCTTGAGTTATTACGTAAGGACCCTCTGGCCTGATTGTCCCTGGAACGGATGGTTGCGGTGGTTGCGGCGGAACCGGCGGAGGCATAGCATCAGCATCATCCCCCCCCAAGTAAACTTCCCCAGGAACAGCATCTTCCACAGGAGCCACTCGTTCTATTGGAGTTGCAGCTTGCGCAGGTCCTGGAGCTGGTGGTGCCACTGCATCAGCGCGAGCGCTTAGCCAAGCTCTAACAGCCTCCTGCATGCTTGGTAGCTCATCAAGCTGTTCATTTTTAATTTTTTCCGCTTGAGCTTTTGCAAGCCCATCTGCCGCTGCAAGCGCCTGGGTTAAGCCATCAATAAAAGTTTGATCTTTAATGTGACTGAATATCCCAATCATAGCTGGGCTTTCTTCTCCTCGAGCTCTTGCAATCAGAAATTGCTCAGGCCCCATGTGCTTTGTATGATCGAGCCCGGGGTGAAGATCACAATATTTTTGGTAAAGCAACTGATCTCCAGGCGTGAGGGCAAGGGCACCGGCAGCTACCATATACTGCTTTTGCTCTGGAGTAATTCCTTTATCAGGTCGACGTAATAGCGTGTTCTTTACCCCTTTATAAGTTTTGTCCATTTCGGCAACTTTTGCAAAAACCGCCGTTAAAGCTGTTTTAAGATTTTTAGCATGACCATCGACGGAGCTAAGATCTTCAGCTACCCCTTGATCATCTTGCGCAAGGACAGTATTAACGGCGAGCATATCTATTTGATCATCGCTGAACAGTACCAATAACTCTTCAACCTGCCTTAAGGTTTGCTCATCTTTCGGATCTAGCGTTCCACCCGGTTGCTTACCTGCATCAATCTTACCCGAAAGCCTATCCCTCTCTTTATTTAAGAAATTCTGCATCCCACTACGAAAAGTCTCCGCCGTTGAAAGCCGGCACATTGCCTCTTTGGCCTCATCTCCGGGATCAGCATGAAGCACCCCTAACAACTCATGGGCATATTGCTCCATTTTCGAATGATTTCTTGCGCTCCCTATATCGATCGAGCGAAGAGCGCTAGCTCCAATGCGATAACCAGACACCCCCTCATTAAATTGCGCTAAATTACCTGTTCCCCGAATGGTTTCCGCTCCAACTATCTTATTTAATGCGTTCATATGCTCATGGTAATTCGCATACCGAGTTCTGTCCTTACTAAGATCCACTGTTTTTTTCTCTCCGTCACCTATCCAATAAGTTGCTGTCTGCCGACCGGTATCTACTTGGACATGAATAAAATCAATAGGAGTGTCTTTAAATGTATCATCGGAAGAATCGCTTTTAAGATGAGTCACAACGAGTAGCTTTAATTTCTCAAATGCGTCCTTTGCTTTAGTCACCGTCTCTTTGGAGAGACCCCTCTCTTCGACTTCTAGCCCTGAAGTGAGCACCCGATAAAGATGGAAATTATCACTAGCAAGAGGCTCTAAGTCCACGTCCACTGTCGTTGGCATCGACTCCTCTCTACTACTGAGATGCGCAGAGATTACCCCTTGCGCAGCGTCCGCGGCGCGTACCGCACTCACTCCTATGCGCGAGCTAGCCTCCCCCCCAACGACTTGAGTATCAACAATACCAGCATAAACAGGTGGCGAGCTATCTGGTGGTACAGCATCCATAATTAACTCCAAGTTTTGACAATTTACATATATTATATCATATTTTAATATAATTATCAATTTATTATACGCAACAAAATACCCCACCTCAATAAAGAGGCGGGGTATCGACTTAAACGGTATAACCTATAGAAAATTAACCTCTTGTATCTACTTGTACAAGCTGGTTAATTGACTGCCATACTTGTCCAGATAGGTTATTAAACTTCTCAGACTGATCGGCTTGAGACTTAGCTGTCTCTTGAGCAAGCGCAGCGTTATTCTGAGATAATGTCTGCGTCATAGAGTCGGCACCCTTATCTCTCATCGCTTGTGACTCGGCCAATTTAAACTGAGACGTCGAGACACCAGTTGCAGCTTGAGACGTACTAGTACCAATCTGAACCCATTTCTGAGCCTTCTCGTGTGTATCAGTAACATGCTTTGCAGCATCCGTTTTACCTTTAGCAACCCCTGATCGAAGAGCATCAAGCTCTGCAGGCGTCGTATTTGGATCTGATCCAGCCGTCTCAAATACGTGCTTAAGCGTAACAGCATCAGCATCATCATCTTTTGCAGCCGGATTTTTTAATCTCTTTAGATTAAATTTCGAATATCCATCATTCCCCTCAACGATCTTCTTGTAATCTCCTAACGAAATACCACCATTTTTTAACTGGGTTTTAGTCGAAGCTATAGTTTCATTTCTAGAATTCAAGATTGTATTATCAGCACCAGCAATAACTCCCGCAGTGCCTGAACCTGCTCTAGAATCATAACTAGAAACCTGATCATGCAAATCATCCATTTTATCTGAAAACTTACTTGCATTAGCAGTCATCTTAAGACCACCGGCATTCGCTCCAACTGAACCGAATGAGGCCGCAACTGAAGCCCACTGCTCGTTACTTTGCTGTGTAAGCGATTGAGCGTCATCGACATACATACTATTTGTAGAGCTAGCTGTCAACATAATAGCACTTGCTCTGCTCTGAGTTGTAGTAATAGATAGAGCGGCCATACCATTCATCGCATTCTGTTCTGCTTCTAACATCGCCATCATGGCGCCAAAAGTAATTGCCCCTGAGCTAAAAAACGCATACGCATTTCTACCCCCTACTGGCGACTGTACTGGTGGAGCTGTATCATTAATTTGTTGAGTATTTGGCATAATTTCCTCCCTCTCTTATTAGTTTTTTATACTATTAAATTATTAAATTTTTATGATGCCGCTAACTTCGCTGTCGTCTTCCATATAGCGCCCGAAGCATTTCCTAGGGCATTCATCTCTTCTGTAATCGCCTTCGTAATATCTGAAGCCGAACTATTAGCTGTGTTTAGAGTATCTGACACCATGTCGAGATTTGAAGTAAGCTGACCTAATTCAGCCTGTGCAGCACCTACTTTTTTAGTATCAGCAGCTGAATCAGCTAACCAACCAGCTCTCTGAATACCTAAACCAGCCTCCATTCCACTTTGCGTCATCTGAGCACCCCAATTAAGTGGGATTACCATCTTAAATGCAGACGGAAGTTTTTCTAACAATGTCTCCCCAGAACCAACACCACCAAGTGCTACTCGTCCGAGAAGAATACTTGCAACCATACCAACAAGCGTTGCAGCAATATTAAGCCACATAGCAAGAGCTGGATGATTCTTCATAAAGCTCGAATCGGTCGACATAATATCCATCGCGATACCAGATGATGAAAGCGTTGAAACACCTTCAAATGCTGCCATCTTTATCCCCTGTGCTGCAGACCAGCCATACTTTCCTGCAGTCTTAGCTGCAACAGTAGTAGCTTCTTCAGCACCCTCTTCAGCAGCTTCTTCAGCAACCACCTCAACACCTTCTTCAGTTCCTTCAGTAACGGCTGTATCAACAGTTGCATCAGTAGCAACAGTAACACCACCAGCACCAAAAGAGGCAGCCATTATTATAGCAGTAACTATAACCTTCGCTATGATCTGACCTATAGGGCCAGGCATAATAGAAGCAATTGCTTGAACAGTATCATTAAAGGCTGGAGAAGCCATAAATGCGCCAACTGCAACTGCAACTATAGCAGCACCTGCTCCCGCTGTAAGAGCTGCAACTACAACACCTACCACAGCAACAGTTATTTCAACAAACATTTCCCACCAAGGCCTATGAGCAGCTGCTTTCGCTGCCTTCACTGCTGCTGCAATTTCTTTAGCAACAGTAGTCTGGTTATCTTCCGCAGATTTAACCAAAGCAGTCGAAATTGTAGACTCAATAGTACCTTGATCTCCTTGAGCTTTAGAAAGAGCGACCTGAAACTGTTGTAGAAAAAGCATCGCTAAACCTAAGCTACCACTCATATCAGGTGAGTTTTTAGTACCAGCTGAAGAATAATTAGTTAAAAGTCTTCTTGTACTCGGATCTTCAGAATCAGTTGTACCCTTCCTCATGCTGCTATCAATTTTGCTAAAAAACTTAGCCTGCGAGCTATCATCTAAATCATACGCACTTTCTAATTTCGTGCTAAAATTCCCCAAAATCTCTTTTGCTTTTGAAGGATTACGAAGAGCTACCATACCTAAAATAGGAGCTAAACGATTTACAAACGCCTGAAGTTTAGAAGGATCTTTGCTATTTAACTTCCCCAAAAGTGGAGTAATGTCATTATACAATCCAACTAACGCCTCTCTTGATTCACCTTCATTCTTAAATGCTGGAGCAAGAACGCGATCAAAGTCAGCCTTAAGAGTCTTCTCGCTAATACCTTTAACTACTACTTGGTACTGAGCAAAAGCTTCTTGTACTTTATTTAACTGATCACTAACTTTCTTTCCCGCAACTTGAGTATGTGGAGCAATCAAAGCGATTACATCTTCAAACGCTTCAGGGTTTTTCAATAGCGTTGCCCTTATCGTATTAGTAATGTTCTCCATAGAAGGAGCAGAACTCCCACTAACAGGAGATTTAGCACTTGTATCATCTGTAGCAACCATTTCAAAAAGCTCTTCAAGCTTCTGTAAAGAGGCTGCTAATGCTTCATCAGACTTCTTACCAGCACCTTTTAAATCTAATGGTGTGCTTAGTAAAGAAGGATCTAATTGTTCAATGTTTTGTGTCATATTATCATCCCCTTATTAATATTTTTATTAAATATTATCTCTATTAACTACCCCAACCAGTGATTAACTGATTAGTGTTATTCTGAAAGTCTATCGTAACTTGACACAACTGCAACGCCTGTTGCTGAACCTGTGTTAAGTCGGTAACTGTTGTACCCCCACCTTGCATCACGTTCGAAAACTGGTTATTCAAGTTCGAATATTTAGTCTGCGCAGTATTATAATTCGCATCTAAACTCGTCAACGCGTTACCAGTAACACCCTGCATCGAAGCCGCAATAGCAGCAAGGTCCGCATCTCCCGCACTAATACTGTTCGCAGCACCCTCTGACCACGATTGAAGAACCTCACTGACACCACCTTGAATTTGAAGTTCTAAATTCTGAGTCAATGTCGAATTCTGTAATAGGAGAAGCATAGGGTCTTTCTGAGTATCAAAATCCACATTTCCTGACATAAAACCTCCTTACTGAGTTTTTTGCTGTTGTAAAAAATACAAATTCGTCGAATTCAACTTTTTTAACCAATTGTTCATTGTATCCTGTTCAGTCGATTGCGTTGATGAATCCGATGTCGTTGTAGCTTTTATCGAGGCCGACAACCCCGTATATTGCTGCGTAATCTGACCCAAATACGAGTTCATACTCGACATATCTGCCGGATTACCCGGAGTACCCGTCACACTAGCAGTACCAGGCGTACCATTATATTCCTGCCAAAGCGCTTCCAACCCCCCTTGTCCACTAACTCCAATGGTTCCTTCACCCGAAATGGGAGTAGTGCCAGGAGTAACCCACTTTTCCATCCCAGTTAGGGCGGCTGTTATTTGAGATACCATTTCATTCCCCTGACCACTCGTAAAAAACGTATCTGTCGACAAGGAATGCAAAAGGGAATCAAGCGTACTCTTAAAATCTATACTTGGATCAGGAGTGCCACTAGCACTAGTCCAACCATTTGCCGAATTGAGGTCAGTATACAATTCCTTTATCTGCCCCATGTACTTATTAACATTACTCTGCAAATTCGCATCCTGCCCAACAACTTGCAACCCATACTCTTGCATCAAATACATTACATAAGTAACCACGCCTTCCGGCATCGGGTTACCAGGTCCATAACCCGCCATTATAGTTTGAAGTTGGGTCTGCACAGCTCCCGGATCATAATCAGTTGAAGGATCAGAAGGAGTAACCCCACCAGCACCCCCACCGGTAGTACCGCCAGCACCTCCACCGGTATTAATACCACCAAGTCCATACTGCCCACTTGATATTGGATCTGTCGACATACTTACACTCCAGTGAAGAGAACGTACTCTTCCTTATTTACTATTATATATGAATATCTTTAAAATTGCAAGATAAATATGATGTTACAACCGCTTATCCCACTAATACTCAATATAATATATGTTAAGAATATATTAAGATTTGATTGGTTAACTACGCATCCACCTCTGTTTAATCGGTCTTTTTCGAGACTTTTGAGCTGGTTTTGCAGAAGGGTTTTTTTGCTTTTTAACCTCTTTCATTAATTTAGCGAGGCGATCCTGTTCCTTTGAAAGGAGATCTTTTATGCTCTGGATGTGGGGGGAAAAAGGGATAGAATCAGCAGATGGAATATCTTGTTTAGCAAGCGTACTCCTCCCAACCATAGCCTCTTCAAGTCTTGCGATCTCTTTATTCTGAGCAACAAATTGCTCAATCAGAGCTATTTTATCCTCCAAACGGGGACTCTCCTCAATATTTTGATTGAGACAATATAGGTAACGCCAAAAGTGAAAGTAGATGGTCCAAAAATCCTTAACCTCACTTGTAAGGTTTTGATCCAAGACCCCTCTTAAATTCTCAAATGACTCATCTATATTATACATAATCTTACTCTTTGGCCTTCATTCTGTTTTCCATTTTTTTTCTTCTATGTTTCTTAGGCCGAGCATTTTCCCCTTCTACTCTGATTTTTTCGACAAGGGGCTCTAATTCTTTTTTAAGCTCCGAGAATTTCTCTTTAACCTCTCTTGTCTCTTCACTAAACGGCTTCCTAGAGCTTGAAAGATACAAATCAACCTTTCCAAAATCGGCCCCTGTTTTCGCTACATATTGATCGATGTTCTCTCTTATCATCTGTTGCAATGTATTAAACCCTTGAATAGCAATTCGTTTATTGGCAAAACTCTCTTTTTTCATTACCTCTTTAAAGGCGTCATAGCATTCGAGCATCATCTGCATAAACTCTTCATAAGTAAGTCTATTTTTCTCATTATTCATGATTTCATCCACTTCGACTTTCTACTAGTCGGCTTTTTCTTTGATTTTAGTTTCAACTCAGCTTCCCTAGCTTTTTTCTCATCTAAACTTATTTTTTCTCTCTCACTTCTCTCCTTAAACAGCCTTTCTTGAGCATTTTGCAAAAAAACCCATTGCTCGGGAGTAAAATTCTTCGACTCTTGTGATAGATTCTTTATGTCACCCTCAGAAATTCCTAACTTAATTTGCGATCTCTCATTTTCTTCCCTAAGTTTTTCTCGGAGCACATTCATTTTCTTCTGGATACTCTCTTTTTCTTCACTTGAGCCCTCTGCTAAAACATACTTATACTTATCAAAAAACTCGGTGCACCTTTGGAAAATCTCATCCAATTGCTTCTCCTTCTCTTCTGCCTCCAAAGAGAGAATTCCCATCAATCTATCAAATTCATCTTCCAATCAAACACCTCTATATATACATTTCTTTCTTTCCTTTATTATGTGCAAGCTATAAAAAAAGAAAAAAGGGCCATAACCATATATGCTAGAAATAATTTTTCATGAGCTTGAGAAGCACTTGGGCTTAAAAGCTTATAAAGATGAAAAAGGTTTATTAGGACCTTATTGTCTACAAATTGGAGATCAGATTGACGTTTGGATTAAGGGACTTGAAGTCGGAATTGTATTAAAAGGCGTTATTGGCCCTCTTGTTCCAAGTACAGATAATGAGACTCTTTTTATCTATCTTATGAAGGCAAATTATATTGGCCAGGGTACCGGAGGCGGAGTAATTGCTCTTGATCCTGATGAGAAATTCTTGACACTCTCATTAATTATGCCTTATGAAGTGAATTATAGAATTTTTAGGGATAGACTAGAAGATTTTGTCAATTATTTGGATTTCTGGAAATCTGATCTGAAACGTTTGGAAACTAGACAAATATAGATTAATGTTGTATCTTTTACGTGCGTCCCTCATAACAAACAAGGGGAATAAGTGGTCGGTTATTTAGTTTGCGAAGATGGTCCCGGGATGGGCGCAGTATTTCCTCTAACTGTAGGAAATGAATGGGTTATTGGTAGAGATCCCAATCTCTCCCTCATCCTTCTTGAAGATCCCATGGTTTCAAGAAAACATGGAGTGATCCGTTTAGAAGATAACCTTTTCTATCTAGAGAATTTAAGTGAAGTTAATCCCATTAAGATAAACGGCGAGAGCGCGCACAGGTCAGAGTTGCATGAAGATGACACGATCCAAATTGGCAATAACTACTTCCGCTTTACCGAAATAAATCCCGAAGAGCGCCCTACAAGATCCAATGTAAATTCCACCACTAATTCAGAGCCAAAAGCAGAAGCGCCAAGCATTCTACCTTTTACAATGGGATCTCCTTCAAGGTTTTTTGTTAAAGTAATATCAGGACCGAATCAAGGTGCCGAATTTGGAATGAAGAGTGATGCAACCTATATTCTCGGAAAAGATTCGAGCGCCGATGTTGTATTCCAAGACTTAAGCGTATCTCACAGACATGCAAAGCTCTCCATCTCCCCCTCGGGCGAAGCGACAATTGAAGACTTAAGCAGTCGAAATGGCATTATAATTAATGGGTTAAAGATTGACTCTCCTACATACCTCCCTTCAGGTGGGGTTGTTTCGATAGGCACGACTGTTTTTTTGTTTGTAGATAAAGAGGCCTCAGAACAGACAATCTACTCTCCTTCACCCAGATTTTATGAGCAGCCAGAAGAAAAGGAGATCCCTCAGTCAGAAGTGGAAGATCTCTCCCCAAAAAACTGGAAAGATACCTTTATTCCAACAAAACATTTAGTCTTTGGCGCCACCTTTTCTCTAATCATTGTTACCCTCTTAATCAGTTTAGTCTCTCTCTTTAGAAGTCAATCGATCTCGCCTCAAACATTTGATTCGGCAAAAGAGATCGGAGAGACCATTGCTCATTTTCCAAGTGTCCAATATTCATTCAATCCCGCCACAGGCAAGATTTTCTTAATTGGCCATGTCCTTACAGATATCGATTACGCAGAACTAACATATCTACTTAACTCCCTATCTTTTATAAATCAAATTGAAGATACTGTCGTTGTCGATGAAGGGGTATGGCAAGAGATGAACGCCCTTATATCGCTCAATCCAAATTGGCGCGGAATCATGATGAGCGCAACAGGCCCCGGCAAATTTGTATTGAGAGGCTATCTTCAGACAGAAGCCGATGCAGTCCCCTTGCAAGATTATATAAATTTGAACTTTCCCTACCTGAATCTTCTTGACAATCAAGTAATTATTGAAAATACTCTTCAAACCCAGGTAGAAAGTCTTTTGATTGAAAATGGATTCACAGGGACAGATTTACAAATGGGAAATGGGGAAGTTTTAATATCTGGCAAAGTCTCTGAAAAGAGAAAAAGTGATTTTCTAGCGCTTATTGGTGAAATCCAAAAGATTCAAGGGGTAAGGCAAGTAAAAAACTTTGTTACTTATGCGACTGAAACCTCTTCATTAATTGATTTAACCAGTAAGTATCGCGTTATGGGATCTTCAAAACTCGGGACAATGAGCCAATATGTTTTGATTAGCGGGAAGATATTAGCTGTTGGAGATGCGCTAGATGGAATGATGATCACTAGTATTTCAACAAGTGAAATATTGTTAGATAAAGACGGAATTAAATATAAAATTGACTACAATCACCAATAATTGTTATGCCATAATTATGAAGACATAACTTAACTGAGGTAGACCATGTTTGGTTTGAAAAAAGAAGATAAAAAACCGATTTTTGAATTCGATTTAGAAAAGGATTTAAAAGACGACAAAAAACAAAAATTGCTAATGCAAAAATCAGAAAAGCATATTTTAGAAATTAAGACAGCCCTTAGAAAAGGAACTGATCAAGAAGCTTTTGAGCGTCTTGGACTCCTTTTACACGGCTACTCAGCATTATTAAAAATTTTGTCAAATGTAACAACTAATAAGTAGGAGAGCCCTGTGGGAGAAACTAATTTTGGAACGATAACGTTTAACACGCTTATTGCCAAATATATAAAGATGCAAAGTGCCGTCACATCAATGGTGAGGTCTGTTGCTAGCCGTATGTCCTCTGCAACTCCTGGTAAATTTCTTTTACTCCAATTTGCTATGGCACAAGTAGCACAGATTGGGGAATCGATTTCTAACCTCTTGTCACAGGTAAATACAGTAGTTAGCCATGCAATTCAAAACCAAAAAACACAATAATTTAGTTAAGAGAGGTATATAATGTCGGACGCTTTAAAAAATTATAAAGAAGACTTCTTCCTCTTTTTGGAAGCCGGCTTTATTGCGGTCAATGCCGCAGACGAAGACTCTGCAGTTAAGCTATTTAAAGCGGCTGAAGTTTTAAAACCTGAGAGCACCTTTCCTAAAGTCGGCTTTGGGTATATGCATCTTTGCAAGCTTGAACTCAAACAGGCAACCGCTGCTTTTCGTGAAGTTCTTGCAAAAGAGCCTGATAATGAGATGGCAAAAACCTTTCTCGGAATCTGCATGACACTTATTCCCTCTGAGATAGCTGCAGGCGAGAAGTCGCTAGAAGAGCTTTCTAAATCAGGTGATACTGGCATTAAGAAACTTGCAAGCATGGCAATAGAATTTGCAGAAAAATTTGTGAAAAAAGCCCCCTCCCCCCTTCAACCTCAAAAACCTCAGCAAAAACAAAAGTAGAAAATTATGACTCCAAACATGCCCGCAAAACCCCCAGATATCGATAAACTGGATGGTGTACAACCAATTGGGCCAAATACGACTCAAGCATCTCCTCAGGACGGAAAGTTTGCAAGCATAATGAATCAGCCGTCAGAGGCTCCTCCTATAACTCCAAATTCTAACGCCCCATCCCCGATAGATCTCTCTGCCCAAGGAAAGACTCTTGCCCGAACTCCCCCAACACTTTCTGACGTTCAAAATCAAATCCATTCTGTTTCAGGCACTTTAGGTGATATCAAAAACCAGCTTCATACAAAAGGGCTCAAACTAAAGCAGTCCGATAAATATTTACTACGCAGTAAGCTCTCCTCAGCAACTGACAATATACGAAGTGCCGCTGAGAGAACAGGTGTGAATGTGGGTCCTCCAATAGACCTATCTAGCAAAAACAGTCCAATAGCTAAATTTTTAGCAATGGTCTCTGACGGGCAAAATCAACTCGCATCTGCCGCTGGTGAAATTAACGGTTTAGATTCTTCAGGACAATCAGTCAGCGCTGCCAAGCTCCTTTTGGTGCAAGCCAAATTACAAAAGGCCTCGCAAGAACTTAGTTTTACCTCTACCATTCTCGGAAATGCAACGAGCATGATAAAAACCCTATTTAACGTACAAATATAGTTTAAATAAATTAAAATATCGATTAGGTTCTATGCAATTAAAAGCGATGCAACGTATTGGTAATAAGAGTTTTTACCACAGAGATCACAGAGAGCACAGAGTCGCTACGCGCAAAAAAAAACTTTCTATTTTTTCTCTGTGTCCTCTGTGATCTCTGTGGTGAAAAATTTTTTGTATTTTGTTATCTAGTTTACTCAAGGAAAGGTAGATGAGCGATTTTGATTTTTCGTTTGGTAACCTTCAAGATAAGCTTGAAGACCTTGAGCTAACTTCTGTCCATGGCCGGATTACAGAAGTTGTTGGTATGCTTATAAAAGCTATTATACCTAGAGCGCGCATGGGCGAAGTCTGCTTGATTAAACGCGACGGACCACCTCTTCTTGCTCAGGTTGTTGGGTTTACTAAGGAAGAGGTCTTTTTATCGCCTCTTGGCGAAATGTCTGGGATTAATCCCTCTTCGGAAGTAATTCCATTGAACACCTCCCTCCGAATTAAAGTAGGTCCAGCACTTCTTGGAAGGGTACTAAACGGCCTTGGCGAACCTCTAGATCTTGAAGAGAAGGGACCTCTAAATTTAGAAGAGACCTATCCTGTAATCAATCCACCTCCAGATCCTTTAAAACGGAAACTTATCACAAAGCCTTTATCGACAGGTGTTCGTTGCATTGATGGAGTTTTATCGTGCGGTGAGGGACAACGTATTGGGATTTTTGCAGCGGCAGGCGGAGGTAAATCGACACTTCTTGGGATGATTGCAAAGTATGCAAAAGCAGATGTCAACGTAATTGCACTCATCGGTGAGCGGGGACGTGAAGTTAGAGAATTCCTCGAAAATGATTTGGGGGCTGAAGGATTAGCCAGATCTGTAATCGTAGTATCGACTTCAGACCAGTCGGCACAACTCAGGTTAAATGCAGGTTATGTAGGTACTGCAATTGCAGAATATTTCCGTGATCAAGGGAAAACTGTCATCTTAATGATGGACTCTGTCACCCGTTTTGCAAGAGCTTTAAGAGAGATTGGACTTGCAGCCGGAGAGCCTCCTGCAAGAGCCGGTTTTACCCCCTCAGTTTTTGCCACTCTCCCTAAACTCTTAGAGCGCTCTGGAAATTCTGAGACCGGATCGATCACTGCATTTTACACAATACTTGTGGCGGGCGACGATATGAATGAGCCTGTCTCTGATGAAGTCAGATCGATCTTAGACGGTCATATTATCCTCTCCTCAGAACTGGCAAGACAATACCACTATCCTGCAATCGATGTTTTAGCTTCAGTTAGTAGGATTCTCTCCCACATTGTTACAAAAGAACATCTAGAACTTATCGGAAAAATCCGCGAAGTTCTTGCAAACTATAAGAAAAACGAACTACTCGTCCGTATTGGTGAATACAAACCGGGCTCTGATAAAAATGCCGATTACGCCCTTAAATTCATAGACAAAGTAAATAGATTTCTAAAACAACGTGTCGATGAGAAATGCTCTCTTGAAGAGACCTTGCAACAACTAAATGTATTATTCAGATAAATAAAAAAGAGAAATTTTAACAGGATATTAGGATGGTCAGGATAAACAAAGAAATTTGCAAAAAGTTCCTTTGCGCTTCTTTGCGTCTTTGCGCCTTTGCGTTAAATTTTTTTATTCAGACAGAAAGCTTGCTCGTAACAATCTTATTATGTTTAAACAAAAAATTTAACACAAAGGCGCAAAGAAAGTTATTTATTTTTACTATACCAGCCCTCTTCAATAAGGGGTATTAATATGGGTAAGTATCCGCTAGAGCAGATTCAGGAGATTAAGTTAAAAAGACTTGAGGAGGCTGAAAAGCTCCTAAAGGAAAAGAAGCGACTTCTCGATGTCGAGATGGAAAAATTAAAAAAAATTGAAGAGAAGCGGGATTTAGTAAAAAAGCACAGGCTTGATAAGTTAAAGAAATTTCTCGACGAGCTTACTGAGGGGACGACAAGCGATAAGATTGTTACTCATGAAAGATATCTAAAGAAAGTTGTCGATGAAGAGCTTAAATTAGAAGAAAAAAAGGTAATAGATCAGAAAAAGATCGTGACTAAAGCAGAAGATGAGGTTGAAAAGGCCAGAAAAGAGCGCCTCAAAAAAAATCTAGATGTAGAAAAGCTAAAACTTCACAAAGAGGAATGGACAAAAGAGGCCTTGCAAGAAGAGCTAAAAATTGAGGCCGCTGAGACGGATGAACTGGGTTCCAATGCACATTCAATGAGAAACAGATCTCAGAAAAATAGATCTCATTTAGAGGAGAGCCCATGACAGATGTCCCTAGAATTGAAGGGATTCCCGACCCAAGAAAATCTTCTCAATTGAGTAGTGACGATTCAGTCGACGCTGACAAATTCAAGCGCATATTAAAAGTAGAAGACACTGATGAGTCTCAAAAAGAATCCAAAAAGAAAAAATCACAAAAACAGGAAGAAGAAGAAGAATTAAATAAAAAAGAGGGTGACAAAAACATACCTAAAGACGCCTCTTTCAGCACTTTTTTTGGAGAGACCAAAAAAAAAGAGGATCTCTTTGCGATAAAAGGGGTAGAAAAAAAGGCTATATCTGTCTCTTCGACCGATGCAGAGCTTTCTAAATCTCCATTTGAACTTTCGGCAAGTAGCAAAAGGAAAAAAACTGCCAAGGCATACCCCTCCTTAAATTTTGAAGAGGCCCTGCCAAAAGCTTTTTCTGTCTCTCTAAAAGACAAACCACCTCATAAAACACCCCACCTTGAACCTGCTAAAATAGAAGAACCGACAATCGCTACTGAGGAAGTTGCTCTATTAAAAAAAGAGGGAGCAGAGTTATCAAATACTGAGACTGCGCTCTCAAACGCCCCTCCTCCAGCAACCCCTTTTGTATTTATACCGGCATCAGGCCAGGAAATAACAAAAGAGAGCGGGGAAAAAATAGGTTCCTTAAGTCCAAAAGAGGCATCTTTATCTGAGGATGATCATCATAAAAAAAAGGAGGAAGAAAAAGAAGATTACGTCCCACTTGCTACACCTGCGCAAATAATGACTCCTCCACTCTTACAGACAGAAACACCTGTCTATGCAACACTCCCCTCACAAGTTTATGAGCTCTTCGAAAAAATGATCGGCCTCATGATGATTCAAGAATACAAAGGGGTCTCAATTACAACCATTAAACTCTCGATGCCAGGTTCTGTCTTCAATGGCTGTGAAATCAAACTCGAGCATTACGATACCGCTCCTCACGCATTCAATATCCAACTTCTAGGCAATCCTGATGCAGTCGAACTCTTCAATGCCAACTTCGATGGCCTCGTTAACTCATTTAAGCAGACTAAATACTCTTTCCAAGCCAATGTCCGCCGTCCCGTCCTCCTCGAAACCTACCACAGCTTTTCCAGAAAAAAAGGGGCAGGCTCAAACGATAACGACAACAGCTCCCAATCTGAACACGCTAGCTAATCAGCAGACTAGTTATTTTAATGTTCATTTGCAATAATGATATTAAAATAATTTTAATTCATAAATATGCTGAATAAAACAATAATAATTCTCTATTCCATTTTTTTTGTTTTTACAAGCTATCAGACCTATATCTTATATTCTCAAGTTTATAATAATCAGAAAATTATATATTCCGATCTTCAAGAGACTTTTTTCTCCACACAAGAGGTTATCTCAAACATTATTAGATCTTTAGAAATGAAAATTGAAGTAGTATCCAAAATTAAAGATCGGAATTTATTGATAGATCAAATCTCTGACGAGATTATGACTATTGCAGTTCTTGATTCCGAGAAAAAATTCCTTTATGGCTGGTCCATGGATAATAATCTGCATGAACAGGTTCATTCCATAGATTCATTTTCATTACCCCCTCTAAAAAAAGATATGGGATGGGTTTATTTCGATTTAAATTCATCCGTCTATACATGTAGAGCAATATATATAGTTCAAAGAGAAGATCTTTCACTTTTAGTAATAACCTGTAGACTTGTACCCGCCATCCGAGCTATGGGGCTCTTAGGCTTTGGCTTTAATAGCTTTTCTTATGTTGACTATGTGAATAATAACAGCATCTCTTCGAAATATACACAGCCGTCTCCCTATGCCAGAATCATAAATAGTCCAATTTCTCTTGAAGCTTTTATTCAACCGAATTGGGCTTTTATATTTTTGGGAGTTTGGCAGGATCTATACCCGTATTCACGAGCTGAAATTCATTCAATTTTCTATATTCTTGTGCTTTGGGGATTTGTGATCACAATTGGGACAGCTATATTATTAAAAATAAGTCTAAAAAGGGCTAAATCTCTTTGGATTACATCGGTTGTTTTTGACCTTTTTTGTCTAGCTCTTATTGTTTTTCTCTTTCAAGATCTTCCTGCAACCTATGATGAAATTAATGAACGGACAATCTCCTTTAGAAAAGCTGAGACATTACCTAAAGAGGTCGCTGATTTAATCCCAACTGCAATTTATTTAGAATCTCTAACCTTCCCTAATGATTCCTCTTTTCTTATCTCTGGTTTTGCTTCCCAGATTTATCCTAAAAATACAGGCATTGAAATGGGTTTTATCTTTCCCCAAGAATCGATACTCTACACCCAAGTAATCGAAGAGGTGTCACGATGGGAGACCAATACTTCTGTTACGATACTTTGGCACTTTTGTGTTGGATTAACCAATTCATTCTCTCCTGTTTTTTTCCCTTTTGATAAAAGAAATATTCACATAAATATCTGGCCGAAAGAGGTTCATAAAAATATTTTGTTTTTCCCAAACTTTCTTAACTATCAAGATGTTGCAATGCAAGGAATGCTAAGTATCGATCCAGCTGTCGATCCTATCGGTTGGCTTTTCACACGAACTACCTATTTAGTTAAAACGAGCCAATCGTATTCCTTTTTTGGTTTTTCCGATCTACCGCTCTCTTTTTCTTTTGCCGTTACTTTAAAGAGAGATTTTTTAAGCGCCTTTCTCTCTAATATCCTAGTACTAACCCTCTGCATGCTTGTTGCATTTCTAGTTCTATTCATACCCAGTGATTCAATGCTAAACTCTCTATTTGCAACAATTTCAATTTTTGTCGGCCTTATTTTTGTTGCTGTAACAAACCATGCCGCCCTGCGAACCAATATACAAGCCTCCTCCTTTGCCTATTTTGAATACCTCTTTATCTCATTCTATATTCTGATTTTGGCAATCACCATTGATTTTATCTTTAGAATTGGGAAGCCCGATCCTAAATATAATACCACCTTGTTCCGATCAATCTGTTACTGGCCAATCCTCCTAGGCTCCTTCACCCTCATCCTCGCAATCGTAGTCATTTAATTATAATTGGAAATGTGAGATTGTAATATAACCAGTTGTAATAATTAATAAATAATATGAAAAAAATAATAACGTTATTAATTGGATCGGTTTTTGTCTTTACTATCTACTATACAGCATCTGTATATCTAGAAATTGCCAAAAACGAAGAGATTCTCTATTCAGATATTGGCAAGACCTTGCTTGCAGAACAAGAGGATCTTTCTTTGTTGCTCACTTCATTTGAAAGAGAGTCAGAACATTTATCTCAAATTGCTGATTTAAGCACATTAAAGACAAAAATCTCAGAAACAATACTCTCTATTATAGTTCTTAATCCTCAAATGAATTTTTCTTCTGGTTGGGCGATGGATGAGGATGGTCATCCACATGAGATAAAGCAGTCGAACCTGCCTGTAATTAATAAAAACTACGGCTGGATTGACATACAACTAAATACTTCTCTTAGGACATCCAAGGCTATTTATATAATTCCTATAGGAAACCAGCAATTCCTCCTAATTACTTATAATCTGGCAAATTCCCTAAACAGCCTTAGATCATTAGCTTATGGATTTAATTCTTATTCTTATGTCATAAATACTTCAAAAATTCTCACACCTCCATCAATAAAACTGACCCCCTTCGCTCGGGTAAGAAATGCTCCAATTTTTCTTCAAGCACCTGTATTAAAACAGTGGACTCTTGCCTTTGGTGGCCTCTGGGAAGATGTCTATCCATTTTCTCTTCCCTTAATTTACTCTCTTTTTTTCATTCTTATTCTTTGGGGCTTTCTCATTATTTCAATTACAGCTTTACTATTGAGGGCCGAAGAGCTCAAACCAAAAACTCTCTGGATCCTATCTTTCGAATTTAATATTTTCTGTACCATTCTAATTGTTTTTTTATTCACAGACCTTCCGACTATCTCTTTTCAAATAAAGCAAAGGACAGATACATTCAGAAAAACACAAGAGTTCTTTAAAAATGATCCTTCTGTTATTTTAATTCCAACAGCTGTCTACTTAGACTCTCTCTCTTTTCCTGATGACACCTCTTTTCTCGTGACTGGTTTTATCTCTCAGATCTATCCAAAAAATACTCCAATGGAAATGGGATTTCTTTTTCCTTATCAATCAACCCTCTATTCATCCACTATTAAAGAGATTTCTAGGTGGGAAACTGAGAACACTATCACAGTGCTATGGCATTTTGGTGTTGGTTTAACAGCCCCCTTTTCTACCAAATTTTTCCCCTTTGATAAAAGAATTGCTCACATCACCTTATGGCCTATCGAACTTCATAAAAATATTGTTTTTTTCCCAAATTTTCTTAACTTCTCAACCCTTAATGTGCTTGAAAAACCTGGTTTTGATTCTTCAGTTAACCCAAGTGGTTGGTCTATTTTAGACAGTAGTTTTCTACTAGAAAATCAGGCCCCCTATAAATTTTTTAATCCATCTAAAACTGATGAACCCCTTACTTACGTCTTTGCTCTCACTTTAGAAAGAGAGTTCTTAGGCGCCTTTCTCTCTAACATACTTGTTCTTGCCCTCTGTATCTTTGTCGCCTTTCTAGTCCTTTTTATCCCAAGGGACTCTCTTTTAGACTCCCTATTTGCAACGATCTCTATTTTTGTTGGACTTATCTTTATTGCTGTAACCAACCACTCCTCTCTTCGTGCTACTCTGGAAGTCTCTTCATTCGCCTACTGCGAATATCTGTTTATCTCATTTTATATTTTACTTCTAGCCATCACCACAGACTTCATTCTTAGAAGATCTAGCGCAGCTACACAATTTGACCAAAACTATATCCTAGCAATCTGCTACTGGCCCATTCTCCTCGGCTCATTTACCCTCATGCTCTCCCTCTCCATCTTTTCAAGCCCCGTAATCAACCTCCTCGCCACCTAATCTTAAAAAAGGGTGGTTTTTGAATGGAATTTGTTCTAAAGTAGTGGGATGAATTCCACACATATATCAGATAATATAGAAAGCGAGGTGACCCAACCTCTGCATTCCAAAAAACCGCTAGAATTTTCCTCTTTTCTAATGGAAGAGTCCGAAAAAGATTGCGGTGAGGATGAGGTAAAAGCAGAAGAAAAGGATGCGGAAATAGACGATAAAATTGTCCTTATGGATGGGCCTTATGTAGCTCCTCTTATTCCTCCCCAGATGATTTTTCTAGTCTCAAAATTGATAGCCTCATTGCCAGAAGAATTGAGACCGCTTATTGAGCCTCTACCGGCTGAGATTAGAACTTCGTTCAAAACAGGGATTATCCAAACAAAAATGATAATCGCTCTTTCCCCTTTAGAAAATGTTGAAGTCGTTATTGATCAATACGATACAGCTCCAAGTAGCTTTCACATCTCTTTTTATGGTTCTGAGCAAACTGGAGAGATGATCTCGCTTAAACAGAATGAATTAATTAATATTCTTCAGACGGCTCTCCCTAATTTCTCTTTTGCAATTTCCCCCCCCTTCATAGCCGCTCCGTCTTTTTCTCTTCCCAAATCCAAACGATTAGGCTATTCTCCGGTCAACAGGGGAAAGAGGTTAAAATGAGCTTAAGTCCATCATGGATTCAACCAATTGAGAATCAGTTAAAAGAGATTTTAGACCTTCCTGATTTCTCTTTTTTAGCTTCGTTTCCTTTTGAAGATTTTACTGCCTTTATCTCTTCTCACTTAGGTGTTTCGCCTCTTTCAATTGAGCTTGGCACAAAAGAATGGAAAACCGGGGACTCATTCTTTACAGGACTTGGATCATTCCCAATTTCGATCTCTTTTGCAGCTAGCCCACTTAATGGGGAGGCCCTTTGGATTGTCTCCTATGAAGATCTACAAACTCTGGTCTCTTGGATAAAAGACAAAAACCAGAAAGGAATAGAGCTCAATAATCCTGAATTAATCAAAGGGATTTATCGTTATGCAATGCTCGTAGCCCTTGATGGATTAAGCAAAACAGACCTATTTAAACAATTTTCGTTAAAACTAACAAAAGATAGTAAGTTAGAAGAGAGAGGGTATGCAATTGATGTAGCTCTCCTTCACAATGAAAAACGAATTTGGGGAAGGCTTATCCTCTCTCACACCTTTAAAGACTCTTTTATGAATTTTTTCTCTAAAGAGAGGCTTTCTATCAAGGACATTGCCAAGCAATTTCCAAACCTAAAAATCCCCCTCTCAATTGGTAATGGATCGCTTGAGTTAACTAAAGATGAATTAAATTCTCTAGAAGAGGGCGATTTTGTTGTTATCGAAAATGCCTTTTTTAAACCTAGCGATGAAAAGGGAAGTTTAAAGGTGCTCCTAAAAGATACCCCTCTTTTTCAAATTAAATTAAAAGATGGAAAACTTAAAATTCTAGATTTTATTTATGCTTATGAGGAGGCTCCCGTCCATGCCAAATGAAGATGACAACATCGAGGAATCGCTTGAAGATGAATTTGAAGAAAAATTTCAAGATGACGTAATTGATGACGAACTTGAAAAAGAGATCGAAAATATAGCACAGACTTCTGGAGAAGAGCCATTAGAGACAATCTCGATATCCGACATACCGATAAAAATTCAAATTGAAGTGAGCAGGTTTGAGGTCTCTTTAGAGGAGCTCAGCCGAATGGAACCTGGGTACAAATTGCCTATCGAAATTAACCCCAGAATTGTCCACCTTACAACCTCTGGAAAAGTGATTGGCAAAGGTGAAATTATTGAGATTGGAGATACAATCGGCGTAAAAATTTTAGAACTATATAAATGAAAAATCTCGATTTTTATAACCAGACAACTCTTCCCTCTTACAGATCAACAGCGCCCCCTTTTGTTCTTCCTAAACATATTGGCCCTTACAAGATAGATACCCTATTAGGCCATGGATCGATGAGCCTTTTACTGCTTGGGTCACATCCCGAAAGAGCTGCGCCTATAGCGATTAAGGTGCTGCTCCCATCACTCTTATCAAACAAAGAGCTTTCAGCTCAATTTCTAAAAGAGGCCGAAATCATTAGTTTGGCAGATCATCCAAATATTGTAAAATTGTATGGCCAAGGTGAATGGGAAAACGGTCTCTACATAGCAATGGAGTTCATTCAAGGCATTTCTCTTAGACAATTCATATTAAATAAGTCGCTTTCGATCAAACGGGCCCTCGATATTGTTTTGGAGATCTCTTATGCCCTCCTTCACTTGCATACGCACGGCATTATTCATAGAGATCTTAAACCTGAAAATGTATTGATTACAGAAAGCGGCAATGCAAAACTGATCGATTTTGGAATTGCACATATGATTGAGGAGCTCAAGAAAAAGCCGAAAGGTGAAAACCGGATCATCGGAACTCCTAGCTATATGAGCCCTGAGCAAAAACAGGACCCTTTTAACGTCTCATTTAATACAGACATTTACGCTTTAGGAATTATTATCTATGAACTGATACTCGGGAAACTCTCCTTCGGCAACATTCAATTAGATCTAATACCTAAACATTTACGCCCTATTCTGCAAAAAGCTCTCGATCCAAACCCAAAGCTCCGCTATCAAGATATTGTCGATCTGATTGCGGACATATCAAAGTATCTTAAATCAAACACCTTAGAAAAAGACAGTTCCGATGAAAATGATCTTTTAGAAATCTGGGAAGTTTTAGGTGAAGAGCAGAAGCAACTCCTTCCTCAGGTACCTTCATGGCCCGAACTAGAGATCGGCCTTGCTAAACCAAGTGGTGTCTATCTTTTTGGTCTCTACTATGATTTTTTCAGACTACCTGATAATTCGTTTGTAATCATTCTAGCAGAATCGCCCGCTTCAAGACTCACTTCAATGATTTCACTCGCTGTATTAAAGGGACTTTTACGCGCTCGTATCCACGATTTTTTTGCCTTAAAAACAAAAGAGCCCTTTACTTCAAGCCTCTTTGCTTTTGAATTGAATCAATTATTTTGTCATGAATCTTTCGGTCAAAAGGAGGCAATTACAATTTTACATTTAAGCCCTCTTATGGATCAATTTTCATTTGTCTCCTCAGGTTTTGAGTCAATATGGCATCTCTCAAGCCGCGGAGGAAATGCCCGCATGCTCCGCAATCAATCAAGGCTTTTAGGACTTGAGCCTAATGTCCCTTTCTTTTCAACAAGCGATTCTTGGAATCCTGGAGACATGCTTCTTATCCATCCTTTTGCTTCTAGCTCAGCTCCAGCAGAGAAAAGAGCAGCAGTCGAAGCCCTCACCCTAAAAACAATCAATACAAACAAGCATCTTTCCCCTAACCGGCTTGCCCCTGTACTTCTCGATACATTACAAGCCGCCTTCCAAAAAAGAGACGACACTGCGCAAAAAGTTGTCCTCTCCCTCCTCCGCATCTTCTAACTTCTTTGAAGTATAAATAAGAAAATTTTTTACCACAGAGATCACAGACTCGACTTCAGGGTTTTTTAGAAATCTATTACAAGAAATTTTCTTCAACATACTTATTATCAAAATGTAGAAAATTTTTTTTACCACAGAGGACACAGAGAGCACAGAGGCGCTTCGTGCAAGGAATTTATTGTTTTTTCTCTGTGTCCTCTGTGCTCTCTGTGGTGAAAAATTCTTATTACCAATATGTTACATCGCTTTTAACCGCATAGAACAAATCGGCGTTTTTATTTACTTAAACTAAATATGTAAAAAATCCTAAAGTCGAGACAGAGGGCACAGAGAAAAAATAACAAATTCTTTGCGCGTAGCGCCTCTGTGGTCTCTGTGCCCTCTGTGGTGAATCTTTTTTTACTTATTCAAAAAAGTAGTGAATTATTCTAGCAAGTTCATCTCTTAACTAGTCTTGCAATTATTCAATCTTTCTTTTAGGATTTGAAGAAGTCTTTACGACTTTAAGTAAAGATTGGTAATATTTATACCGAGAGTAATTCAAAATTGGGGAGTTTTCAAGTCAGAAATCTCCAAATTTGAATTAGGCGAAGCCGATACCGAGGACGAGCTCTATTTACCTAGGTGAGACCGAGGTAAATTTAAAAGTGGAGATTTATGACGAAGAAAAACCCCAATTTTGAAATACGAGCGGTATAACTATGAAAATTAGATCTTATGTTCTTCTCCAAGCACTAGTAGCGCTGCATTTGATTGCTTCGCCCACATTTTTGGATGCAGCAAGTAAAAAGCAAGAATCTTCAGAAAACTCTGAAGGATATACAATCAATTTTGACAATGTCCCTATCCAAGAATTTTTAAAATATATTAGTAAAATTACTGGGGTAAACGTCATCTATAATGAGACCGACCTTAATTTTAACGTCACTATTGTCTCTGAGGAGCAGACAGATCTCAACAATGTCCTCTCAGCTTTAGTTCAAATTTTACGAATTCATGGACTTACTTTAATTGAGGAAGAGAAAAACCTCCTTATCCATAAAAATGATGATGTCAGGCAAATTCCAACTGTTGTTTCTGCAGAAAGCCCGCTTAAAGGGAAATTAAAACCTGCAATAATGACGAAAGTTTTTAGAATTCAAAAGGGTAATCCTTCTCATATCGCCGCTCTAATTATTCCAATGCTTTCTAAAGATGCTCTAGTAGAAGTTTCGACAGAGACGCGCCAATTAATCATTACCGATGTTTCATCTAGCATACAGACAATTGAACAGCTTCTCTTAAGTTTAGATGCGCCTGAGACTCCTTATGATGTTGATGCATATGCGCCAAAGTTTGCTGGGGTAACAGATCTTGCCCTCCTTGCAAAAAAAATTCTTGCCCCAATAGCTGATGCCACAACATTAGAAATCATTCCGCAACCAAATACGCAAACAATTTATATTGTCTCCACCCCCTTCCTAATAGACAAAGCACTTGCTGTCTTACAAGACCTTGACAAGCAGAGCATCGCCACAATTCCTATAACTACTGCAAAAAACCTTGCCGCTGATAACGTCCTTGTATATAAATTAAAACATAAATCCTCTGACGAAGTTGAAGCTGATCTTATTAAAATGGTACAAGCAGCATCGAGTCAAAACTTTGAGTCGGCAGGTCTAAATGTAGTCCTTACCAACATGAAGTATATTCAATCAACAAACTCTTTAATGTTTGTTGGCGCGCCTCAAGATCTTGATATTATCGGATCTTTCTTGAAAAGCATAGACAGCACAAACGCTCCGGCAATTCAGCAATCCTCTTTTCTCGTCTACAATATTAAGCATGCTACCGAAGAACAACTTCGTTCTTCATTACATAATTTGGCCGACTATCTTGAAACAGGGAAGAGCTCAAATGAGTCACTCATTCTCGCAATTGATTCCATGCGCTGGATCAAGGCAACAAATTCTCTCCTTTTTACAGGTCATGCAAGTGCATTAAAAGAGTTATCCGATATACTCCCATCCTTTGATGTAACCCCTGAAAAATCAAAAGTAACTTTAACACAAACACCTCTCAGCACTGAATTTCTCATTTATAGTCCGAAGCTAACAACGGCCGCCAATTTGAAGAATTTAATCATGGAGACTGCCGCTAGACTTAAATCTGCCGATCTTTCTGACCCTGCATTTTTAAAAACCCTCGAAAGCGTCAAAGAACTACCCTCATCTAACCAATTAATTTTTACCGGTGACAAAAACTCTCTCGACCGTCTAAAGCTAGTGCTTGAAAGCCTTGATCAAAGCACTCCAACAGCTACGCAAGCAGCCCTTCAAACAGCTCAAGCGGCAGGAATTCAAGTTGCATTCTTTCATGTCCAACATAAATCAGCTAAAGAGATTGTTGATGCTCTTCATGAAACAGCCTCTAAACTTGCTGGAAATATAAATCCCCCCTCATCTCTTATTCAGAGTTTAAAAGGGGCTCAATGGATGACGAGCACAGGCACAATTATAGTATCCGGCTCTCCCGAAGATCTGCAACAAGCAAAAGAGCTGATTACAGCAAACGATGTTGCCATTTATAAACCAACTGTAACAAAACCAGGAAATGAAGTTGTCTTTGTACCCGCTCTCCATCGCTCTGCAAAAGAGATCGTCTCTCTATTACGTGAGACAGCAGACACCCTTAATAAGAGTGGCAATACAGACACAGATTTGATTCAGACTCTAAAAACTGCTGATTCAACACCAAATGGAAATACAGTCATTCTCTCTGGCACAGCACTAAGCATACAAAAGGCGCAGGAACTTGTCACAGCAAACGATGTTGCCATTTATAAACCGACTGTATCAAAACCTGGAAATGAAGTTGTCTTTGTACCCGTTCTCCATCGCTCTGCAAAAGAGATCGTCTCTCTATTACGTGAGACAGCAGACACCCTTAATAAGAGTGGCAATACAGACACAGATTTGATTCAGACTCTAAAAACTGCTGATTCAACACCAAATGGAAATACAGTCATTCTCTCTGGT
>CANJWO010000007.1 GCA_947478685.1 Chlamydiota bacterium | reverse complement strand
TTGGCCTCTTCGACACCTTGTATCCACTGTTGCGGAGCCTCGCTTTGGTTTCTTCGGACACCCTTGTCTTCGTCTACATATTCCCTCCTTTCCGGGTTATGATTGGATTTTCACCAACAAGTTATTGTCCATACTGGGCACACCATGCAGTTACTGTTATTTGGTAACTGCATGCTTGGCACCAATCACCAATCAATCATTGGCTCTTTTTCTCTGGCGATCTTGCTCATGGGATTTTCGGCGATCCACTCCCACTGCCTAGTGCAGATAGCCAAGACATGACTCAATGTATCCAAGTACCGATTACAAGTCGCCCTACTACGTAGCTTCCCCTTTTCATTAACTGTTCTAAGTAATTTTTGTTTTTTCTCGCTGATGATGGCGGGTCGGATGTCTTATAGATATAGTGGTCCCAGTTCCTCCATCCACCAATTTATATGACTCTTTTTCCAACCAGCAATCTTTTGCTCTTGCTCATACCGCTCAATCGCCTCTTTGAATGTATGTCGGTTTGAACCTGAATGGAGCTGATAGCGCCCGCACCTAATTTCAGTCTCTGTTTTTTGAATCCAAGTCCGCGCATCGGTTTTACGATCGAAGGTAGCCGATATTAATGGATGACCTTTCATCCGAATTTCACATTGATAGCGCACTCCGTCTTCTTTTAAATTTCTTTCTCGAATATGGCCCATTTTGTACTCCTGTTGGCCGTGCTATAGATGTGTAGTCTATTGATCGCATGCATCTACGCACTTAGTTTTCAACTACTTATCGAGGAGTGTTATGGTGAAAGCCGTAATTTTAACGGAATCGACACTCCAAAACGGATTTTCAACAAAAAATGTTGTGGTCCTAGTTTTGGGTGATTTAAGGAAATTTGGTACTCCGGCAAAAGTACGGCATTTTCGCTTCGGGGTGTTGGCGGTTTATTGCCAACGCCCGTCTGCATTGTCTCCGGCTGGTGGGATCGAACCACCGACCAATAGATTAACAGTCTACTGCTCTACCGCTGAGCTAAGCCGGAATGTTATACTGCTCGGTATTAAAGCATCGATTGTGCACTAAATAGTATTTTCCTTACAATATATTTTATGTTCGATTTACTTTTAGATCCTCTTGCCCGCATTAGAGAATTTTGTCCTGTGGAGAGATTTAGGGAGATGGGATTGCCGGGGTACGCTGTGCCGAAGGGGCATGGAGGGCTGCCGGATGGGGTTAGATTTGAGCAGTATGAGAAGGTGGCGAAGTGCTGGATGGAAGGGGCTTTAGTTTTTGGGTATGGCGATTTGCCGTTGCCGGGCGGGGCTTCGGTTGTGATTTTTACGTGGGTGATGCCTGATGGGCTTGGGGATTGGTCGGCTCAGCACACGGCGGCAACTATTTTAAAAAAGGCGATGCCGAATTTGCAGATTGAGCTTGTCACATTGGTGGAGGCTAATGAGAAGCGATTTTTATCCCATCCCGATTTCCCCTCTCAGGTACTTACCTATAAGAATAAGGAGCCGGCATTTTTTTCACAGGCTCTATTAAAAAAATTAGCAAGTACATCGCTGATTTTGCAGATTCCCACGTTCTATCCCCATTTCAATACCCTTTTTGAACAGATTAGAGCGGCCTCATTTAGCACGATTCCTACGTGCGCTCATATTGGAGAGTATGGATTTATTGATTCTGAGTGGTTTCATCCTCAAACTGGCAACATGTGTATGGGACTTCATCCTCTTGAAAAGGGTCTTTTACTCCATACTGAAATTTCATCTATCGATCTAGCTATTGCTGACTCATTTTATTTTGCCTATCTTGTTACAGAGCGAGGGTACGCAATTTATTTGCACGCACTATTAAAGTATAAACTTGACAACACAGCCGATTTGAAAATTGTTATTTGCAATCTCCTCGCCCCGTTGCAGGCAATAAAAAATGAAGACTGGACAGGCTATGGGTTGAAGGAAATTGTAATTCGTGATGCGCTGAACGAGACCACCATTCCAATAGCCGAGACTGGAAAGCGACTAGTGCTTGAATGCAGGCATGGCCTATCTTCTGTAGCGGTACAAAAACTCTATTTATCCTCAGAAAATTTTGTCGGTTGCAGAGGTGATAGATCTTTTTCAGAGGTGGTCTCCTTAGATCGTTTTTTCTTCTACGACGCTCCTGCTCACTCACTCCCCTTCATCAAAGATTTATATGATTTAAGCTGCTATTATTGTTTGGCCTATCCATCCCTTCAAGCCTATCTTCAGACCTTTTTAGATAAAACCACCCCTCCAAAATTGCTCGGAATGAAAATAGCTGACCTTCTTTCTGACCCCTCACTATTTTGTGGGATGAAAAAATTGCTCTCCCATTTAAAAAGTGACTTTCTTTTCAATCCAACCTTAGTTAACCTAGTTAAATCAAGAATTTATCACCATTTCTACCCCTCCTTAAAGGAGAATGAAGAAACCCTTTTCAAAGAATTTCTCGAAGGTGCACGCTCTTTAAGTGAGCTTATATGGAAGAAGAACTTAATGGTATTATAGAGAAAATTGTCTTTGCTAATGAGGAGAACGGCTACTCGGTCGTAAAACTCAAAGGAAAATTAAAAGATGAGATTCAAATTGTGGGGCATTTTACCTCCCTTCAATTGGGTGAAACTATCTCTTGCAAAGGGAAATGGAGTTTTCATCCAAAATATGGAAAGCAATTTGATGTAAAATCGTACTCTCTCACCATTCCAAACGATGCGGCAAGCATTCAAAAATATTTAGAAGCCGGTAACATAAAAGGGATTGGCGCTGTTCACGCAAAACGGATTGTCGACCATTTTGGTGATAAGACTCTCGAGGTCATTGACAAAACTCCATCCAGACTCAGAGAAATCGAAGGGATAGGAAAGAAAAAAGTAGACAGCATCAAAATGTACTGGGGTGAGCAAAAAGAGAGCCGGGATATAATGATTTTTTTGCAAGGGCATGGCATTGGGCCCTCTCTCTCAAAAAAAATCTATAGAAGGTATGGGGAAAAATGTTTAGAGACGGTCAAAAACAACCCCTATTCAATGACCTATGATGTTGTGGGAATTGGATTTAAGACAGCTGATAGCATCGCTAAAAACTTTGGCATTCTCCCAAATAACCCGATGCGCATAGAGGCGGGAATCGAGTATGTTCTACAAGAGCTCTCAGATGATGGCCATGTCTGCTTTCCAGAACTAAATATCCTCTCACTAGCCGAAGAAAAATTAGGGGTTGATCAGGCCGATCTAAATAGGGCTATTACCTCACTTGAAGCTAAAGAGAGAATTATTCGCAAAAGGCTCCCTACATCTGAAGAGGAAGAGCTTTTCGTTTGGCTGAGACCTCTTTTTTTTGCAGAGCTGGGAATAGCAAAGCATTTAAAAAGACTCAAGCGCTCCCCTTCTTCAATCAGAGAAATTAAGATCGATAAGGCAGCTGAGTGGGTCCAAGAAAAACTAGGGATTCAATTTGCAGCAGGACAAATTCAAGCCCTTGAAAAAAGTTTTCATGAAAAAGTGCATATCATTACAGGCGGCCCAGGAACTGGAAAAAGCACAATTACAAAAGCAATTCTTGCAGTTCACGAAAAACTAACTACTGATATCATACTCTGTGCACCTACCGGAAAAGCAGCAAAGAGGCTGTCAGAAATCACAAAAAAGAAAGCATCGACGATTCATAGCATATTAGAGTTTGACTCAACCACAGGTCACTTTAAAAGAAACGACAAAAACCTTCTTAAATGCGATCTAATGATTATCGACGAAGCAAGTATGATCGACACCTACCTCTTTTTCTCCCTCCTGAAAGCTTTGCCTGACGGAGCAAAAATAGTCTGCATTGGTGACATTGATCAATTGCCAAGCGTTGGCCCCGGCTCCGTACTTCGAGACATCATCGATTCAAAAGCAATTCCGATCTCGAGGCTTTTTCAAATCTTTAGACAGGGCAAGGATTCTAGAATTGTGATTAATGCCCACAATATCAATAAAGGGATCTTTCCAGAGTTTGACAATGATGCCGAAAAAACCGACTTCCTTTTTTATGAAATTGAAGCCCCAGAGCAACTTAGAGACAGACTAGTCCAGCTTGTTGCTGATGAAATTCCTTCGATTTATGGATTTAATCCACTATCTGATATTCAGGTCCTAGCTCCAATGAGAAAAGGAATTATCGGCGTTGAGCAACTTAATAATGCCCTCCAAGAAAGGCTCAATCCCAATCCAACCCTCATCAATCGAATGGGCCAGCCACTAAAAGTGGGCGACAAAGTAATGCAAATTCGGAATAATTATACTAAATGCGTCTTCAACGGCGATGTCGGTTTTATAGAAGAGATCGATTCCGAGGAACAGGTCACCCTAATCTCTTTTGACGGAAAATCGATTGAGTACGAATTTACCGAGCTCGGTGAAATTGTTCTCTCTTATGCAGCCTCCGTCCACAAGTTCCAAGGAAGCGAATCGCCCTGCATCGTTATGCCAATCCACACCTCACACTACATGCTCCTCCAACGAAACCTCCTCTACACAGGCATTACCCGCGCAAAAAAACTTGTCGTCCTCCTCGGTACCAAACAAGCCATCGCCCTTGCTATCAAAAATGATAAAGTCGAAAAACGACATACCGGCCTATCCTATTTTTTAAGCGGCAGCGCTTAATTATAGCGAATTAAATTTAAAATTTCACTTAGGCTAAAAGATCGCTTCGCCTTTTTATCAGTCTCTAAGCGATGCTGAAGCAGGGCAATAATTGGATCTAATTAATTATAATACTGTTACAACTACTTAGATAAGATATGAATGGGGGAAAACCCCAAAATAGAAATATGAGAGAACCCTTGGGCTACTTGAAATACTCAGGCAATTATAGCGAATTAAATTTGCATTGATAATTTTACTGCGTCTGTATCCCTTGGGTTCCATTCGCTTACATCGCTCGTGTGAAAACACACGGCCTGCTTCAGCGCCGGCTAATGCCTAATGAAACCCAAGGGCACATACTGTGTAAACTTATCAATGTAAATTTAATTCACTATATAACTCTGAATTTTATTCATATCATAATTATAGCCAGTATATTAAATAATTTTTTATTAATGATTCATTTCGCTTAATGTAAGGAAAACACTTGAGGATATATAGCTATATTTTGCTAGAGTAAGACTATAAGAAAATACTTTAAAGGTAATATGGAAGGCATCGGCGGATCTCACTCTAGACTACCAATTCACAAGAGAGTTAGAGCTGATAGATCTGATAAAGCAGATAGCGAAGTTTTACAGAGCAGTTCGACAAAGAAAGCTAGTACAGTTGCTCTTCAAGCATTTAAATACCCTTTAGATGTAGATAGTGCCTCACCTCCCGAATCTACTAACCCTAAGAGAAGTTCTCCGGACACTATAAGCGATGCTATGCTACCTTCCGGAAGCTCACCTCCCCCGGATCAACCTATGCCAACTGCGGAACCTCGAAGGAAAAAGGGGCCCATGCTTTTAAAACCTCTTCTCGTTAGCGGTGCCGAAGCTGCAGTTTCTTCTAGTTCTTCAGAAAAATTAATCTATCAAATTGATATACCACCTAAAATGAGGGGACCATGGATCTCTGCAAGCTTAGAGGTATGCGAAAAGGATTTTTCAAGTCAAAAAGATGTTCGTCCTGTTAGGCTTAGACAAAGCAGCGGCGCATATTTTGTTCATGATGAGAGAGATGAAAGAATTGCTATCTTAAAGCCGCTCGATGAAGAATTAGGAGAGGTCAATGCCCACACCTCATTTGGGGTGGCACCTAAATCAAAGGATGGCGTTAAGCCTGGAACTTCTGGATTGAGGGAAGTTGCAGCTCATAATATTTTTCCGAGTGTTGTCCCTTCAACAACCCTTGTCAAGGTCTCTTCAAGAGCATTTAATCAAGCCGGAAAACCGGGAGTTACTAAGCAATGCTCAATGCAACAAATAATTCCCAATGCTCAAAGTCTTTTTGAACTAAGTGGAAGAGATCCATCAGAGTTTAAGAATCAATTACTTCCTATTGCCATGGTCGATCTATGTTTAGCAAACGCAGATCGAAATCGAGGCAACATTCTTGTCCAAGAGAGCGCTACAGGTGTAGCTGTTTTTCCAATTGACCATGGATGCATTTTACCTAGCAATTGCGCGGCAGGAGGGACTTTTTCTTGGTATTCTATACTTGGATCCGAAGATCACTTTTCTCCAAGAGAGATAGCTATAATAAGAGAACTCAACCCCTCTGTTGGGGAGATCGAATTAAGAAGTTTAGGTCTTTCTGATGGAGAGATAAACACATTCAATATGAGCATTTTAATTACTAAAACCCTATGCGAGACGGCACCCATCCAGGAAATTGCGACCTATTTTTTAGATGGTCCTCCATCAGAAGGGCTTATTTCTAAATCTCTAATGCATAGCATGATAAGAATGGCTGCGCTTATTCAAAACTCGGAGGCCAATTTAACTACAAGCGATTTAGGTTTGATTGGAAAAGAACATCTAGAATCAGCACTAAGCGATGTTGTCTCTTTTATTCAAACTGAAAAGCAAACGATGTCAACACCTTCGGAACCCCCTAAAATAATGAACATCATACAAAGATGTGTCCGAGACGTTCTTACCGACTGCGTTAGAGACGAACCTGAAAAAATCTTAAATGGTTCCTGGAAAGCTGAGGCTCATCGGCTCATCCAGGAAAGCCTCAGCAAATAGTCATTGAAATAAGTGATGAGTTAAACAGAATACAAATCAGCCAATTTCAGAACCAAGAGGAGCCGTCTCTAGACTAGGAAGCTCTAGGATCGTCCCATTGCTTGCAGAGAGGACCATGCCACGGCTTTCAATCCCCATAAGCTTAACAGGCTTAAAGTTAAGAATGGCCATCACTTTTTTATTAATGAGAGCTTCTGGAACATAGTGTTTAGCAATTCCAGAGACGATAGTCCTCTTTTCAAAACCAAAATCGATTTCTAGTTTAAGGAGCTTACTGCTTTTTGGCACTGCCTCAGCTGAGAGAATTTGTCCAACTCGAATATCTACTTTTTCAAAGTCATCAAAGGTAATTTCAGGTTTTATAGTGGAAGCGGCAGATATAGTCTGACTTGCTTGGAGTTTAGCTATCTCAATAGCAATGGCGGCATCTTCGATTTTTTCAAAGAGTGTGTGCGGCTCTGTAATCAATTTTCCAGAGCATAATTCATCTTTCATAACAGTATCCCAATTACTTGTTTCTAATATAGATTCGTGGCCGAGCATTTTCCAAATCTTTTCTGCACTCAGTGGCATGATCGGAAAACTGATCAGCGCAAGCGCTTTAATTGCCATAATACAGCAATAGATAGTTGTCTCTAATTCTTCAGTCTTTGTTTTATCTTTTAATAGAGCCCACGGCTTTTTATGGTCAAAATAGACGTTTGCAAGTGCTGAAAGCTCCATTATGCAGCCTGCAGCTTTTCGGAGGCGGAAATGCTCATAAGAGTGTTTTGCTTCCATCACAATTGTCTGAAGATTTGCTAAAAAAGTATTATCAAGCTCAGAGAACTCGTGACATTCTGGGATTGTTCTATCCATTCGATCCCAAACAAATGAAAGGGTTCTATGGATAAAATTACCAAATTTACCGACAAGCTCTGTATTGACACGCATTTGGAAGTCTTTAAAAGTAAATTCAGCATCCTGAGTCTCTGGCGCATTTGCGGCTAATGTATACCGAATCACTTCTGCCGGGTATCTCGTTAAAAAATCGGCTAAATCGATATACCAACCCGATGATTTGCTAAATTTTTTCCCTTCAAGATTAAGAAATTCATTGGCCGGAAGCTCATCTACAAGCTTATAAGGGAGATCTTGCCCCATAATCATCGCTGGGAAAATAACCGCGTGAAAGACAATATTATCTTTCCCGATAAACTGAACATACTTGGTATGCTTATCAAACCAAAAATCTTTCCAGCCATCTGGATCTCCTTGATTTTCAAAGAGCTCTTTCGTAGCAGAGATATATCCAACAGGCGCATCAAACCAAACATATAGCACTTTGCCTGTACTATTTGGGAGGGGAATAGGAACACCCCATGTCATATCACGTGTAATCGCTCTTGCTCTCAGATCTTGGATGTACGGCTCAATAAAATTTTTTACATTCGGTTTCCAATCAAGACCTTTTAGCCAATCTGTAAGCTTTTCCTTGAAAAGGTCGCATTTTAAGAACCAATGCATCGTCTCTTTTAATGTAAGTGGAGAACCCGTTAGCTTTGACTTTGGATTTTTAAGGTCGGTCGATTCATAACTAGCGCCACACTTTGTGCACTCATCGCCTCTCGCCTCAACAAATCCACATTTTGGACAAGTTCCGACAACAAACCGGTCAGCAAGAAACCTTTTCTCGCTCTCAGAATAGAGCTGCATAGTCTCTTTTGTCTCAATAAACCCATTTTTCAAAAGCTGTAAAAAAAATTCTTGAACAATTGGAGCATGATATTTCGATGTAGTTCTTGAATAAAAATCAAATTGAATTCCAAGCTTTTGAAAAAGCTCTAAATTGGTCTGATGATAGATATCCACATGCTCTTTCGGCGTTCTTCCCGCAAGCTCTGCCCCATGAACAATTGCTGTCCCATATTCATCAGAACCACATATAAATAGTGTTCTTGAACCTACGAGCCTGCAAAATCTAGCATAACAATCTGCTGGCAAATAAGCCCCCGCCAAATGACCTAAGTGGATAGGACCATTTGCATAGGGCAAAGCAGCTGTTATTAAAACCTTACCCTTCATGGCTGTTGAGGAACCAATTTGGCTAGAGTTTCAAAAACTTCACACAGTTTTGTATCTTTCCCAGCTGCAATTGAAGCCTTTGCAAGCTCAATGGCAGTTAGTGCCAAGGAAAAATTATCCGCATACGATTTCATCAAATATTCATTTGTTAAATAGTGCTTCTGTTTATCCATTAGTCAATTCTCCTAAAACTTTCTGCGATAATGATACTCTTGATGACATCTACTGCGACAGTAAAATCGTCATTAATAAGATTATAGTCATAAAGAGAGGCCTTTTCAAGCTCAACATTCGCCTCCATCAGACGTTTTTTGAGTTCACTCTCGTCGTCTTGCATTCTGTGCCGAATTCTTCTCTCAAGTTCTTCCAATGAGGGGGGAGAAATAAAAATCGATACACATTTCAATTCTTTCATCACTGACACGGCCCCTTTCACATCGATGACAAGAAGGACATTTCCCTTCTTCTTTAGATCATCAATACTACTCTTTAATGTACCATATGAGTGGTCATATGTTTTTGTACACTCTAAAAATTCATTATTCAATCTCTTTTTTTCAAATTCTGCTTCACTTAAGAAGAGATAATCTTTTCCTTGTATTTCTCCAACTCTTGGCTCTCTTGTCGTACAGGTAATAACTCGGGACAATTGACCTGGAAAAAAAGAGAGCACCTCTTTCATAAGTGTAGTCTTTCCGCAGCCAGAAGGGGCACTAACAATAAATACGACTCCTTTTCGAGGGCCCAATATCATTCGATGTTACTTCCTTGCTGCCTAATTTTCTCAATCTCGCTCTTAATAGAAATAACTTCATTCATCGCTTGTACACTTGGTGCTTTTGAACCCATTGTATTTGCCTCTCGCATCATCTCCTGAATAAGGAAATCAATAGTGCGGCCAATCGGTTCATTTGAACCAATAAAAAGTTTTTGAAGTTGATCAATGTGAGAACGCATACGGACAACCTCTTCTGTAATATCAACCTTATCCGAATAGAGGACCACTTCTCGAAGAACCCTATCCCTATCTTCATCGCCGATTGCCTTTAAGCTCTCTAACTTCTCTAAAATTTTCTTCCTATAAAATTCAGGGGCTGTCAAGTTCTCTTTCTCAATCATATTGACCGATTGAAGGATCAACTCCAATCTCATCTGAATATCATTAACTAATGCTTCTCCCTCTTTTTCCTTCATCGCCAGAAGGATTCTCCAAAGCTCATCTAGCCCCTTATCCCAAATAGCTTCCCACTCACTATCTTCTTCCTCTTTAGAGACATCAAATTCAGAAAGAACCGCAAGAACATTATCAAAGGAGACTTTATATGTAGAATCTAAGGATGTTGCAATATCGGAAAGATAGGCGTGTGCTTTTTGACAAGCCTCTTTTGAAATTTTAAGTTCAGATTTCCCTTCTGGAAATGCTTTCACGAAAGCATGACCTCTATGGAGAAGTGAACCCAATTTTTTCCTAACAAAGCTCTCTTTTAATGCCAGCTCTCTCGGAAATGATAGAGTCAGTTCAGATCCTTTCTTATTAATCGTCTGAACCTCAAGTAGATATCCTGCAATTTTACAACGAGCAAAGCCTGTCATGCTATATGCCATCTAAATAAGCTCCTTCACAGGCGCAAAACTTCTTCTGTGAACTGGAGATGGACCGTATTTCTTTAAAGCAATCATATGTTCCTTTGTAGGGTATCCTTTATGCTTTGCAAAATTATACTGCGGATAAAGAAGATGGAGCTCTTCCATCAAATCATCCCTATATTCCTTAGCAATAATTGAAGCCGCTGAAATTGAACGTACTTTCTTATCCCCTTGAACTATACACTTTTTTTGAATCGCAATCAAAGGACCTTGATTCCCATCAATGAGGAGAAAATCAGGCTTATGCTTTAGCTTCGACACAGCCTCCTTCATCGCTTCAAAGGTCGCTTGCAAAATATTAATTCTATCAATTTCTTGCGGAGAACTAACACCTATTCCAAAATCAATACCCTTTGTCCGGACAAGAATTTCGTAAAGAGCCCTCCGTTTTTTAGGACTAAGCTCTTTACTATCGCGAATACCTTCAATTTGGATAGACTCAGGAATATAGACAGCCGCAGCAATAACGGGTCCCGCTAACGGTCCTCGTCCTGCCTCATCAATTCCAACAGGATACGAGAAACCAGCCATTAGGGCTTGTTTCTCAAACTCTTCCCACACTATTTTTCCCTTTTTCGATCTCTATTCGTTTGGTGATACTTCAGTCACTTCATCTTTAGAAGAAGTTTCTTGGGTAAATATACCTTCAACTTTAGCAGCCTTACCTATTTTTCCTCTTAGGTAATTCAATTTCGCTTTTCTTACTTTACCCCGTCTCACTACTTCAACTTTAGTAATGTTTGGACTGCAATTCGGGAAGATTTTTTCATTAGCGTAACCAAAAGCAACTCTACTAACAGTAAAAGTTTCAGATAAACCAGCACCACGCTTACCGATTACGAGACCTGCATAGATCTGAACCCTCTCTTTCTCACCTTCAACAATCTTGATATGAACTTTTACACTATCACCAATTTGAAATTGAGATAGTCCCTTCTTCATGTATTTGTCTTCAATTTTTTTAACTAATGGACTTTTCATTGTTTTCTCCTACTCTATGGCGTAACGCCTCTAATTTTTCCCTTCCCTGCGTGCTTCTCCACTTCTCAATCTCTTTGTGGTTTCCGTTTACTAGCACTTCAGGCACTTTTTTCCCATCAAACTCAAAAGGTCTCGTATACTGAGGCCCTTCAAAGGTTTCACTTCCATGAAACGAATCTTTGTAAGGTCCTTCAGGATGACCAATAACACCAGGAATGAACCGACTCACAGCATCAACAAACACAATTGCTGCCGGCGCACCACTTGTTAAAACATAATCGCCAATGCTAATTTCTTCATCTACTTCAGAATCGATGATTCTCTGATCAATCCCTTCATAGTGACCACAAATCAAAATAATATGAGTATGTTTTTTAGCAAACTCCTCAGCAAGACGGGCTTTAAACACCCCCCCTTGAGGACTTAAATAAATTACATGCGAATCACTTCTTCTCACACTTCGAATTGCTTTTACAGTCGGCTCTGGCTTCATCACCATACCTGGACCACCTCCATAAGGACGGTCATCCACGGTCTGATGCCTATCTTCTGCAAAATCTCGTATATCTATACATCGAATATTTAATAAACCTTTTTCCCTTGCCCGTTTAATCATACTGCACGCAAACGGCGTCTCAAAATACTCAGGAAAAAGACTTAATATATCGATATCCATGCTATTTTAATAATTTCAAAACTTCAGGACAGTTTCTTTTCAGTGCTGATACTGCTCTTTCAGTCGGCTGAACACCCACTTTTAACCAACGCTCAACTTCCTCTTTATTAATCACAAGCTCTTCTAATTTAGGGTTATAATGACCTAAATTTGCAATATACTTCCCATCTCGACGGGTCTTTTTTTCTGCTACAACAAGACGAAAAGTTCTTCTGTTTTTACATCCTTGCTGACGAAATCTCATAACCAAACTCATATAACTCCTCACAAATAAAATTACGCTAAAGTGTAGCAAAAGTTTGTAAAAAAGTACACTAGTTTATCTTTTAGAAAACAAACTAGATGCTTCTTCATGTGAAAACTTTTTTTTGAGACCGGGCATAAGTTTGGCAAACTTAAGAAGTTGTTTGAATCCTTTAACAAGCTTATTGACTTCATCCATGCTTGTACCGCTCCCTTTTGCGATTCGGCGCCTTCTTGAAGGGACAAGCTCATCTTTACAATTTCGTTCGCCTTGCGTCATTGATAATATCATCGATTCTATTCTAGCAAATTCTTTTTCGGATTGGTCTATATCTGGCAAATCGCCCATGCCAGGCATCATTTTCAATAATCCTTTAATAGATCCCATTTTACGAATCATTTTCATCTGCTTTAAATAGTCGTCGAATGTGAATGTTGACTTACGTAATTTTTTTTCTAAATCGTCGTTCTCTTCCTGACTAAACTGCTCTTCAGCTTTCTTGACAAGATTGATAATATCGCCCATTCCGAGGATTCGATCGGCCATAGAGATGGGATTAAAGAGGCGAAAATCATCTACTTTCTCCCCAATTCCTTCATAAAGAAGAGGTTTGCCGGTGATTTCACGGATCGAAAGAGCAGCTCCCGCTCTTGTAGATCCATCAAGCATCGTCAAAATCGACCCTGTAATTCCAATTCGACAATCAAATTCTTTTGCCGTTTTAACCGCATCCTGACCAGCTGCACTATTTGCAATAAACAAAACTTCATCAGGTTCAACTATTTTTTTGATATGAAGAAGCTCATCCATCAGTGCCTCATCGACATGAAGCCTTCCTGCTGTATCAAAAATTAATAGATCATACCCACCCTCTTTTAAGACCTGTTTAGCCACAACAAGGGGATTTTTTTCACCAGGAATTGTAAAAACCGGAACTCCAATTAATTTACCTAATGTCTCTAGTTGTAAAATAGCGGCTGGCCTTTGTAAGTCAAGAGCAACGAGCAAAGGATTTTTTGAAAATTTCTCCTTCAACATCTTAGCAAGTTTTGCTGCATGCGTCGTCTTTCCAGATCCCTGCAAACCACATAAAAGGATTTTTGCTACAGGTTTTTTTAATTGAAGAGAAGACTCTTCCGAACCCATTAAACTGACAAGCTCTTCATGGACGACCTTAATGAATTGGTCACCGGCTGTTACCCCTTTGACACTTACTGACCCTAAAGCCTTTTCCTTAACTTTTTTAACAAAATCGCTGACAACGCTATATCCTACATCGGCATCCAAAAGCGCAAGCCTAACAGTCCTAACGGCTTCCGAAATATTTTTCTCAGTTAGCACCTTCTCTCTAGAAAGAGCGACAGAGAGTTCTTGAAACTTTTTTGTTAATGAGCCAAACATGCTATCAATCCTATCAAAAATCTCATTATTTTTCTATTGGCAATGACTAGACTAAAATTTTTTACGCATCCAATGATGTGCTGAGACATGTGAATATCCCTTGTTAGCATAACCTTTTAGGGATTTCTTATCACAATTCGGGACATCATCCCACAACAGATATCTAATATGACCTTGGTCGGAATTTTTCAAAAAATAATTAAAATAGAGTTCATACTCAGAAAAATGACAAGCATTTCTCTCTTCTTCTGAAAGATTCTGCGCCCAATCAGGACAATATTTTGGATCATAACATTTTGCAAGAACCTCATAGAACTCACAATTATGCAAATCGCGAACTGTTCGCAAAAGCTCTTCTACTACAGGACGTTGAAATACCATATAATTACAGATTCCACTATATTCTGCATGGACCCTTTGAAATTGAGGAATAAGTTTTTTTCCCATATTAAAATATTTCTCATAGCACTGAACACCCACATTAAAATAAGGCTCACCTCTCTCATTAATTAATTCTATCGGTTGCAAGAAAAATGTATCTGCATCTAAAACAAGTATATTAGAAGAAAGGTTCGGAATCATCTCAAATGCATATAATTTTAATAGCTGTTGAAATAGCCAAGTAGTCGAATGGTGAATCAGAGGGTAAAAAGGAGACTTTTTACTTAAATACAGTTCGGCAAATGGATAATCTCTCTCATTTACCCATTCCGCTTTATTTGTATATTTTTTTGGGGAAATTACAATAATTCGATTTACATTTTTAACATAAGCTCTTACATGATCAATACAACGATCTATTATCAATCGATCATTCGGACCACAGGGAATAACAACATCTATTGGATCTCGGCGCAAATCATAGACTTTCGCAAAAATAGGCAGGCACCACATAGCTAATAGCAAGATACTCTTTAATAAAAACCTAACCATATAAACCCCAATTACCCTATTTATTGCATTGTCTCATCAATAATTTTTTTCACATTATCTTGCATTGTCTTTTTATAGTTCAACCACCAAAAAAAACATTTTTTTCTCTGATTTTCTAATTGATCTGGATGCTTTAACAACTGTTTTAATAGGGGAGCTACTTCATCCCAGTTTCTTACAGAAGGAAATGGATACTCCCCTAATATTTTAGAGTAGTAGTCGATAGATCTTCTTTCAACAATTGGAATAGCCCCAGACTCAAGCGCTTCATATGTTCTAAAGCAATCCAAACTTACATTGCCTTGCGGAGATGGAATAAAAATTGTCTCTTGAAGAATATCTCTATATTCTTCTCTACTAAGCGCATTTTCAGCTAAAAAACCTGCAAATTTATGAACATAATAGTTTCCAGGGATTTTTTTCATATTATTATACATAATTTTTCTAGTCGTCTTTTTCAAATCACCCAAAAAGGCCCATGTATACTGCCTTTCAAATATAGATCGCTGTTCCGAAATTAGTCTGATTTCAGAATCCTCAGAATTCCAAAAATTTTTTACATAACCCAGAGGGAAAAAGAGTACATTCGGAAATCCTGAATATTTTTCATCCCAATAATTACGTAAGACAAATCGGGCATCCAAATAATAATCAGTATGAGTCTTACACTCTTCATCACCCAGAATAATCAATCCAAATTTATACCCTTTTCGCACTAATTCGCGAATATAAGGCCTATAATCTTTTTCGCCAGGACCCGTCAGGATAAGAATTGAATTATCTAAAAAAACAGAACACTTACAATCATCAATTTCATCATAACTCACATTCTTAAGAATCTCTTTTACCCACTCATCTTCACAGCCGTGACACTGCCAAACTAAATGATATGGAGACGAAGAGAAAACTTTAATAAATGAAATGAAAAACAATAGAAAAAACTTAAGTCTCCAAAAAAACAAACCGATCATGCCCTGCCCAATCCCTTATTATCTCTTTTTTCCGCCAAAACGGATCTGAAAAAAGATCAATAACCTTCAACCCTTGATCCTTTCCGATTTCAAAAAACACTTTACCGCCTATGTTTATATATGCATGTAAAGTTTTTGACAAGGCTGAATAGAAATCAAGTCCTTCATTTCCTCCTACAAGGGCCAATTTAGGCTCATAATCACGGACACTACTATCTAAGTGCTCATATTCAAAATCAGTCACATACGGGGGATTACAAATCAGATAATCAATTTTCTGGTGGCCTAATGGCGCTAGAAGATCGCCTTCAAGATACTCGACATCAAGCTCATTAACTACCCCATTCTTTTTAG
The DNA here is from genome assembly GCA_947478685.1 of Chlamydiota bacterium. GTDB lineage: Bacteria > Chlamydiota > Chlamydiia > Chlamydiales > 2-12-FULL-49-11 > VGMD01. The sequence goes on along the minus strand of CANJWO010000007.1, from coordinate 33,665 downwards.
CGACTTCTAGAGCAAGCGGCGAAATATCAGAAAGGATAACTTGAATATCGGGTCTAGCTTTTTTTATCGCAAGGCCAAGACAGCCACTTCCGGTACAAAGATCAAGGAGAACACCCCCTTTACAATCATTTAAACGCTGGAGGGCATAAAATACAAGGATTTCACTCTCTTGTCTAGGGATTAGGACATTTTGATTGAGGGAAATCTTGCAATTATAGAATTCGACCTCGCCCACTATGTATGCTCGGGGCTTATTCTTCACCAAATCATTCATTGGTCTCGAAATTTTTCTGGTAGAAAAAGGTTACAAGAGCGTTAATCATATTATCTAAATCACCTTCCATCATCCGATCTAAGCTATAAAGGGTAAGATCAATACGATGATCGGTCACTCGATTTTGAGGGAAATTGTAAGTTCTAATCCTCTCTGATCGATCCCCTGTACCTACTTGAGAAGCTCTTGTAGAGGCAAACTCTTCTTCCTTCTTCCTTCGCATCTCATCTACGATTTTTGCCCTCAAAAGCCTCATCGCTTTCTCTCGGTTTTTAATCTGAGATCTCTCTTGCTGACAATAAGCAACAGCGCCCGTCGGAATGTGGGTAATTCGAACAGCTGAATCGGTAGTATTTACGTGCTGTCCGCCCGCCCCAGAAGATCTATAAGTATCGATTCTGAGATCTTTTTCATCGAGATCAATATCCTCTTCTTCATCCGGTTCAATCAGAACAGCAACAGTAATTGTCGATGTATGGACTCTTCCTTGTGATTCAGTTTCAGGAACACGCTGAACCCTGTGCGTACCGGCTTCATACTTCATCAAACGGTAGACATTTGGGCCCGAAAGGACAAATTGGTACTCTTTAAATCCACCCATATCAGAAGGGGTGGATGAGAGAAATTCTAAATTCCAACCTTTTTTCTCGGCAAAATAGGTATACATCCTGGCGCAATCACCAACGAAAATAGCAGCTTCATCACCACCGGCGCCTGCTCTAAGTTCAATAATTGAACTTTTATGATCGTTTGGATCGGGAGGAACAAGAAGCGTCTCCACCTCTTGGTTTAATTTTAGAATTTTAGGCTCAAGATCAGCCATCTCTTCTTCATAAAATTTCAGCACCTCAGGATCTTGCTCAGACTTTTTTAATTCTTTAGCGTCAGCAAGATCCCTAGAAAGCTTCTCTACTTTTTCCCATGCATCCTTTACTTGCATCAGATATTTATGCTTAGATGTGAGGTCCTTATATCGTTTTTTATCTCTTACGACTTCAGGCAAGCTCAAATCAGACTCTATCTTAGGCAATTCAAGAAGAAGCTCTAGGACTTTATCTTTCATTCAGAAGATTTTTTAGCTTTTACAGCAGGCTTTTTCGCCTTAGCAGGAGCCGACTCTTTTTTCTTCTTCTTATCTTCATCGGGCTCTACAGCGTCGACAACTGGCTCTTTAACTGCAGCAACAACAGGTTTCGCATAACGTTTTCTAAATTTGTCTACTCTACCTTCTGTATCAACAATACCTTGCTCTCCAGTATAAAACGGGTGAGATTTTGAGCTAATAGAGACTTTGAAACACGGGTAAACCGCCCCTTCAAATTCTATTGTCTCGTGAGTCTGAGCACTACTGCGGCATAAAAATTTATCACCTGTACCTGTGTCTAGGAAAACAACTTCGTGGTACACTGGATGGATATCTTTTTTCATTTGTTAAGTCCTTAGTCTAATGTATAAAAATTGGTAGTCATTGTACCCGGCCTATGCAATTTTAAACAAGCTAGAATAAATAAAAAAATATTCACCATAGTCGGAACTTTAAAACTCTCCTTTGTATCTTTGCTTCTTCGTGTCTTTGCGTTGAATTTTAGGAACAAGCTCTATCAGTTAAGCATGGTCTGAGCCTGTTTCGAATATAATATAGTCATTTAAATTTAATTCACTATAAGAAATTTTACTTTTAAATGACTATAAGCTGCCTAAAGATTCAACGCAAAGGCACAAAGAACCAAAGACGCAAAGAAAAATATTTAAAAAGCCACCTTATCGCAAACACGCAAGGCCATGGCGGCTGTCAGGAGCCCTTCTAAAACCCCCTCTTCATGGCGAAAATCAGGGTGTTTTTCTAGTTCAGGAAAATCAAAAGGCTGCATAAGATCGTCTTCAACGATATGTGGATTAATTTCTTTAGCCAGTTTTAAAAGTTTTCCTTTCTGATGGAAAATAATTTCATCAAAAATTTCTTGATACGATCTCATCTCTTATTCTCCTCTCTTCTATTTCGAAAAAATGTTTGGATAAGATCTTTTGCCTCATCCTCCATTAAACCAGAAACGGTCTCAATTTGATGAATTGGATGTTTTAAAATTGAAAGATCTACAAGGCCACCTAAAGCGCCATGCCTTTTGTCAGAACATCCCCAAATAATTTTTTTAATTCGGGACAGAATGGAGGCGCCCAAACACATAATACAGGGCTCTATTGTTACAAAAAGGGTCGCCCCGTTCAAGCGAAAGTCGCCTAAATTTTTTACCGCTTTCTTTATACAAAGAATTTCCGCATGACAAGTTGCATCTTTAAAAAATTCTACCTTATTATGAGCTGTTGCTAAGACTCTATTTTCATAGACAAGAACTGCGCCAATAGGGACTTCATTTTTCTCATAAGCCGTTCTAGCCTCATCTAGCGCAAGGCCCATGAAGGCTCTCTCTTCCTCAGTAAATTCTCTCATGTTGATTAATTCTACGTTATATGGTAAAATCTTGCTAAACATTTTAAATCGGAGTCACCCCAAATGTCATTAGATAAAAGCACAAAAGAAGAAGTCACCAAAAAATTTCAGTTACATGACAAAGATACTGGATCGGCCGACGTTCAAATTGCTCTTTTAACTGAGAGAATCTCGGATATCCAAGAACATCTTAAAAGAAGCCCAAAAGATCATGCTACACGCCTAACTCTTTTAAAAGTCGTAGGTCATAGAAGAAAACTTTTAAGTTACCTTAATTCTACTGACACACACCGCTACCAACAATTAGTAAACAAGCTTGGTCTTCGTAAGTAAATTTTACGGAAGCACCTTATAATTTCTTTTTTACGCCTAACGGAGACCTTAAGTTATGAATAAAAATCGGCTAGCTATTCACGTCGCTGGCAAAGAGCTCGTTTTTGAAACGGGTAAGATCGCAAGGCAGGCCAATGGTTCTGTCATATTAACTTGCGGAGATACTGTCATCCTTGCGACAGCTTGTGCTCATAAGTTACCTTCTCCTGACATCGATTTTTTTCCCCTTCGAGTCGATTACCAAGAAAAATTTTCTGCTGCAGGAAAAACGCTTGGTGGCTTCATCAAACGAGACGGGAAACAGACTGAGAAAGACACTTTAACTTCAAGATTGATTGACCGCCCACTCCGCCCTCTATTCCCTGAAGGTTTCTTCAACGAAGTTCAAGTTCTATGCTACGTCCTTTCTTATGATCCAAATTGTCAACCTGACGCTCTTGCCCTTTGTGCTGCATCTGCTGCACTAACAATCTCTGACATCCCCTTCCCAAAACCAGTAGGCGGCGTTCGAGTAGGCAGAATAAATGGTAAATTTGTAATCAATCCAACGCTTGAAGAGATGGGAAAGTCAACGCTTGACCTTTTGATAGCTGGTACAGAAGAAGCGATCCTTATGATTGAAGGTTATTGCGACTTCCTTACAGAAGAAGAGGTATTAGAGGCGATCGAAGAAGGCCACAAGGCAATTCGTCAGATCTGCCAAGGTCTATTAGATTGGAGAAATCTAATAGGAAAAGAGAAATTCGTAGCGCCGCTCCTCTTACCTCCTGAAGAACTTCTAACATCTATCGAAAATATGATGAAAGACAAGTTTGAGAAGGTCTTCTTTATATCAGACAAGCTTGCTCGTGAAGCCGAATTCGGTAGACTTGACGCTGAAATATATGACCATTTTGAGCCTGAGACTGGTGAAGCACAATATTCCGCTAAATTAGTGAAAAGAGCGATTAAAGCGATCTCTTCTAAATTGATGAGACACCATATTATAGTGACAAAGAAACGTGCCGACGGCAGAGCTCTTACAGATATCCGTAATATCTCTATTGAGCAATCTCTTTTACCAAGAGCCCACGGAAGCTCTCTATTTACTAGAGGCGAGACTCAAGCTATTGCAGTTTGTACTCTTGGCGGTTCTTCAATGGGACAAAGATACGAAGACCTCGACAATAAAGACGGCCTTAGAAAATTCTACCTCCAATATAGCTTCCCTCCATTCTCCGTTGGAGAAGTGGGCGCTATGAGAGGTCCTGGAAGACGTGAGATCGGTCATGGTAAACTTGCAGAGAGATCGTTGCAAGCGATACTACCAACCGAAGCAGACAATTTCCCTTACACTATCCGTCTAGAAGCTAACATCACTGAATCAAACGGATCGTCTTCAATGGCCTCTGTTTGCGGCGGATGTCTAGCTCTAATGGATGCTGGTGTACCAATTAAACGTCCTATCTCAGGAATTGCTATGGGTCTTCTTCTAGAAGAGACCAAATTTGCAATCCTCTCTGATATATTAGGAATGGAAGATGCCCTAGGCGACATGGATTTCAAAATCACTGGCGACGGAAAAGGGATCACAGCTTTCCAAATGGATATCAAGGTTGAAGGAATTACTCTAGATATTATGAAGGCAGCTCTTCATCAAGCTAAAGAGGGCCGAATTCATATCCTAGAGAAAATGCTTCACGCTTGTCCTAAAACAAGTGCCGAGCTTTCTCAATTTGCACCTCGTATTGAGTCTATCACAGTTAAGCCAAGCAAAATTGCTACAATCATTGGCCCAGGCGGCAAGATGATTCGTTCGATCATCGAAGAATCTGGCGCTGAAATTGATATCAATGATGCCGGTGTTGTAAATATTGCAGCAACTAGCAGAGAGAGCCTCGACAAAGCAAAAGCGCTTATAATCAACCTCATCTCAGAAGCTGAAGTTGGCAAAACCTACAAAGGGGCAATCAAGTCTATTCAGCCTTTTGGAGTCTTTGTTGGCTTGCCTGGCGGAAAAGATGGCCTTTGCCATATCTCCGAGTTCAGCCATGAAAGAATCCAAAACATGGAAGAGCATGCAAAAGAAGGCGATGTAATCGAAGTTAAAGTACTTGAGATCAACGACCGCGGCCAAGTCAAACTTAGCCGTAAAGTCCTTCTCGCCACAAAATAAGCCAATAAAAAGGCCTCATTCTATCATTAGAATGAGGCCTTTTTCTTTTTCAAAATAAATAATTTTTTACGTCTGACTATTTAGCTACCCAGTGTCTCTCCGCAGTTATTAAAATATCAGGAATCAATAACAGCAACCCTAACCCAAGTATCTCTATGATACCACGGACCAAGGCATTCGTATCCATTGACTTACTAGTAGGCTCAAATAGCTGGATCCAAACCCTCGTAACACCCACTCCAATTCCTACTATTGGAATATAACCTAATATTTTATTAACGATATCAAGCGTTCGCACGAATCCGGTTACTTTTGATATTTCATTTATGACTTCAGCCGGCAAATCAGCCCTCTTCTCCTTAGATAAAAAATTACCAGCAACTCCAAAAGTTGGTGCTATTATCATTTCATAACTCCTTGTTGTTTTTTAAGAATTTGTAAATATTACCATATTGAAAAAAAAAAAACAAACTTAAAGTAATTAATAGAACAGACTTGCGTATTTCATGCAAGTCTGTTCTATAAAAGAATAGTTAGAGGACGGCGGCGGCGATGGCGGCGAGTTTTGAACGTTCGGTTGACTGGAAGTAGATACTTCCGAAGATGTCATGCTTTTTCATCCGCCCGATGAGATATACTAGCCCATTAGAATCGGCATCGAGGTAAGGGTTGTCGATTTGAGATGGATCTCCGAGGACGACGATTTTTGTATTGTCGCCAACACGGGAGATAATAGTTTTGATTTCGTGAGGGGATAAATTTTGCGCCTCATCGATAATGACATAAGTGTTCGCAAATGAACGGCCACGCATGTATGTGATTGCTTCTACTTGAAATTTCTCACTCTCTAAGACCCATTTTTTTGTCTCAGCTCCATTCTCTGAGCCGGTAGCAGAGCAAATATAATCAAGATTATCAAAAAATGGCGCAAGCCAAGCTCTAAGTTTTTCTTCTTTTGTACCTGGGAGAAATCCTATATCCCTACCAACAGGGATAATCGATCTAGCAATCATAATACGTGAATAGACATCTTCATCAAATACTTTTCTAAGGCCTGCAGCGAGCGCTAAAAGAGTTTTACCCGTACCTGCACCTCCTGTAAAGACAACTAACTTTACATCATCTCTAATCAAGAGATCCATCGCACATTTTTGCTCAACATTTCGAGGTTTAATCCCCCAAATATCACCAGCCGATTTTATAAGAGGAACTAGAGTCTTACTTTTGGTGTCTACCCTACCAATGGCAGAAGAGTTCTCTTCACTTTTCATAATGACATATTCATTTGGGCAATGTTCCCCTTCAGGAAGAGGCATAGATCCATCTAGATAAAATTTATCAATTTTACTTTTGGTCTGATCAATAAATTTCAGCCCTTTATGGATTGTATCGTAGTTCTCACGGATACTTCTATAATTCTGAGTCTCAATCCCCGCTGTCTCTGCTAAAATTTTTGTAACAGGATCCTTAGATAGGAGGAGGATTTTCTCTCCCTCTTGCTGTAATTGAAAGGCTATAGCTAAAAGTCTATGTCTATTCCGATCCGGCGTAAACATTGTATTTCCAGACTTTTTCTTCTTATTCTCGTCATCGAGTATAATTCTTACATGAGCTCCATTGTCTAAGAGAATTCCCTGACTAATATTACCCCGTTTTGAAAGCTGATCAATCAAGCGCATGACATATCTTGCGTTTTTGCCAATTTCACTATTAAGATGCTTCTTCTGATCAAGCTCTTCAATTACCACACTTGGTAAAACAATCGATTCGTTTGGGTAGTGATTAATTGATTCAGGATCGTGAAGCAATACACTTGCATCAAACACGAGAGACTTTTTAGACATGAACACTCCTATTATTTAGAGACCTTTTTTTGCCTTATGAACGATCAAAATATCCTATACAACCTTTTTCTATCCGAAATTCTCTAACCTACTAATATGTAATAGAAAAATGGTAATTAATAATTTTAATCAGCAGATTCACCAATTGAGTGCTAATTTTATTGACTAAAGGTGGCTGCTTTTTTATAATTAGGGGTAGCGCTACAGAATATACAAGGTATATATAGTATGAAGATCAACTCTAAGATGTTAAGCATCCCCCCTTTTATCTCAACTTCATGGGAAAATGTGATTTCTCTCCAAGTAGAAGATATAAGCGGCAAACTAATTGTTTTTCTAAAAAACGGGGGCATCGTCTCTATACCTAATCTAAGTCGAGAAACGATCGAAGAGGCTTTTAATTCCCACAGTGAATTCATAGACTCCTCCTCAAAACCTCTCTTGCCCGCAAATAGATTACCCGGATTAAATATTGGCATGATTCCAAGTGGATTGATTCAAGAGACTCTTGGACCTATTATGCAGCATGATCCAAAACAACAAGAGAGTCCCGATCTGCCCACAGAAGTTATCAATAAAGTAGCTAGCGTTGCAAAAGCCCTAAATATCGATCTTGAAGCATTCAATCTACCTAAAGGCGAACCCCATTGCAACTGCCCCTATTGTCAAATTGCAAGAGCGATTCAAGGGAAGCCTAACCTCAATAAAATTCCCGATGTTGACAACTCACTTAAAGAGACAGAATTTCTAGAAGGCGAGTTAAAATTTCGTGAATGGGACATAAAACAGGTTGAAAAGCAACTCTATAATATAACAAATCCAAATGATTATAATGAGCATTATCAGGTCTTTCTAGGCCATCCCATTGGATGCACATGCGGCAAATCAAACTGCGAGCATATCAGGGCTGTTTTAAATTCTTAATATGTAGATTTGAGTTGCCAAGAAAAAGATAAATTCCTAAAATACACTTTTTCACATCTGTACGTCGGAGAGGAGTTTTTATCATGTTTTCTAAACGTTTAAGCTGTACGTTGTTTCTTGTCACAGTCAGCCTTTCAGCTGCCGATGACAAAATCAACACCGGTGGAGTATCCGTCGCAAAAGAGCACCACGTCCCCCAAAACGCATCTAATACTGTATCTGGTAAAGCGGCTTCTGCAAAATCCTCAGATCTAGCAACTGCGCATGCAGAGACCGATTCAAATTACAAAGCATTCACTGGGAAAATCGTAGGTGGAAGCGTGAGAATGAGACTCAGTCCTGATGTTGATAGCGCAATTGTAAAAGAACTTCTCAAAGGTGATCTAGTTGTGATCAGAGGAGAAAAATCTGACTTTTATTCAATTGAAGCTCCTGTTGACTTGAAAGTATATATATTCCGCAGCTTTGTCTTAGACAATGTTGTTGAAGGAAATAGAGTACATGTAAGACTCTCACCTGAACTAACTGCCCCTGTTGTAGCCCTTATGAATTCAGGCGATAAAGTAAACGGTGCAATTAGTGATAAAAATCACAAATGGCTAGAAATTTCAGTACCTAAAAACGTCCGTTTCTATATTGCAAAAGAGTATATTGAAAAAATTGGCGGCCCCGAATTAAAGGCCCTTCGCGATAAGAAACAAAATACAGTTTTACAACTTATGGATTCAGCTGAACTCTTAAGTCAATCAGAGATGATGAAGCCTTTTGAAGAACTTGACTTCGAGCGCGTTTCTAACGCATTTACCACAATCACAAAAGAGTATAGTGATTTTCCTGAGTATTCAGAAAGAGCAAAATCTAAATTAATCCATCTTCAAGAGATCTACCTTCAGAAAAAAATAGCCTATCTTGAAGCAAAAACTTCTAGAATGAGCAAAGAGAGAGTTATTAGAACAGACGTTGTACAAGTCTCTGATACAAGTGATGAGACCCTCTCTCCAAGAGAGCGGATGAAAATTTGGGAACGTGTAGAAGAATCCCTCTTTCTGTCATGGTCTACAAGCCACCACAAAAAGACAATGGATGACTTCTATGATGATCAAAAACTTAAAACTGTCCGAATTTCTGGTATCGTTGAAGCTTATTCAGACATCGTAAAAAACAAACCGGGCAACTTTGTCCTTCGTGATCGCGATATGCCAAGAGCGTATCTATATAGCACATTTGTTGATCTACAAAATTATGTAGGCAAATATGTGACCCTTATTGCGGTCCCAAGACCAAATAACAATTTTGCTTTCCCAGCCTACTTCGTATTTGAATCCGAGAAATAATTTGTGGAATTAAGAGAGTGGGCCACCCACATTTTAAGTGCTAATAGGATCGAAGATAAACTCTTCGATCCTTCTGTTTTAAGCGATAACTCTCCAGGATCCCCTCTTTTTTGGAATGAGCCGACAAGACCGCCTGGCATGCAATTCTCTACACACACGAGAAAAAAAGACAAGCTCCCCCCATTCCAGGAACATCACCATCCTGATAAGAGAGCTATCTGTCTTCATCGTTTTGCCGGTCACGAGCTTTTAGCGGTAGAAATTATGGCCTTCGCCCTCCTCGCATTTCCAGACGCACCAAGACCTTTTAGAATGGGGCTAGCAAACACATTACGCGAAGAACAGACTCACGTTAAACTTTACATGGCACAAATGGAACGGCTCGGTCTGAAATTTGGAGATCTTCCACTATACAAGCACTTTTGGCAACAGACTGCCTATCTCACTTGCCCAGTAAAATACGTCAGCATGATGAGCCTAACCTTCGAAATGGCCAACCTTGACTTCGCCCCACACTATGGCGCCTCTTTCAAGCGTAATGGCGATCTCGACTCTTATGAACTGATGAAACAGATCCTCCACGACGAAATCTCTCACGTACGTTTCGGAATGCGCTGGATCCAGAAGCTTAAACAAGAAGACCAAGACGCCTTTGAGCTTTACAAGGAGAGCATCACGCCACATCTACCTCTCAAACGGGCAAGAGGATTCATCTTTCAAGAAGATCATCGCAGAGCCGCCGGCGTTCCCAATGACTGGATCTCCGCCCTCAAGCAAACCTAACAACACATTTTTCTTTACAGAACCTTGACATATTTAGGATGACATAATATTATTTTAAATATTATGGGACCAATTCTGTTATTCAATTCTCTACTTCCATTCATACGATCCGATCGACTCTATAGGGAATATGACCATAGACCGCTTTTTAAAAAACTATATGATTTTGCAATAAGTCTATTTAGAGAATTGCATTTTGTTAGCTCTATCCCCTATCTAGAATACCTCTCTGCTTTCCTTCTCAATCATCCTATTAAAAAGGTAGACTGGAGCCACAAAAGTGACACTCTATTTGTTTTAGTACACGGACTTAGAGGACATCCCTCTGTTTGGGAAGCCCATGTAAACCTGATAAAAACTCATCCAAAATTTGATGTTTTTGCCCCCTTTGTCCCTTTTCAAGGAAATTGCTCGCTCGAAGAAGCTGCAACACCTATTCTGCCAAATATTCTCGCCTATACAAAGACCCATCCCGGAAATCCAATCTGTTTACTTGGCGTTTCAAATGGGAGCCGAATAGTCACTTGGCTTGAAACAGAACTTAGAGAAAAGGCTCCTACCACGGCTGTGAAAGTCTCTACAATAGCCGGCGTACATTTCGGAAGTTCTGTTATCACCCTTTTAGAGCAATTCGGATTTGGGAGACTCTTGTTTCACCCAGCAATTCTTCAGGAATTAGCTTATGGTAGCCGAAAAGCAAAGGAGCTTATGGAGAAGGTCCAAAAACCTCTCCCTCCAGAAGTCGCCGACCGCGATTATGAATTCTATGCCGCAACAGCTGATATGCACGTTCCCAATATTGACTCCTCACTCCCCATCCTTAATCGCGGAGAGCACTTCCATCTAATCCATGGCCATGGACACAATTCCATCGTTGCAGCAATTGCCAAGCAGCAAATCGACTCTTGCCTCAAATGGATCAATGCCGTAACACGGCACTAGTCCTCAATAGTAAGCTCTTTTCTCTTAGGCTTAGCAGTCACCGGCTTTACAGCGCTAGGCGCAGGATTATCTAATAACTGCATTACTGTTAATCTAAGCTCTGGCGCCACATAACTAAGACACCTTCTCTTTCGCTTAGCCGCCGCAAGCCCCATCTCCACAGTCTGCAAATGGGCCGGGACAAATTGCAATGCTTCCGGATTTTGCGTTATCGCAGCCTCAATTATCCTTATATTACTCTGAAAGCGCAAAGGAAGTCTTTCAAATACACTCCCTTTTTTAGCTACCACTTCCAACGCAAGCTCTTCTGTTTGAAATTCTTCAGGGATACATTCAAAATAACTATACCCTTTATCTAAATCAAATCCAACAAGGGTAAATGTGGCCTGCATAAGAAGATCAATCAATCTATAAATATTTCTTGTTGAAGTTTTATTTAATGACATTTCAGCTAGAGAAACTTCAAATGAATTTTCCTTAGCAGTAGATGATTTGACTTCAAATGCCAATCTAGTGCTTAAAAATCTCGCTAATATATCCATTTGCTGCCATCGATTAAAATCTGATCCATAAAATGAAATTATCATACTTATACTCATTTTTGATTTATCATAGTGCAACGTTAATGTTGCACCATGTGTCCTCAAAGGAATAGCCATGCCTACCGTAATAAAATTACCGTCTGTTTTTATTAAAGTAACAAGCTTGTTTTCAACTTCCTCAGAATCAAGACCTTCAATAAAAGCAGAAAGTTTTTTAGGCAATATTTTCACAGATAGTCCATTTCGCAAGGCGACTGTACCAAGATCTTGCATTATCGTTTGATGAAATAGGGTAAATTTTTCCTCTAATCTTGTAATTTCACCTAGTGCATAAAAAACTTGTCCTCCCTGAACAATTTCAGTAACATCAAAACCAGGCGATACAAGCAATAAGTCTCTTGCATTTGCTTCTGTTATCCCCTCTAAATCTCTAGGCAGCTTGTAACTTGGAGAATCATCATTAAAGTATTTCCCTCCGATTAGTCGAACAACTTTCAGCATATCTCGTAATGGATAAAGGAGCTGAAGAAAATCAGTTGCTTTAGCTCTATATGATAGGTATTTTGTAGATCCGGTACAAGACTTGATAATCTCATCATAACAGTCTACAACACCCCTCAGCGCTTGCACAAGGATGAGCTTTGCATCTGGTGAACTCATCTCAAATGCGATTGCGATCGATCCCTCTGCTGTGTGAAAGCCGAGCCCTTCAACCCTTTTTTGGATCCTTTCAATATTTTTTTGAACGTGCTCCGGAGAGGACCAAGCGCCAATGTTAGCTCGCTCTTCAAGGACAAATTGGTGCATTTGGAGAGCTCTATCTAAGGTAGGCTGCAATTCCTCTGAGAGAGCCACTAAACGTTCAAAAAATGTGCCAAATTGATAGAGAGTAACTGGCTCTTTATCTAACTTGAACTCCTTTATTAAATTAACAAAAGTGACATTGATAAATTCTGTCGCACCTCCCAAAGCCTCGATTTTATAAAAAAGATTTTTTACAATTTCCTTAGATTTATCATCAATATTTGCCACTTGAAAGACCACTTTTCCCCAAGCAGCTTGGAGATCCTCACGAAGTATGTACCGTTTCATTTTTATAAATGGGATATTTTGAAGCGTCTCTTCTTCGTTAAACCATCTCAATTCTTCGCTACCGACCCTCTGACTCTTAATATCGGTAAGCGATCTAACAAATGAAAAGCCACCTACAATTCCTTCCCCTGTTTGAAATAGACAGGACTCCAAAAGCCTCACAGTCCAAAGCCTCTCATCCGATCTTGGACCTCCTATTAGAGGATCATATTTCAAAATATCAAAAATATTATCTAAAACCATGACAAGTTCGATTCGACTTTTATGGGCAATATTTTTTCCTTGTATTTTTTTATAAATGCATTGAACAATTTTTTTTGCAGCTATCTCGCTCTCTTCTATTGTTCCCGATTTCATTACCTCGACTTGTTCACGAAGTTCCCTTATCGTAGAAATTTGATGAGGGAGAGCTGCGCCAACTCTTCGGTCCAATTCCCCTAATTCCCTTTTAATGAATTCACCTCTATCCAACCTAGGCTCGAATGATTGCAAATGCATAGCTTTTATGAGAGAAGATTCCTCTAGAGACAATTGCAATGGTATCGGAAAACAAAAATGCCCAGGATGTTCTATACCCTCTTTTGCAAGAAGACCTTGTTGGGGATCTAAAAAATAAGGGGGAACTATCTCAGTTATTTGATCTATCACAATAACAGGAAGTCCTTGTGCTGTAAAAAAAACAGCTTCATGAGATGTTCTAGGAGCTGTTTCTTGAATAATAACACCCTCAATTTTAGCCTGCTCTTCGGGGGAGAGCAAAGGATATTTTTGATAAGCTTCAGTAATTGATCGGCAAACTAAAACTTGATCTGGCCCACGTATATTGCGAACATAACATCCGCCATCTGTAATCACTTCCCCTTGAATAACTTCCCCTGTAACCTGAATGTATGAAGGGAGCTTTTCTGGCACACAAATCTTTAGTGGCCTATTCTGCACTAGATTAATAGCCTCTTGAGTAATGACCTCACTATCTAATGGTTCCTGCTTAAAATCATACAGACCTTCTCCAACACCTCTCATTTTTTCTGCTAATTCTGGAGATAGGGCGCGAGCTTCTACAATTCTTCCATGGCAAGGAACAGCCCTGCATTCTATTTTACCCCCATCTATTTTAATCCCCCTAAATCTTCTCGTTTTCCTTCGAATCACTGCGCGGACCTTTCCCCCCCTTCTAGCTCGATAGCTATCTGTTGGAACCGATGAAGAGACAATTCCCTCATTGTCACCAAGACCAATCGAAATCTCTAAAAAACCCGCTTTAACAAACATAACTCCCGATCTTGGTATCTCCTCATCAGTTTCCCCAAGCAATTTTTCCATAATCTCTTCTTGAATTAAAACAGGAATAAAAGGGTGTAATTCGTCAAGTAAAGCTTCATCTTTTGCTGAAAGTCTTTGCCCAATAGATGAATCCGAAAAGTACGAAGCAACTACCTTGCCAATATTCAGAGATACTGCAGTTATTGTTTTATCCGTAAAAGGAATGCTCAAGTAGACTCCCGCATTTGAAACTTTACTTGAATCTTCTCTTCCTGAACTTCTCACAATGACCTTATCTGATTCACAAGAAGTTAAGAAGCTACTTAAGCCTGCTCCCTCAAATGGGTGATCTTCAGAAAATGCCCCTTCTACTCCCGCTCTAATCCTAGCTAATATCCGTTTTCCCTGATCTGTTAAGGAGGTGGCAACCCTTAAAATTTCAACAAAACGGCTATAATCATCGATAAATTGAGGATAAACCTTTAGAATGTGACTCATAATTTCTTTGTGGCTTAGAGCTTTAAACGGGGGCACGACAACCCCTAATGAACTTGCTAAGAGCCCTAATTGTACTAAATTTGCTGCTTTATACCCAATCCCATTCTCTCCTAGAGCTAAGGCATCCAAATCTATACGGGGCGGCACAACCCTAATTACAGGAGGAGGCGACTCTAATGGCACATACAAAGATCTTTTTGACACACCACAAACACTTGCTTCTAAATCAGATATGTCACTACTAGCCGGGCTGAGCGATTCGCTTTCAAAACTATCTTTTCGTCTTATTGGCTCAACCATAGACCATATGCTCCAGATAACCTGGAGGATGCATATGGTTTTCTAAATATCAATTTAAATTTTTAACATACTAATATCAGTCATGTTGCGCCATAAATTTGCATTTATAGAAACTTGATTTTATCTAACCACCCGAATATACTTTCCCCCATATGTCAGTACATGCAATCCATAGCGCGCCACTTGAACCGCACTTAATTGAGTTTTATAATCACTATAATCATAAAAGCTGCTTAAAAAAAATATGTGACATTGTAGCTAGCCTTTTTAGAGACCTCCTTTTCGTTTTGATGATTCCTTACTTGCGCTGCTCCTCATGCGCGCTTTATGAAAGTTGCAGCAAACCCACATGGAGCAGACAGAGTGCAGGACTCGTTGTCCTAGTACACGGACTTAATGGACATCCCTCCATTTGGAAAACACATATAAAAGAATTAAAAAAACATCCAAACATCGATCTCTATGTCCCATTTGTTCACCTAGCGGGAAATTGTTCCTTAACTGCTGCTTCAAGTCCGATTCAAAATAAAATTGCAGATTATATCCGGAGAAATCCACTTAAACCGATCTGTCTTATAGGTTTTTCTAATGGAAGCCGCATTGTTACCTCAATCGAAAGAAATTTACGCGATATAGCTCCAGAAACAACTGTGAAAGTCTCTACGATAGCGGGAGTTCATTTTGGCTCCACTCTTATTAACCGCATATCAAATACAAGAGTTGTGAAAAATTTCCTACATCCGAGCGTTCGATTAGAATTAGCTTATCGCAGCAAAACATCACAAGAACTCTTGCAAAGGGTAAGGCAACCTCTTCCATCTACAGTTTCTAAACGTGATTATGAATTTTATGCATCGACAAATGATCTAGCCGTTCCAAACATAGACTCCTCGCTACCCTATTTAAATTTAGGCGAAAGATTTCATGTAGTCCACGGCTATGGACACAAATCAATTGTTAGCGCAGTAGCTAAGCAGCAGCTTCACTCCTGCATCAAATGGATCAAAGCTAATTGAGATCAATAGAGTTCTCAGGAATTTCGCGCGGAATTTTTTCGACAAGCTCAATATCATCTAAATCGATTCCGTTGCTGGCTGCGCCCCACTCTTGTAATTTGCGCGCGCTTACAAGGACACGTTTTTCAAAAGATCCCATTGCTTTGTTATAGCTCTCCACTGAAGCTGAAAGCGACTTACCTACCTGATTCCAATGTTTAGACATATCGCTAAGACGCTTGTAGAGCTCGTGACCAAGTTCGCTGATCTCTTTTGCATGCTTAGAAAATGTATCCTGTTTCCAGCCATAAGAGATTGCTTTAAGAAGACCGATCAGAGTTGTCGGTGTCACAATAATCACCCCTTGTGTAGCTGCCATCTCAATAAGAGTCGGGTCGCACTCAAGAGCGGCGCTAAGAAAAACTTCTGTCGGTAAGAAGAGAACCACAAATTCAGGTGTTGGCTGAAACTGCTGCCAATAAGACTTCTTTGATAAGCCTTGAATATGTTGCCGAACTAGTCTTGCATGGTCTTTTAATTTCTGATCTTTAATTAACGGATCTTCAGCGCTGCTCGCCTCTAAAAAGGCTTCGAACGGAACTTTAGAATCTACAATCACCTGCTTACCCCCAGGCAATTTAACAATGAGATCGGGCCGAACAATTTTGTCTTCCCCTATATTGACAGTCTGCTCAAAAAAATCACACTGATTGACAAGCCCAGCAAGTTCTACAGCCCGCTTTAATTGAAGCTCCCCCCACAATCCCCGAATTTCAGGCTTTCTTAAAGCTTTTGCCAAATTTGCCGTCTCATCTCGAATCCCCTTTAAAAGCTCCTTTTCTCTAATTCTCTCCCTCTCAATCGCTCGCATACTATCATCTAACCGTTCTAAACTCACTTTAACCGGTTCAAATTTTTCATAATCACTCTCTAATCTCGCCTCCCGAATCTTTGATTGCCCAAGCTCCCTTTCAAGCCTTGTCTTCTCCCAAAAGAGCCAGACAACAGGAATAATCAAGAGCCACCCCAAATTAAAAATTTCCATTTACACACCATTAAGAATCAATTTGGTATAATAGTAGCCATGACGCCCATTCTACTAAATATTTATTTACTTTCGTTCCTGCTACCTAGTAGCGGAACATCGTTTGCAGAGTGGAAAGATGTCCAAAATCCCCCTTTAGAGGAATTGTCATGTAGTTTTTTTTCCTTAAAACCGGAAGAATGCACTATTAAAGAGCACTCCTCTCCGACAGATCTAGCCGAATCGGGCCTTGGTGACCCCGTCTTTATCGTAGTAGATAAAAACAATTCTCCAATTGGGGTAGTTAAAACAATTTCACTTAAACTCCCCGACGGGAAAAAGAGTTTCAAATCAGAATTTGAATCTTTGAATAAGTTAAATCATCTCCATTTAAAAAAATTCCATACCATTAAGCTTAAAGGGACCGCCGAAACTACCATAAATGGAGAGAAAACGGGGCTTATAGCAGAAGAATTTGCACCCGGCTCTTCACTCAACCACTATTTAAAAAAAATCGCTCATACAAGCGATCCACATGAGCGCGAAAAACTGCTCACCGAACTCAATCGTGGTGTCGAAAAGACAGCCCTCGCATTAGCAGAATTACATCAATATAAAAAATTTTCCCATCCAGCACACAATTATCTTATCAAATTTGATACAGACCATCCACCAGGCCCATATGGCCTCATCCATGGTGATACCCATCCAGGAAACATCTTCTACGATGCCAAGACAGACACTCTCTCCTTCATCGACTTTGGCAGCTCCCACCTAGGTCGCGAAGGGGCCCCCGTCCTCCAAGATGCCTCAAACTTCCTCCTCACCCTAGAAATCTTCTCCGCCTACTACCACCTCACTACAGCCGAAATCCACACACTAACACAGACCTTCACAGAAGGCTACCAAACCCACATGCCCGCTGCCACAAGCGAAGCCCTCGCCTTCTATAGATCCTACTACATCAAAGCCTTTGCTAACCCAACAACCTGGGACTCAGAGCAATCGCATCAAGCCAAGTTTATCCACTCCTACTGCAACGAAGAGCTCGGTTTAGCCTAAAAACCTCAGTAGGCTGAATATGACTTTATTCGTTTCAGTCCAGGTCAAACTCTAAGAATCATCTCCCAGCACTATCTGCCGCTCTCTTTCTGAATTGATTTTTAGTAAATGATAGCAATGGATAAAAAACAGACCTTTAATCACCCAAAATAGAAAGAAGACAACAACCATGGCTATATCTAATGGATGGATGTGAACTTGAGAGCCAAAACGAGTGTGCAAAGCAAAAATGAGTTTTACAGGTGTGCTTAAAATAAGCCACCCGAGCCATGCCATCATACCAGTAAGCCAAGCTGTACCTTGATGCCTATGAGCACAATGTTCGGTAATATATGCAATAACTAGCACTTCAAATAAGCACCATAGAACATCTTCTCCCCCAATATTTTGGAAAGTGATCCCATTTACCTTAAGGAGAGTATAATTTTTACAAATCGAAATCATCAATTTAAAAAAGACCGAAACGGCCGTACTCATATACAACCAAAAGAGCCATCGTTTTTTTATTAATTCTGTTTGGTTTGCTTTCATACACCAAGGGTTTTCACTGAATATTTATCCGAATAATCTTTAAGTATGAGATCGTTAGCCGCTTTGTTGATCTTTTTTACGCCCAGGGTTTTGAAGTATTGGATCCACTTTAAAGGGGCAAGCGACATCACATGATAACTTAGCCAGGAGATCCACGATTCATCTTTGTCCCCCATGAGTGCGCCACTCATTTTCGCTAATTCTTGATTTGCCTTAACAAACTTACGAAGGGTCATCTCATATTCAGTGAAGGCAGTTAAGTGATCTTCTGCTCCTTTCGCAAGCTCTCCTGCTAGTACATAGGCGCCCACAATCGCGACACTTGTTCCCTGACCAGAAATTGGAGAGGGGGCATAACCGGCATCTCCAACTAGGACTATGCGCCCTTTCGACCACTGAGGCATATGAATTTGTGCGGCAGCATCAAAGTAGAAATCGGGAGCTTCTTTCATAGCAGCGAGAAGCCGTGGTACTTCCCATCCCACATTTGAAAAGGCCTTTTGCACTAGTTTTTGTTGATCGGAAACACTTCGTTTATCACACTGTAAAGGCTTCAAAGAAAAAGCAAATCCTGCTTTTGCATTGAGGTCTCCATGCGAGCTATAAATATTGACAAATTTTTGAGGCTCGAAATATTCGATTTCAAAGCAATCTAAATTTAAAAAATTAGGGACTGTATAGACAGAGATATAGAGGCCAAGCTCCTTCAGAAAATGGGATTCATCGCCAAACACCAATTTACGCACTGTCGAATGCAATCCATCTGCTCCCACCACAAAATCAAAATTTCTAGGCTCATTTTTCTCAAACTCAACATAGACGGAATCTTCAGACTGTCTGATTTGTGTGATGCAATCTCCAAAAATGCATTCAATATCACCTATCTGCTTCAATAATATCTCACACAGATCGCCGCGCATGATCTCCAAATCGCCCTCAACGCGCCCTCCACAAAGATCTGCACTCATATTTGTCGCCTGCTTGCCTGCACTATTTACGATCATAGCGCCCCTAATATCGGTTCTCCCCTTAAGTATAGAGGGGTAAACTCCCATCCGCTTTACAACATCTATCGCAACACCGCGAATATCAATTTTGTATCCTCCAGTCCGTAAACTAGGATGCTTTTCAACTATAGTCGGAGCAAAACCATATTGCTTTAGCCAATAGGCAAGGGTAAGACCTGCAATACCCGCTCCTGAAATAAGGACACTCTTCTCTCTCATACAACCTTTATCTGCATCCGCATACCCTGTCGCCTTTAATAATAGAGCTAATACCAGAAAATACTTGAGCACCTTTAATCCATTTCATCCATCGGTGAAGCAACATAGGGAGTCATATCTAAAAGCGTAGCACGTGTTGGCCCCAACCGTAAAGTTTTATCAGGATTGAAAGAGAGATCGATACCTAACGCCTGAATCCTCGGCAAGCAAGCCTCATCTATTTTGTTTTGCCATTTCTTCCCACTAAGCGCCGCTTCTTTACCTCTAATACTGCCCCCATTATATAGTGTATCAACCACATGAATAGTAAGTGTCTTACTAAAGATAATAAATCCAAGAACCACCAAATTTCTAACTCGTATCGTTATATCTTCAGTCGATTTGAGATCACCAACAATGATTAAATCTTTATCCTCTGCTATTAATTCATAGGCTCTATTAAGAGAAGCCGCTCCAATTCCTATTAGCATATTTAAAATAACCTTTGTGTAAAAATATTAAGATTTAGAAAAGAACCAGGCTAAATAAATTGTCATTTTAATACAAGCTCAAAGGCTAATAAATACTTTTTTGAATATGTTAAAAATAGGACAATATTCTATAATTTTTACATGAATCGAAAGAGTGAATTAAAATATTTATTACTGATTATCATCATCTTTATTGCGGCGTGCATTGAGACTGATATTTATTTGCCTGCATTTCCTGATATGATGACTTGGTTTTCAGTCTCGGAAGGGGCGATTCAAAATCTTTTGACATGGAATTTTATTGGGATTTGTTTGAGCGGACCCTTTTATGGCCCAATTTCAGATGCTATCGGGAGAAAAAAGCCCCTATTTTTTGCCCTCGCTCTATTTTTGATCGGAAGTGTGATCACAATTTTTGCTGTTACATTGAATCAAATGCTTGTAGGAAGAGTTCTTCAGGGCCTTGGTAGCGGCGGATGCTTTACACTTGGAACAGCGATCCTCTTTGATGCATTTCAAAAGGAAAAGGCGATTAAGGCGCTTAATCAACTTAACTTGGTCATACCGATCATTATGTCTATGGCACCCTTGCTTGGCGGATACTTGAATCTCACCTTTGGCTTTCGTTCTAATTTTTTATGCATAGCCCTTTTTGTCCTTATAAGTCTAATTCTCTCAGTATGTTTCTTTAAAGAGACGCTGGCACCCGAGAAAAGATCGACATTACAGATAAAATCGATACTCGGCGATTACAAAAAAGCTTTTTTATCGGCCCCTTTTTGGCAATTGACATTTGTCCTCTGCATTATGTTTGGAGCCTACATCGCTTTTCTTGCAGGATCGGCAATTCTTTTTGTGGTCGAATTCGAAATGAGTAAAGTTATATTCCCCTTTGTTCAAGGAGCAATCCTTGGGGGCTGGGTTGTAGGAAGCCTCTCCCTAAGTAGAGCAATTAAAAAATGGGGTATTTTTAACGTAAAAAAAGCTGGAATAGCCCTCTCTGCCATATTTGGAACACTTGCATGCCTACTTGCTTTAATCTTTCCTAGAGACCCTTACCTATTAACTGCTACAATGACATTCTACGCCTTTGGAGCCAATTGGGTCATTGGACTCTACTTTCCTGAAGCAATGGAGCTTCTCCCAGAAATTAAGGGAGTTACATCGAGCCTCATGACAAGTGCTAGACTTCTCGTTGGAGCACTAACCGTTGGTATCTTGGGATCGACCTATAACGGGACCATCTATCCCCTCGTAATCGTCATCGCTCTGACCGTAGCAACCATTGTCCCCACCCTTATCCTCTATGAACGCAAGCAACAAAATAAAATA
This sequence comes from Chlamydiota bacterium, assembly GCA_947478685.1. GTDB lineage: Bacteria > Chlamydiota > Chlamydiia > Chlamydiales > 2-12-FULL-49-11 > VGMD01. The sequence goes on along the minus strand of CANJWO010000007.1, from coordinate 12,292 downwards.
GTCATCTCCGAATAAAAATAAAAAAAATTTACCACAGAGATCACAGAGAACACAGAGGCGCTACGCGCAAAGAATTTATTGTTTTTTCTCTGTGATCTCTGTGGTGAAAGTCTATTTTTTTGTCACTCTTTTTTTAGATATTACCCTTCCTAAGGCCATGAGAAGGGCTATTAGAATGTAACCCCAAGAAATTGCTAGAAGGAGACTCGATAGGCTGTAAAAAATGCCATAAAAAATAGAAATAGCAAGAAGGCTCCCTAGCAAAAGGTACCTAAAAGAAAATGCTCTTTGTAGTTGGAGTGCTTTTTGGCTTGGAAATCTTATTCGGCTAACCATAAGATAAGCTACCACTATTGTAATACATGAAAGTATAATTGTCTCTAAAATCGCCGATTTTGGAATCAGATCCTGAATCAGCGGAGAGTTAATAAAAAGATTTGGGGCAACAATCGCAATAGCTGCAGCGGGTATAGGCAAGCCGATAAATACCTTTTTGTCCTCCCCTTTTACCTGTTTGGCTCTTACATTAAATCTTCCAAGTCTCAAGACTCCGCACACAGTATAAAGCATAGCAGCTGCAAGAGCAAAAAAACTAAGAAGCGACCCTTGCGTAAGCGACAGAGACTTAAGGAGCAATACAGACGGAGCTACTCCAAACGAGATTGCATCTGCTAGAGAATCAAAAATAAGCCCAAATTCACTCTCCGCCTTAATCGCCCTCGCCAGGGCGCCATCAAGAACATCGGCAATACAAGCTAATATAAGAATGAGGGTCATCTGATGTAAAAATTCATAAGTCCCTATCCCTGTCATGTTTGCTTTAAAAATTACATAAAGCCCACAAGCTAGCCCAAACGCCGTCACAATATTAGGTATAAAATTGATCTTTTTCATTCCTTCTTTATACACAACTTTCTCAATATACGCAAACAGAGCAATTCGAATTAAAAAAATCAGGATAGTGTATTATTGAATAAAACTAATAATATAATTATTAATTATGGTAAATTCGATAAAAAATCTAAGACCTAAGGCAAATAGTCTTGTAGATCTGCCTGCCTTTTTACAATTTGCTGATGTTGTTAAAAATCAAGTTCTTGGAAATGCTTTGTCTGATCTGATCGATAATGAGACATTTCCCCCTCCTGTTCAGAAATTCTTTGAATTGCCTAAATTTAAAGAGCTTGTAGATAGACTTAAAGAAGGAACCTTAGTAGGAGAAAGTCTTCAATCAAAAGAGATCCACACCCTTCAGTTGCTTTTAGAGTCATTTCATAAACTAGTCCATCTTGACTATGATTACGAAGAGATTGAGCATCCGGTTGTTCAAGCAAAGGTGTTGGAGCAAAATATCCAAGATTATCTTGCCTGCATTGACCTATTTATCCCTTACGATGGAAAAATCATTAATGAGATCCTTTCTGAGCTGTTTCAATCGGTCCATTTTTTTTCTAGTAAGCTTCAGAGTACTGTCTTAGAAAATGGCAATTTCTTCAGCGCTGGTTTGATAGCCTTTATGAAATCGGAAGTTGTATCATTACTTGTTCATCTCGCCAGGTCTAATTACAATAATTTATCTATGGAGGATTGGTATCCAGTGGCAATTGAACTCAATGTAGATGCAAAACTTGGGGCTAAAAAAAGAGAACTCTCCGAGCTTACCAAAGGAAATGCCCACAAAATATTGAATCAACTCCAAACAGTTATTGGTGATATGAACCGGATCTATCTAAGAAATCCACCAAAAGATATCGGAGAATCCGTTAAAACTATTATCTTACAGGCACTCGGAGATTTACCCTCTCTTGAAAAACTCTCAGGGCAAAAAGTAAATGAACTCTTCTATCTTGAGTTTTGGAAAGAACCTTATGCTATGCTGCTTACAAAAGAGAGCGCCTCTTTAAGCAAGCTTCAATCTCTCTCTCATCAACTTTTACCACTAAAAATGAGCCTTTATACTCTCATCACCGATTATGGATTTGTCCTTCCTGAATCATTTTCAAGATACTTGAATGAGATGATCCGCCCTCTTGAGTTCATGTTATCAGTTTTAGGCAAACCTAGTCTAATTGGAGCAGAGCTTGCGATTGGATTCTATAACTCACAATACGAATATCTAAATGAAATGCTTAGTTCTCCTAGTCTTCAAAAAATTCCATCTTCCTCCTCAGAGAAATTAAAGCTAATCCTTCCAACACTTATCTCATTTTTGGAAACTTATTATTCAGCTGAGCCTCTAACTTCATTCCATGTACTTAAAGATAGCTTAGAGAATTTTTTTCCTGGAGATGAAGCCTTTAATCACTATTCAATTGATGAAATTAAAGGACGGCTAGAACAGACATTTCTCCAATATATCCCTACAGAAATCCCCCCTTTTGATCTACTTGAAGCAGGTCTTAGTAAAATTACCTTTGAGCTAAGACTTCTATTAAAAGATGTAAATCCAGAGAGCATCGAACATAGGATTTTACAAGAAAAACTGTTCAGCTTAGAACGAATTGACCTCCCTTCATACGCTCAATCTTGGCATACAATTGGAGAAATACTCGGTGTAATTTTTATTTATATGTCAGCAAATGACACTAAACTTATTGAAACCCTCGAAAATCATCTGAAAAATCTTTTTTCTCCGATCTTTTTTCGAGCGTTATTTGGTGCCTCAGGTTCCGAATAAACCTCTCCAATAAAGGCTGAATCAGGCGGGCCACTTTCTCCTTTTTTCTCAAGAAAAAAACTCTTTTTTTTCTTCTAGACTTTTAGGTTGCAAATACAATATCTAGTGTCTTAAGATAATCAACAGTACAACATCTAGTGTTTTTGAGAGGAGAGCATACAATGAAAAATAACCTAAATGAAACAATTGGAACAGAGTTACTTGACAAAGGATTACTTGAACCCGTTGCTATAAAATTGACCCTAGTTAAGAGAAATGGGAGCATAGTTCCATTTGATAGCAATCGAATCAAAAAAGCAATTGAACTCGCCTTTCGGGATACTAAAAAAGTTCCCGTGCCTTCGCCTCTATCTCACTCCCTTTCTCAAACTATTGATAGATTAGCCGCTTGTGTGGTTGAAAGGGCTCTTGAGCTTGGAAAAAAAGGGGTCTCTCTCACAGTTGAAGGGATTCAGGATGTCGTTGAAGTCACATTGATGAAAAACGGCTATCATGATGTTGCTAGAGATTACATTATTTATAGAGACGGTCACAAAGCTGTAAGAGAATCTCAACCCTCTCATATTAAAATTTTCCGAAAAGATGGAAGTACGAAAGTTCGCTTCAATCCAATGAAAGTCTCATCCACTTTCGAGGAAATTTTTAGAGAGATCGGAAAATCGCCAGATGGTCCTTTGGAACCAAATTTGATTGTGTCTATTAATGAACTTACTAGGACCGTTGTGTCGCGAGTTGTTGAAGCGCATTCAGAGTCTAGAATTCTATCTTTAAAAGACTTGCAAGATCTCTTTGAAGAGATCTTAATGAAAAGTGGATTCTATCTAGAGTCTAAGTTTTTTATCCTAACTCGAAAAGAGAAAGATGATAAAGAGGACGCCTCTTTTGAGCCACAAGCAAGAACTGCAGGAGATCGAAAAGTTTTGATCGTAACTGACGAGGGCAAAACAGAATCTCTCTCCGAAACCGAAATCAAGAAAAGACTATCCTATGCTTGCAGAGGTTTAACAAATGTATCTACTGAAGTCCTTTTAGAAGCAACATTGATGAATTTTTATGACGGCATTAAAGAGAGCGAAGTCGATACAGCAATGATCATGGCGGCGAGATCACTTGTTGAAGTTGATCCAGCCTATTCATTTATCACATCAAGACTTTTACTCGACAAATTATATAGAGAGACTTTAGAAGTTTCAGCGCTCGATTCTTCGCTAGAAAAAGCACACAGATCCTATTTTATTTCTTACATCAAGAAAGGGATCTCTTTGGAGAGACTCTCTCCAGAGCTTCTCAACTTTGACTTAGAGGCGCTAAGCAGAGCTCTAGTTTTATCGAGAGATGATAAATTTCAATATTTAGGTCTTCAAACACTTTATGACAGATATTTTATCCACACAAATGAGAGAAGACTTGAAACTCCTCAAATTTTTTGGATGCGCGTAGCAATGGGGCTTTGCCTAAAAGAAGAGAACAAGACGGCGCGTGTAATCGAATTCTATAATATCCTCTCAGAATTTTGCTATACACCTGGCACTCCGACTCTGTTTAACTCAGGAACCATGCACTCACAACTAAGTTCATGCTATCTATCTACTGTGAAAGATGACCTCGGACACATATTTAAAGTGATCTCCGACGATGCGCAGCTCTCTAAATGGGCAGGTGGTCTTGGAAATGACTGGACATCTGTTCGCGCAACAGGCTCTCTTATCAAAGGAACTAATGGAAGATCTCAAGGTGTTATCCCATTCCTAAAAGTGGCAAACGATACAGCTGTAGCAGTTAACCAGGGTGGTAAACGCAAAGGCGCATTGTGCTCTTATTTAGAGACTTGGCACCTGGATATTGAAGATTTCTTAGAGCTTCGGAAAAATACGGGCGATGAGAGAAGGCGTACACACGATATGAACACAGCTAACTGGATCCCCGATCTATTTATGAAACGGGTACAAGAAAATGGCTACTGGACTCTATTTACACCAAGTGAGACGCCTGATCTTCACGATCTATATGGAGCTGCATTTGAAAAGCGTTATATCGAATATGAACAATTAGTGGCTGAAGGGAAGCCTTTCCTTAATAAAAAAGTAGAAGCTGTATCTCTTTGGCGTAAAATGATTAGCATGCTATTTGAAACAGGTCATCCTTGGATCACCTTTAAAGACCCATCTAACATCAGATCTCCACAAGACCATGCAGGCGTTGTTCATAGTTCCAATTTATGCACAGAGATTCTTCTCAATACATCAAAAGAAGAGGTGGCTGTTTGCAACATTGGTTCTGTCAATTTGACGGAGCACTTTGACGGCAAAAATATTGATGAGATAAAGCTTGCTAAGACTGTTCGAACAGCGATTCGAATGCTTGATAACGTCATAGACGTGAACTTCTATCCTATTCCAGAAGCAGAAGCTGCTAATAGAAAGCATAGAGCGATCGGTATTGGGCTAATGGGATTCCAAGACATCCTTTATATGAATGGTATCAGCTATGCAAGCCATGAAGCTATCGAGCTTGCCGACAAGACGATGGAGATGATCTCCTATTACGCAATTTTAGCCTCTTCAGAACTTGCCAAGGAGCGCGGAACCTATCCATCATATGAAGGGTCTAAATGGTCAAGAGGGCTACTACCTATCGACACAATCGATATGTTAGAAAAAGAGCGTGGAGTACCTGTTGAAATGGATAGATCTACAACTCTAAACTGGGAAATAGTTCGAAACCATGTTAAAAAACATGGTATCCGAAACTGCAATACAATGGCCATTGCACCTACGGCAACAATTGCTAATATTATTGGAGTCACCTCCTCTGTTGAGCCGACTTACAAAAACCTATTTGTAAAATCGAATCTCTCTGGAGAATTCACTGTTCCAAACACCTATCTTATTTTGAAATTAAAAGAGCTGGGCCTTTGGGATGCAGAGATGTTAGACGATCTAAAATACTATGATGGATCATTAAATGAGATTGATAGGATTCCAAAACATATTAAAGATCAATTTCTTACAGCTTTTGAGGTCGACCCTGACTGGATCATTGAATGCGGATCTCGCAGACAAAAATGGATCGATATGGGTCAATCACTTAACCTCTATTTAGCTGAGCCTAGCGGTAAAAAACTCCATGACATGTATATGAAAGCGTGGAATAAGGGATTGAAAACTACCTACTACTTAAGAACGCTGAGCGCAACTCAAATTGAGAAATCGACAACCGATATCAATAAGCGCAGTATTCAACCAAGATGGATGAAGAATGCTTCTGCATCCAATAACATTCAAGTTAACAGAGAGCCTGCAAAACCTAAAGCTTGCGCTATAGGTGGCGAAGGTTGTGAAAGTTGTCAATAAAAGGGGATGGTGAAATAATGACGGCAGTTATAGAAGAAGCTAAGCAAAAACGGGTCAATGTTCAAGAAAAAAGGCTCATTAATTGCACTACAGTTGATGTCAATCAACTCATGCCCCTAAAATACAAATGGGCTTGGGAACATTACATCAATGGATGCGCAAACCATTGGATGCCAACAGAAGTTCCTATGTCAAAAGACATTGAAACTTGGAAATCGGGTGCCCTTTCAGATGCTGAAAGACTGATCATCATGAGAAACCTTGGTTTTTTTGCCACAGCAGAAAGCTTAGTTGGGAACAATATTGTTCTCGCTATCTTTAAGCATGTGACAAATCCAGAGGCAAGACAATACCTCTTAAGACAATCTTTTGAAGAGGCTATTCATACTCATACATTCCATTACATTGTCGAATCCCTAGCCTTAGATCCGGGCGAAGTGTTCAACATGTATAATGAGATCGATGTAATTAACGAAAAAGACCAATTCCAAATGGATTTAACAAAATCGATCATGGAAGAAGGTTTTACGACCTCGACATTTGAAGGCGCTCAAAAATTCCTCGAAAATCTGATCGGCTACTACATCATTATGGAAGGGATATTTTTCTATAGTGGCTTTGCCATGATTCTCTCCCTCCAGCGGCAAAATAAAATGGTCGGAATTGGCGAGCAATTCCAATACATCCTCCGCGATGAGACCATCCACCTCAATTTTGGTATCGACCTCATCAATACCATCAAAGAGGAAAACCCAGAGCTCTGGACCAAAGAATTCCAAACTCATATCATCGACCTCATCGATCAAGCAACAAAGCTCGAATACGCTTACGCAAAATCGTGCCTACCAAAAGGGATACTCGGTCTAACAGCCCCCATGTTTGAAGACTACGTCGGCTACATCGCTGACCGCAGACTTGAACGTATCGGCCTACAAGCCCGTTACAACAAAAAGAATCCCTTTCCATGGATGAGCGAAGCAATTGACCTTGGCAAGGAGAAAAACTTCTTCGAAACCCGCGTCAACGAATACCAATCATCATCTAACCTAACTTGGTAAGAAAAAAGTAAGTCATAAAACATAAGGCCTCCAGGCTACTTCGGAGGCCTTTTTTATAGTGAATTAAATTTACATTGATAAGTTTACACAGTATGTGCCCTTGGGTTTCATTAGGCATTTGCCGGCGCTGAAGCAGGCCGTGTGTTTTCACACGAGCGATGCAAGGGAATGGAACCCAAGGAATACAGACGCAGTAAAATTATCAATGCAAATTTAATTCGCTATATACCCTACTCGCACTACGAATTTAGAAATTGCAATTGAAATTGAGATTAAGTCCTTGCAGGATCAGGTCATTGTTTTGTGAGCCGGAGATGTCGGTAAAGAATTGGGATTGGTTAAGCCAATCCTCCATCTCATAGCCGAGCTTTAGAGCTATGTGGATGCGGCTCAAATTAGAATCCCAACCCAATCCCACTATACTATGGAATACTATAGATGCAAAGTTTCGAGGGGTTGTTTTGAGATAAATCTTTTTAGCTAAAGAATCTGTAAATTTATCATGAATGGACCAATGACCCCAAAGGTAGCCCGCTTCAAAGGAGCCAAAAAGGCTAAAGGTCTGTTTTTGCATTTGGCTAAAGTCCCATTGCCCGCTAATTCCGCTTTTAGGACCGGCTGTTTGGAATTTTTGATTTAAATTTTCAGCAGCAGTAAAGCCAGGCATACTTGAAAGGGTCCAATCAGAGTGGATTGACTGATTGATCCACCCGCCTTTCAAACCTATTGAAGGACGCAAAGAGAGTTGTTTGGTAATTAGACAATTGCGTCCTAAATCCCCGTCAAACATGTTGTAATGGATGTTCATATTTGCTTTTCCTGTAGAGAAAGGCTCTAAAAAGGAAAGTCTTGCAGCTAAAAATCCAGGAGTTACAGTCCCACTTGCATGATCCTCTGCTCTTGATTGAAACCAGGTGTAGCTTACTTGAGTATCCCAAAGGTCGTGTTCCATATAATACCCGAGACCTACGGTGAAGCCAGGAGCCCAATCAAAGACAAATGTTTGATAGGCTGTTCGGACAGTGTTTTGATTCTGTGAAAGAACAAATGCCCAATCCATAGTTTCACTGGTATACCAATAGAGCGCCTTAGCAAATATATCAACAGTTTTTGGTTGCTTTTCCACTGCAGAGAGATTTCCTATCAGAAGCAAAGAGACGATCCTCAAGAAAAAGTTTTTTAGCATCTCTAGTTTCCTTGTTAAAAATCGAACTGACAATTAAACGTGATTCCTTGCAAGGTTAAATCGTGATGCAATCTCTGAAGCTGAAAGGTTGCTATTCGAAGTTGATTTAACCAAAGCTGCGTTTCAAATCCAAGCTTTGCGCTAAAGTGCGATTTGCCTCCTCGCATAGAGACCTCCCACCCTAGTCCCCAAAAGCCTCGCAACATGAGAGCTCCAAGCGAGGCATTTTTTGTGTCGACTGAATAAGACTCCAAAAAAGTATTTTTGTAAAAGTCGCGGCACTCCCATGTCCCCCACATCATGGCGGTTGAAAGATCTCCAAAGAAATCAAAAAAATTGGATCCAAAATCACAAATTCTCCATTTGGTGTTGATACCTACCAAAGGACCTATTCCCCAAAAGTTATTTTTCAGCTGTTCACTTGCCGAATTCGTCGTCTTAAAAATTTCTAAAACGATCAGGTCGTAATATTTTGCATGTATTGATTGGTTAATCCACCCTCCCTGAAGCCCCAGAAAAGGTCGCATACTCAAATCATTGCTAACCAGACATCTACGCCCTAATTCCCAATCAAACATATTAAATAGTAGACTCCACTTTGCACTCATACTGTCAGGGGAGGTGAAATTTAATACTCCAGCTAAAAATCCAGCATCGAACTCTGCCCCTACCGAAGTATTAGCTTGAGATGGAATCTCATGATTAGCATCTGTACGAAACCAACTCCAATGAAAGGCTGTATCCCATTGATCATATTTTAGATTGCGTCCTGCGCCGATCCGAAACCCATAATCCCACTTAAAATTAAAGCTTGGCAGAGCCCAAGTAGAGGTGCTCGGCGTGATAGTGATTACATCCGACCAAATAGAAGCTATCTCTTCCGAAGCAAACCAAGCAAGAAAATCGGCAGAAAGAGTCCAATTGTTTTCTGAATCTTCTGCAGACGGAATTTTTACCACATCAGTAAATATTGGAAAGATCCCTAAGAAAGCTGACATGAAAAAAATGTTCTTGCTAATAGTCCAAGCAGAATTCAAGAGTTCCTCCTTGTAGTGTCAGCGTATTCACTAATCTTCCACCCACAAATGAGTAAAACTGCAGTTGATCTAACCAAAACTGCGCTTCATAACCCAGCTTCAAAGAGAGATGGAATCGATTTTTTCGGAAGTAAGTATCAAAGCCAAATCCCAGAAATGACTTCATCATGGTAGCGCCATTATTTAGAGATGCGAAATCGACAAAGACTTCTTGCCCAATTGTGTTTTGAAAGACATCACCAAATGACCAATGACCCCACATCATTGCACCAGAAAAATCCCCGATAATATTGAAAGATTGACCTTGTTTGGCAAATAAGAGCCATTTAGTGTTGATTCCGGCTTGAGGGCCTAAGCCCCAAAAGTTATTATTTACTTTCTCCGTACCAACTGAATAGTATGGAGAGCCGAGAAATTGAAGAGTCGAGAGATCTGGATTATACCACTTCGTATCAATAGATTGATAAATCCATCCTCCCTTAGCGCCAAGAAAGGGACGGAGGTCTAGCGCTTTGCTGATATAAAAATTGTGACCAAGCTCCCAATCAAATATATTAAAGTGAATACCCCAATCAATACTCGCTTTTTGATAAGCTGGGCCAGAAATCCCTGAGCCATGAGCATTATCAACATAAAAATTACCTGTAAAAGTAGAGTGAACAGTACCGGGAGCGCTCGATACAGAATCTTTTCCACAGGTATTATACCAAGTATAATAAGCTTGCGTATCCCACCTACTCTCCTTTATTCCATATCCCACACCGACCTTAAACCCAGGATCCCAGTCAAAATGCACAGGTCTCAGAACGTTAGAAGATGCAGAACCTTCCGTAGTAATCACTTCTGCCCAACAATCCGAGCCTGCTTCTTTGGCAGTCCAGACTATTAGAGAGGCAAAAAGATCAAAATTTCCAAATTCCAACCCGGAATTAATAGATGGATTCGGCAGCCCATTCCCACTCTCTTTGATCTCAATGGTGGGTGCCGAAGCATCCAAGAAAAAGGCGGAAGAAATAGTTATAATCAACAAACTACAAGAGAGATTTATCTTCAAAAAAGTACCTTAAATTCAAAATACAATTTAATGTATCTTAAAATTTTATTCTATGAAAAACCCTGAACTCGCCCAACCATCTCCAAGCCAATAGCGAAGCAGGGTCGTTACCGCTTGTGGCATTTCTAATGGGCTCATATGTCCCGAATCTTCAATAATGGCAAGCTTTGCATTAGGTATCTCTGCAACCAATTCTTTATGCTCATCGATCGAAAAATTCTTATCCTCAGCAGCATGAATCACGAGTGTCGGACAACCAATATCCGGTAAAATTGACCGGCTCTCCCCTCTATTTATCATAGCCTCTTCTTGCCGAATAAAGGCCTCGCAACCAACTTCTAGAAACATTTTTTTTACATCTTTTATGACGTGAGAATTAAAGACCAAACTAGCCGTGAGCTCTTCTACAATTTCGTGAAAATGTCCCTCTTTAGCTCTTAACATCATCTCCTGTCGCCTTGCCCTCTTCTCTTTTGAATCACTTCGTGCAGTCGTGTTCAATAAACAGAGTTTTGATACGCGAGAAGGGGCTCTCCGCATTATCTCTAAACATAACCATCCTCCCATCGAATGACCCGCCAATGCAAATGTCGGAGGCGCAGCATCCAATACAGCTTGTACCATCTTTTCACTACTGTTTTGGCTTGGCGAAATAACATGTATAGAGGCAATCTCACTCAAATGGTTGACCTGATGCTGCCAAAGAGATTCATTCGATAATAATCCGGAAACAAGAACTAAAGGACATTGCATCTATTCACTCCCCCTGTAGCCATATCAATAGCGAATTAAATTTACTATAGTGAATTAAATTTACATTGATAAGTTTACACAGTATGTGCCCTTGGGTTTCATTAGGCATTAGCCGGCGCTGAAGCAGGCCATGTGTTTTCACACGAGCGATGCAAGCGAATGGAACCCAAGGGATACAGACGCAGTAAAATTATCAATGCAAATTTAATTCGCTATATACAGTCATTTAAACTCTTTTTTGAGATAGTGAGAGGGAGAAAACTCCACAACACGCACTGCTATTTGGAGATTGAGTTCCTGTATTGAACGGGAAAAATAACTTTCCAAAACATTTAAGATCTCTGCTTCCATCTTCTCAAGCTGAGCTAGTGATCGTCCTTCAAGAAGGAGAACTTCCAAATAGATAAACGCCTCTTCCATAGCACCATCACCTATGTGAAAAAGGTCATGCGGAATTGCACGGCTTTGACATCGAAAAAGATCTGCATTAGCTGTATCAACAAGGATGTGGTGACATGCCGAAAATAGCTCTTTTGAATCGAGCGCCTCTTTTATATTGGTCGAATATTCAAGTCTTAAATGTGGCATTCCTATCTATCCTATCAAAAATGATCTGAGCTAAGAGCCGGTTTATTTAGTAGCGATATGAGCAGTCAAAAAATCAGACCCGATACGATCTTTCTCAATTGATTTTCTCGCAGCAATAGCTGCAACTTCTGTATTAAAATTTGCAGCAGCCATTCGATTAAATTCGAATTGAGAAACCTTTACAATCTTATAAGTAACACCACCTTTTGTTACGGAAGCAATTCTTGCTCCGCCACTAACTGCTTCAAACACTGCATGTGAAACTGCACTAAGCGCTCTTATCATACTCATTTCCCTTTATTGTATCTTAACATTTATTCGCAGCAATGTAGCACATAAGGCAATTAATAGTTAGTAAATACGCAATTATCTTGTGAGAAACTCAAAAACGCGGGATTTTCGCAAATTATTTAATGGAGATATAGTCATTTAAATTTAAATTTCACTTAGGCTAAAAGATCGCTTCGCCTTTTTATCAACCATTAGGTGATGCTGAAGCAGGGCTCTGTTTTTACAGGCCCGATGCAAGCAGATAAAAAGCCGAAGATGATCTTGACGCATATGTGAAATTTTACTTTTAAATGAC
>CANJWO010000006.1 GCA_947478685.1 Chlamydiota bacterium | reverse complement strand
TTGGGTTTCATTAGGCATTTGCCGGCGCTGAAGCAGGCCGTGTGTTTTCACACGAGCGATGCAAGCGAATGGAACCCAAGGAATACAGACGCAGTAAAATTATCAATGCAAATTTAATTCGCTATATATGTCACATCGTACTCAGATTTAACATATGCAATAATGTCTTTTGCATAGAGGTAAATATATTTTTGAAGGTGTTCTGAAAGCTTATCTGACTGTTCTCTAGAAAGCTTCTCTTCTGATCCGCCGCTTTCTGGTTTTAATTTTTTAGAGCTCTTATATTCGCTGAAATGATGTCGCACCGCTTCTTCAGAGAGCAGAAGCGCATCAGCAATTTCTAAAAATGTCCACCCTTTGTCATAAAGTAATACAGTCTTTATCCGATCTTGTACTTTCCCATTATTCTCTTTTTTATGCAGAGCTTTAAGATAGGTTTTTTCTTCATCCGTTAAAAAATTCATGTGAACATTTTAACGGCAATTCAAATTTTAATAAACCCTATTTTGAATCGCGTTCGGTATATCTATTTATGAAGTCCACGGGCGGTAATCCTTTCAGAAAGGGGAAAAGTTTGCCCACCTGGGTAAATAACATATAGATGGTCTAGTTTTAAATCTTCTAGGGCTATGCGCATTGAGGGGGTGATTGTAGGGCGGTCTGAATATTTGAATTCATATCCGATCCGTTTCCCATTTTTTATAATCAGCAAATCAAGTTCTGCTTTTGATTGGGTTGCCCAAAAATAGCACTCTTCTGTAGTTGACTCTGTTTGCCTGATAACTTCTTCTAAGGCGAATCCTTCCCAAAAAGATCCTAGTTTAGGATAGACTTCTATCTCTGTCTGATTTCGAATTCCAATTAAAGCGTGTAAAATTCCACTATCTCGAAAGTATATTTTGGGAGATTTAACCTGTCTTTTTTCTAAATTTTCATGCCAAGGGAGAAGGATGCGAACCATAAAAGTGCCAGACAAAATATCAAGATACTTTCGGACCATATGATCAGAAATTCCAAGAGATTTTGCAAGCTCACTTGTATTGAATATTTGTCCATGATAATGTACGAGCATTAACCAAAAACGCCGCATTTGTTGGGGTGGGATTAGAAAACCTAAATTGGGAATATCCCGTTCTAAAAATGTTGTGATATAAGATTGGCGCCAAAGAAAACTCTCTTCATCTTTTTTTGCTAAATAGGATAAAGGGAAGCCGCCGCGTATCCAAAGAGTTTCAGTATCGCCTGCTGCTTCATCCAGAGAAAAAGGCATTAATTCAATATAGCCGATCCTGCCAGCCAGAGATTCAGAAGATTGACGGATCAGATCTCTTGAGGCACTACCTAAAATAAGGAACATGCGGTTCTTCTCTTTCTCATCGGCTAAGACTCGAATAATGGGGAATAAGTCAGGAACTCTTTGGATCTCATCTATGACAATTAATTGGTTAGATAATTTTGATAATGCTAGCATAGGATTTTCTAATCGAGCTAGATCTAAAGGGTTTTCTAGGTCAAAAAAGTGGAAGTTTTTGGCATAGTTTTGCTCGAGAAACATCTTTGCTAACGTCGTTTTCCCTACCTGACGAGGTCCTAAAATAGCACATACAGAGTGGATCTTAAACTGCATCTCTATATCCTTTAGGTATTTACGTCTGTCCATTTACAATGCCTTGTATTTTCCTTGTCTGATTTAGAATTTACAAGGTATATCAATTATAATCAACCTTAATTTCTACTTAGGAGTACGCTTGTTTATTAGCCTGAGTTATTTTGCAAGTGCTTATCTTTTCGTGAGTTAGCTCTTGCCTTTCCAGTGAAGCTTGGTGCGGAGGGTGGAGTAGAAGGTGTGACGTTTGGTGAAGGAGATAAGGCGGAAGGTTTTGGGGCTGAGCTGGAGGGTGACTGTATCTTGGTAGTTGATTGGGAAGGACCTGAAGCCGTCGGAGATCCCTTCGATGGGACCGTGCTGGCTGAAGTATTGGATTTTTATTTTGCTATCGGGAGGGATGACGAAGGGTCTGCTTGTTAGACTGTGTGGACAGAGGGGAGTGAGGACGAATGCTTTTAGTTTGGGATCGATGATCGGTCCACCGGCGGCAAGAGAGTAAGCGGTTGAGCCAGTAGGTGTTGCTATGATGAGTCCGTCAGCGTGGAAGGTGTTGAAGTATTGGCCGTCGATGGTAACTTCGAGAAGGATCATATTTTTGATTGCATTGCGATGGACTACAAACTCATTAATACTCAAAAAATTTTCGCCAGAAGGGGTCTTACCTTCAAGTATAATTCGTTCATCGATTGAGTAGTCTCCATGAATGAGGTCTTTGAGATAGAGCTCAAAATCTTCCATCCGAACATCGGCCATGAAGCCAAGACTACCAAGGTTGACAGAAGTAAAAAGGGCAGTTTCATTTTGAGAATATTTCTGTTTAAAAGCAAGTAGGGTCCCATCGCCACCGAGTGTGATATAGATGTCGATCGGAGTAGATAGATCCATTTGTGGGAGTTCAGAAAGCCCTTTATAATCTGAATCGATGTAGACATTAAAACCGTGTTTGGCAAAAATTTCGGCAATTGGTTTTACGAACTGTGGGGCCAGTGCTTTTGAGTTACTTGGACAAATTCCGATGTTTTTCATAGGCACTTATTGGTTGATTAAGGGAAAAACGTTCTAAAATCTGATGGGCAATTTTGCGAGGTGTTAAATGGGCTTCGCACATTAACTCTTCATAAGTGCCTTGTTCAATAAATTGATCGGGAAGGCCAAAGTTTTGTACTTGGATGTCAGAAAAACCACTTTGCATTACAAACGAGTTAACAACCATCCCAAGACCTGTTGTGATGGAGTGTTCTTCAATGGTAACAAAGTAGTGGTGATCTAGCATTAGATGAAAAAGGAGGGCAGTGTCGAGTGGTTTTACAAAAATTGGATCGACGATTGTTGCTTCGATTTGATGCTGAAGTAAGATCTCTCTAACTTCAATTGCAACACTCGCCATATGACCGAGGGCTATTAAGACGATGTCTTTTCCTTTAGTAAGGATTTCACCCTTGCCGAGAGGTCTATGAATTATTGATCTGTTTGTATCTTCTGTTTGCATATTAGGGTATCTAATTGCAACGGGCCTATTCCATTCGAAAGCAGATTCTAAAAGGTCTTTCAGCATGTCGCCATCTCTTGGTTGGGCGATTACCATTTTTGGCATTGCTACGAGAAAACTGATATCAAAAACGCCGTGGTGAGTTGTCCCGTCGCTAGGAGAGAGTCCTCCTCGATCAAGGGCAAAGACAACAGGAATATCTTGAAGGACAACGTCTTGGAATAGATTATCAAGTGCTCTTTGAAAAAAAGTGGCATATATGCAGCAGACTACTTTTTGATGACCTTGATAGGCAAGACCCCCTGCAAAAGTAACAGCATGACCTTCAGCTATTCCTACGTCAATACATCGTGCTGGATATTTATTCATGAATGGGTCTAAACAAGATCCGCCTAGCATTGCAGGGCTAATGACGACTAAGCTAGAGTCACTGTCTGCCATTTTAAGGAGGTGTTTTCCAAAAATCTTGGGGAAAGTCGGTTTAGAAGAAGGTGTTATATGAAGGGGTTTTACTCCATGGTAAGCAATTGGATCTTCGACCGCTTTTGGCATGCCATGTCCTTTAATTGTAATCGTATGAACTAAAGTAGGCTTATCACTTTCTTTAGCTAGTTCTAAAACTTGAATAAGAGCCTCGATATTATGCCCGTCAACAGGTCCAAGATAATGTAACCCAAATTGGTTAAAAAATTCCTTTGCATGGGTTCCTCCTAAAATATCGTTATGTATGGTACCTACACCATGAGAAATTGCCATCGCATTATCGTTTAGGACAAGGGTGAATTTTTTTAAATCAGGTGAGATGTGATTGAGGGCTTCTAGCGTGAGACCGCAAGCGAGGGGAGCATCGCTTAAAACGGGGACGACATGTTCAGCGGAGCCTCTTAAATCTCTACTTTTTGCAACACCTAAGGCAAGTGAGAGCCCTGTTCCTGCATGTCCTGCATAAAAATGATCGTGTGGGGATTCTGTAGGACAAGCAAAACCGGAAAGCCCTTTAAATTGCCTGATAGTATTAAAAAGATCTTTACGGCCTGTAATAATTTTGTGGGCATAGGTTTGGTGACTTGTATCAAAAATAAGCTTATCTATAGGTGAGTCAAAGACATAGTGGAGAGCAAGAATGAGTTCAACACTTCCAAGGCTAGATGCAAGATGACCACCATTCTTGGCCATTACATCAATAATTAGAGTTCGAATTTCCATAGCAAGAGTTGTAAGCTCCTTTATCGAAAGCGACTTAAGGTCACGAGGGCTAGAGATATTAGTTAAGATTTTCATCTCTCGTTAATACTTGATCACTTGTCGGAGTAAAATCTTTAAGGCTGGCAGTCCCATCACGATTTTTTGTTAAAATCTCGATTTTTTTCTCTGCTTCATCTAATTTTTTTGTGCAGAGCTGTAAAAGCTTGTCAGCTTCATCATAGTAGCCAAGAGCTAAGTCTAGTGAGACATCGCTTTTTGTCATTTTTTCCAGAATGTCCTCAAGCTTGGCATAAGCCTCTTCAAACGATGGATTTTTGCTCATGAGAAATTTTTACCTCTGTTGTAGTTGCGGTTATCTTTGCCTCGCCATCATAAAAGAGGAGAGAAAGTTTTTGGGGGACAATAATATCAGCTGCTCTAATGATAGCTGATTCTTTGTTTTCAGAAAAGCAAATGCAATACCCTTTTTTTAATGTAGTTTTTGGATGGATAGCATAGAGGTGGTCCGTCATGTATTTAAGTGCTGTCCGCTTCTTTATTAAAATTTGATCTATAGAGGAAAATTGCCTCCTTATAGCTCCGAGTCTAGCCTTTTGTAGGGCGATTTGTCTAGAGGGAAGTAGTCCTTCTAGATGGGAGCGTCTACTTTTTAATAGGCTTCTAAATCTGACCAGATGGTGCCTCCAGGTCTGATCAAGATTCTCTTTTGCATCATCGACTTTTTGGTAAGAAATTTCTAGGATATGAGTAAGTGCTTGAGCAAGAGATGTTTTTGTTCTGTTTAATTGAGTGACTATCGTAGCGCTCTCTTTTGAAACAATTTCTGCTGCTGCTGAGGGGGTTGGAGCCCTTACATCAGCTACAAAATCTGCAATACAAAAATCGGTTTCGTGACCAACTGCAGAGATAATAGGGATTTCCGATCTATGGATCGCATCAGCAACGCACCTTTCATTAAAAGGCCAGAGGTCTTCAAGAGAGCCGCCGCCCCTACCGATAATAAGTACATCAGCAAGTTTGAGTCTGTTAAAATCATCAATTGCCCCTGCAATTTCCTCTGCTGCCCCTGCGCCTTGAACTTTTACAGGATTTAAAATGAGATGAAAGGAGTGAAGTCTTCGCTTCAAAACATTTATTATATCTTGAATAACAGCGCCCGTTGGACTTGTAACAACGCCGATCGTCTTAGGAAACTGGGGTAAGATTTTTTTTCTAGAGGCCTCAAAATAGCCGAGTTCCTTCAAATCCAATTTTAACTTATGTAGTTTAAGTAAAAGATCTCCAAGTCCATCAAAGTGCATCGACCTGATGATTACTTGATATGAGCCCTTTGGTGGGTAGACGGAGAGCTCTCCCTCAACAATGATTTGATCGCCATCTCTTGGTAAGCGCTCTAATGTTTTCGCATATCCAGCAAATAAAACAGCAGAGACTTGAGAGGTAGCATCTTTTAAAGAAAAATAGATATGGCCAGAGGCCTGCTTCCTGAGAGAGGTTACTTCGCCTTTGACTTTGATCGAAGAAAAGGCCCCTTCAAGATTTTTTTTGATTTCGTGTGTTAGTTCGCTTACGCTGTAAATTGACCTGTATGTTGACATAGTGTATCATTTTATGCGATAATCCCTTTTTATGAAAAAGATTTTGATTGCAAATTGGAAAATGTGCAATAAAAGTGCTGCTGAGGCACTAAATTTCCTTAATGTTTTGCCATCTCCACAAAAAAAAGATGTCCGTATCGCCGTCCCTTTTACCCTAATACGTGAAATGGCTGGTAATTCTTTGAAAATAAGAATTGGTGGTCAAAACATGCATTCTTATGCCGAAGGGGCCTTTACAGGTGAGATTTCATGCATGCAATTATGTGATGCCGGCGCTGATTTTGTTATTTTAGGACACTCAGAAAGACGGCACCTGCTTGGTGAGACAAATGAATTTATTCAAGGAAAAGTTGAAAGAGCTGTTGTTGAGGGTCTCTCATTTGTCCTTTGTGTCGGTGAGACTTTAGAAGAGAGAGAGTTAGGTGAGACTTTCGATATAATTCAATCGCAATTAGATAGCGCATTTGAAGATCTCTCAGAAGAACAATTAAAAACTCTTGGAGTACTTATAGCCTATGAGCCTGTTTGGGCAATAGGAAGCGGAAAGAGTGCCGAAATTTCACAAATTTGCAAGGTTCACGACTTTATTAAAGAAAAATATCCCCTTCCGGTTTTATATGGGGGATCTGTAACATTAGAAAATTTTGAAAAATTGATTCAAGCAAGCTCTATTGATGGAGTTTTAGTGGGCGGTGCATCGCTTGGTGCTGCTACGTTTGGTCAAATGATACAACTACTACCAGAAGGTTAGGAAATGATTGTTTTGTTTTATTTAGCGATTATCACGTTTTTTCTTCTTTGTACCGCGCTTGCGTTTTTGATATTGATTCAGGAGAGCAAAAGTTTAGGTTTTGGAGCCTCTTTTGGGGGAGATGTAGGAGGTTCTCTATTTGGAACTTCTACCCCTCAAGTATTAAAAAAGATGACAGGATGGCTTGCTGTGATCTTCTTTGTAGGTTGCCTCATTCTCTCTTATTGGTCAGCTGGAATGAGTCATTCTGAAGTGCCTGCTGCTACATATATTGAAGAGGCCGGTTTGTGATCAGAAAGATGTGTTACATCGGAGATAAGATGCTCCGAGAAAAATGTAAGCCCGTTAAAGAGATTACTCCCGAAATTAGGCGCATTGCCGAAGAGCTCATTCAAACAATGCAAGCGCACAATGGACTAGGCTTAGCGGCTCCCCAAATTGGATATGCTCTTCGCATGTTTGCTATCCAAATTTCAGACGAAATTGATGAGGAAAACTATCCGATGGATGCGCCACCACAAGTTTTTATAAATCCCATTATCACACGATTTTCCAAAGAAAAAGTCGTTCTTTCCGAAGGATGCCTCTCAATTCCAGGACTCCATGAAGATGTAATAAGACCTCAATGCATTGACTTCGAAGCCCTCGATATCGATGGCAATCCCTTCATTCAAAAAGAGCTTAAATATTGGCGCAGCCGGTGTATCCAGCACGAATGCGATCATCTAGACGGCGTTCTCTTTATCGACAGGCTTCCAAGCATCCTCAAGAAAAAGCACGATGCAGAACTTAAAATAATTGAAGCTAAATTCAAATAATTAGCGGACCCAGGTGATACAGCGGAGGCCGCCTTCGTTTTTTGTAAGGAGGGTTGTAAGGGTAGAAGTGTTGTCGTCGAAAAAGAGGACTGTAGTTGCTGGAGAGCAGGCCTCAACGGCATTCTTAAAGGCTAATTTCAAAGAGTAGTATTTATCAGGAGCACCATTAGTCAAAAAGAAGGTCTCATTTGAAGACTTAAGAAGTGTTATACCGTTCATAAAATTTAAGGTCTCTTCTCCTGGAGCTCGGTAAGAGCCTGGAACAGCAAATGTTTTACAGCCAATTGAGGATAAGAGTTTTTCATTTAGTTTAGTGGTTTCATCTGCGCAAGGCATTCGATCAGATGCGTTTATATATTGAGTTAACAGGGTGCGATGGTGATCTCCCGCCTTAGGTAATTCATCTGCAAGAAGTTTTTTGCTTTTCGTTTCGTCATGAAAACATACATTTCCTTCTGAGGTGACAAGTAGGTCTAAATCTATGTGAAAATGATTTTGAAAGACAAACGCTATATTATTTAGAGGTACTTTGAGCTCTTTTGAGATCAAAGATTTTGTCAATTGAACGCGCGCCTCATAAGCGATTGCAAGGTTTTTATAGTGAACGCGGTCTTCAAGAGTAAGGGGGACTAAAAGATCTTTCTGCAGCTCTTCAAGAGTGGCTCTGAGTTTACTAGCTTGTTTATAGATGTCAGATTTTATTGAATCGGGAGTAGTAATATCTTTTTGTATTATGTAGAGCTCCTCCAATCTTGTTTGAATGGCTAGAAGTGAGATTCGGAGTTCATTATTTCTTGCAACAAGGAGACTCTCATCTGTAGGTGCCCCAATCATAGATCGGAATGTCCCTAGCTCAAATTCATTCTCTTCAAAAAACCCCTGATCATCTAGTGCAATGTAACTGATGATCAGGCTATTCAGCCCTATAATGGCGCGAGACATACCATCTTTTCCAAAAAATAGATGACAATTGCCCCCTTCAATGGCTGTTCTTCCTAGGATAAAGGGAATTCCTAGCTTCTCGCATGTTTCCAGAGCTTTTGCTCGACTTTCGTTTGTAAAGCCTGTTCCATAGCAACCAGTTAAAGGTTTCAGAAAATGTTGCTGAAGTGGATGTAATAGAGTTTGCACCTTTAATAGAAGAAGATGATCATCAATACAGGCTGGAATTAAGTGGGAACCATCATGTAGGACAACTTGTTGGTCTCTTATAAAAAAAACTTTATGAGAGGGTTCTTCTTTATATGAAGGATCAAGTTTTACAACATTGCTGCAATCTGGGATATGCATAGAGACCTCTCTTGCAAGGTCTTCG
Organism: Chlamydiota bacterium; assembly: GCA_947478685.1. Classification (GTDB taxonomy): domain Bacteria; phylum Chlamydiota; class Chlamydiia; order Chlamydiales; family 2-12-FULL-49-11; genus VGMD01. The sequence goes on along the minus strand of CANJWO010000006.1, from coordinate 47,275 downwards.
AATAAACTTGGATTTCCGACATATATATGGCGAGTTGATAAAACTGGGTCAGGCAAAATTATCCAAATTGTTTAAATGCTAATTATATTATAATTAATGATTTATAGCAAAACATTACTAAATGAGGGTGATGCCGAAGGAATATTGGTTTGTTCGGACGGTGCGCATATAGGAAAGTCTAAGTTTCCAGGTGTTTGTGATGGTAGTATAGAAGTCAAATTTTGATTCATGATAAAAGGGCTGACCAGGTCGCCATCCAATGTGATTTTGGACTTGCAGAGTCCAAAGAGGAGCTAGTTGAATTTGCCATCTTGTGAAGAGGGAGGTTCTTTCATCGGAGAGGGGAGAATTTGCGAGCTCATCAATTGGACGGGCTACATCGAGCATGTAGTTATAAAAATTATCTTTCTTCCATTCGAATTTACCGCGATGTCTTAGCTCTAGAGAGGCGGCAAAATATTCATTTACTGTCCAGCTAAGAGCAAAATTTGTATGATCGTAGGTGTTTTTTTGGAAATTCCAGCCAAGATTTGTTTGAAAAGTCAGTTTAGGATAGTTCCAAACAAGATCGAGGTACCCCTTGGGAAAAGGTTTGCTTAGTGTCTCTGCATTAAAAAAATTGTAGGCGTAAAGATCTGCTGAAAATCCAGGTAAGGGAGAGAACTCACTATTTCTGAAAAAAGAGTTTTTTAGACCGAGCTTCAATTGATTTAGGTTGTGGAAACCGTCTTGTATGCTAAAAATATGGATATCAGTACTCGAAGCTGTTGGCTTAGTTAAACCTTGGAAGTCGAGATATGGTTTGACTTCATGTGTTAGCGTTGTGAAGGTTCTTTCTAAGGTTGCATGTGAAGAGAAATCATAATGGAAAAGAGCTTGGAGCTCGCTACTCTCATTCTGGCCATTAGTGTAATAAATCTCCTGAAAGCCGATTTTTGGAGTAGCGTGTAAAAAGCCAAACTGGACAGGGCGTACAAGTGATTGAGAGCTCTCTATTCTGCCCGATCTAAAATCGTGTACTGCACCGTGTAAAGTGTCTGCATAGACGTAATCGAGGTATGCAAGTTTGAAGTAGTTTTCAAAAATAGCACCTGTTTTTGGAATGGCGTAAGGTTTTACAGCAATTTTAAGGGTAGGTAGTTCTTGTTTAAAACCTTGGAAGGTGTTGATTCTCGGTCTCACATAGAGTGAAGTGAATGCCGAGTCATATCTCGCTTTTACAAAACCTTCTGTCCGTCCTAGCGTTTGTAATTCAAACAGCTGTGTTGGGAAATCGGAGCGCATATTTCGGTCGCTTAAGGCGTCCCATTTTCCAGCAGTTTCGATTTTTTTATTTTCACTCATTCCATCAAAAGAGCCTTGAATACGATAGCGTGACTGATATTTTTTTGGATGGGTGTCATTATAGAAAGAGTCGTAAGCATAGAAATTGCGGGAGGCAAATTTAAAGAGTTGTTTGTCCGGATCTTGATAATCGATTTCGACTGCCATACCGGCACCTCTCGGTACAAGATATTGCGTCGCCTTGCTACCTGTGTCCTTGTTGCCCGTTCTAAATTCACCACGCCAAAATACCTTTAAGCCTTCTTTGTCCCATGCCCTGTAGCGCATTAGAAAAAGAGGCCCCTGACCCCTTTCCCAAAAGGCTCTATAGGTAACAGCTGGATCAGGCTGAAACTTTTTATTCATAATTCTAGAATAAGAGGGGAAGTAGAGGACGGGAGTATCAAAAGCTGATAAAGTGATCCCTTTTGCCTTAACTTTATACTCTTCGTCCATGCTTACATTTCTTGCCCGAATTGAAAAAGGAGACTCTTTATTTTCCGAAGTTGTTAGAAGGGCCTTATCCATAGTAAGAGTGCCGTCGTTATTAAAGATGATTTTCTGCCCATCTATAAATACACCCTCGGTATTGCAAACTCCATTCTCTAATACACCCTGCTTCGTTGTAAAATTATAAGTAAATGAGTCTCCAACAAAAAACCTTTTTCCATAGATTAGAAATAGATTGTCTTTTGCGGTCAAAACCTTAACCCCATCAACTTCCTTGAGTTCTAAATTTTGAGCTTGCACTCGCATCTTGCTCGATTGAATTATTCCGCCCTTATCGGAAGACAAAACTCCATCTTTATAGACAGGATCGGTGACATCAACCGTAATCTCTTCACCAAATAGTGGAATAAAAAAGAAAAGAAATAGAACCCAATTTTTGCGCATAAGAAAAAAAGTATAACGATGAATAAATTTTTTGTATACGAGATCAAACACAAAAAATTAATTTTTATTTGTCTTTTAAGCTAGTGGATGGATTTGAGGAGGAGGCCGGCGAAGGCGTAGCGGTTTTTGCTGTGGCCATCGCGTAGAGATTCTAGGAGAAATTCGATCCCTTCGGGATCGTGGTTAGTTGCAAGGGCATTAAATGATTCGATGAAGAGGCCGCTAATTTCTTCAGGTGATAATGAGTAATCTCCTTTGTGCTTGCCGATCTTAGCTCCCTCTTCTAACATTGGACGAAACTCAATCATTCGGGTGGTTTTTTGGTGGGCGAGCCATTTTAAGAATTCGGTCCGATAAAAGTCGCTTATGTGCATACGATATAGAGCTAGTTTGCAATAGCTTCTGAGGAGTGGATGTTCTATTGCGTAAGCTTTTTCGATTAGAAGGTTTTTTGTCTCTTCACTTCCTTCGTTTTCTAAAAGTCTTATAAGAAGTGGTAAGAGCTTAGTCTGTTTGCTTTGCATTAATGTCTTTGCTATTTGGAGAAAGGTCTTATTAGGAAGTTCTAATGCTTTTGCAAGAAGCTCTTCTTGAAAATGGAGAGAGACTGCTTTTAAGTTATTTTTTTGCTCGGGATCTTTAAGTGAGCTCCGAGAGACGCGCTTCCAGGCAATCAGAGCATGTCCTGGAGAAGAGAAAGGGGCAAAGCCAGATATTTCAATATCTGTTTGTAAAAGTTCGGTTAAATGCGAAAGTACTTTGGGATTTTTTCGATTTAAAAGTGAAATAGTGGCATTGAGAGAGACTCCCGGTTCTTTGGAGCTCTGCAATTCCTCTAGAACCGAATCGCTGCCTGGGATTTCACCAAGAAAATGGATCGCAAAAAGATTGCCCTCTTTTGCCATTTGAAATATTTCAAGACTTGCTTCAGTATGGCCGAGACGCAGCAGGGAGATGAGTGCTGCTAATTTTGTCTCAGGAAAAAGTGAGGTGGTAGCGATTTTTTTTAGGGGATCAGCTGAATTTAAGTCCTTTAAATGGCCGATAGCAAAACATGCAGCTTCCTTTATAAGGTGATCGCTATGTGTAAGAGTTGATCGAATGTTTGGTAAGAGATCATCCCTTTGATAAAGAGCTGAATATAAGATTGCTGTAATCCTAACATTGGGGTCTTTATCGTTTAGGAGTTGCTTCAGAATTTGAATAGCCTCAAAGGATCCATGGATTGCATAGAGTTCAACAAATAGTGGTTTTGCTTGTTCAGGAAGGAGGTTAATTAACGATTCAACCTGGCCTAAAGAGTTATATGTTTTTCTATGAATTAGGTAGAATAGGGTTTCAAAGCGAATCTGTAAGAAATTTGATTTGAGTCCAATAGAGATGATTTCATTGCTTTTATCTTCATGTTGCCCACTTAAAATCTGAAGAGCTGCTGCCTGTACTTCAGGATAAGGACTTCGTATGGCTGTATCTAGAAAGGTAAGAAACGAATTGCTTGATCCTGAAAGGGAGATTCCAAACAGAGTTAAAAGTTGATCGTCTGGATTTGGACTTGAGCTACCAATTTCAAGAAGAGAAAGACACATCTGTTCTAAAACTTCAAAGTCGTGTTTTTTTTCAATTTTATAAATTATAAGGTATTCATCGATAGCTTGTTCAACTTGTCGAATGGACATTAGATATAGGATATGTCTTCTATCTGGAATAGAGGTTTCCCCGCCATAAAGGAGGGAAAACCCTAAAAGTGAAAAAAATATAAGCGTTCGCATGAACTAATTCATATAGATTAAACTATTTTTTGCGGATCTTTTTCTTTTCTTCAGGAACATAGTCAATCCAAATAGGTGTGCCCCAAGCAATATGACCATCTTTTTGGGTCACTCGGATGTAATAGTAGGCAAATGGTTTTTCTAGATCTGGAGTGAGGATTGCCTTTTCAAGAAGTTCATCATCATAATGTTCAAATGAAAAAGTTTCAGGTTGGTCTTTGTACGCCTTCAAGAGAACTCCATTTCTAAAAATAGCAACCTCTTCAAGTGGAGCTGTTCCAGCAATAAACCCTTCAATATAACGGTTATATAGAAGTCCTGGTTTCTCTTTTGAATTAAGTTCTGTTCCCATTGGAGATTTGGCAATATTGAAAAATACAATAATGCGCGCCCCGGTAGTAGCATAACATCTGCGATTGTAGAGTGATTGAAAAAGGGCATCTCTTGAATATTCTGGAGTTAAAATAGCTGTAGCGCCTTGGCTGTATATAGTTTGAGATTCTTCATCAATATCTTTATAGATGCCTTTATTATCCCAGCCACCTGCTACAAAACCAAATCGATGGCCACTATTCAAAGCATTTCGTATAGAGCCTTCGTCCGATTCAGAAATTCCTTTTCTTGAATTTGCTTGGATTGGTCTAGGATTTCCCTGTTTTTTTGTACACTCGGAAGAACCAAAAGAGTTATAAATTTCCACAACTCTTTCAAAATCAGGGTTAAATTTATCAAAGTCATAGGAATATCCCTTCGCCATTGTAAAACAAGGGATAGAAAGAAGCTCCTTTGGAGTATGATGGCTGTAGATTTTTTTTAAAGAGCCTGATTTAACATCTTTTTTCCGAAGGAGAGCTTTATTATCTTTTGCATAGATAATATGTCTGCATCCTTCACCAGAGGGGTCTCCCATCCATTGGAATCCTAGCATTGTAACAAAGCGCTCTTCTTCATTACATTCTGCAACCTGGTTTGATATGAGCTTCCAATCATCGTTAGATGTAGATTCTTCAGCTTCATCTAACGCCGTAGCATAAAATTGATAAGCTTTGTCATCTCGGAAATAGCGAAGAGAGGACTCAATTTCATCAGAAGATTCAAAGCGGGAGGAATTGCTATGTAAGCTTCCCCAAAATAGGTGATCGCCTTGCTCTTGAAAGCAATGAATTGGAGGAGATGTGAATATCTCTTGGGTCATTAAATTAGTAAGTTTTAGGTGATAGGTTCCAGGGTCGTTGAAATAAAGGTTGGGAAGAGTTAAAAAGCCTGTTTCTGGGACGAAAAGTTTCCATTGAAGGTTTTCTCTTAGGTGCTCGTAAGACAATTCGATCAAAGTTCCTTCAGGGGCGTTTCCAGTTAAATTGCCAAAAGAATCTTCAAATCTAAGAAAAACATCAAAGCGTGTATTTTTAAATACAACTGAGGGGGTAATGATTCGGATATTTTCAAGTTTGCTCCCTCTTACATCTAAAGAAAAAATTTCAGGATCTTTGTCTCTGTAATCGCCTTTTCCTTTAGGATCAACATAAAGGTGAAATGGCTTTCTTCTTTGTGTAAAAGATTGAGATAGGTTGCCAGGACCCTGTTTTTGACCAGGGGCCCCTATTATAATAACAAGTTTTTCGCCATGTGAAACTTCTTCAGGGAGGCAGAAGTCATAAAAAAGCTGACCTTTTTCGGCTTCTACAGGTTTTGGATAGAGAGGCTTTCCATTTGGAAGAGAGAGCCAAATAGAATTCCCTTTTGCTTTAGAGCTAGCTTCAGGTAACTGCCACTCACCTGGTTTTCCATGGGAAAGAGGATCAAACCTCAAGCAAGTATTAGCAGGGAGGTGAGAGGGGGATACAAATACGAATTTCCATGTGCCAACTTCTCCAGCTCTTGCAACACCCGGTTCTACAGTGCAAATTGATCTTGCCATACAAAAATCCTTTATCAAATACTATACTAAAACTCCCTATTACAAATCGAGAGTTTCTCGCTTTTCAGGGGTAATTTTTACTTCTAAAATTTGACGCTCGTCACTTTTTAGTACTTCGAGGTGAAAATTTTCCCCGTGGATGATAGTGCCAGGTTTGGGGATGCACCCAGCCTGGAGAGAAATAAAGCCAGCTATTGTTTCATATTCAGGTCCATGGGGAAGTCTAGTCCCAAGTTCTTTTTCTACGTCGATAATACTCATGGTGGCATCGACAATCCAGCTTTTATCAAGGGTCTCTTTATAGAGAATTTCTTCTTCTTCATCATGCTCATCTTGAATTTCACTGCCAACAAGCTCTTCTAATATGTCCTCAATCGTAATTAAACCCTCAGTACCCCCATATTCATTTACGACGATAGCTGCATGAATTTTTTTTGTTCGCATCTCCTGAAATAGATCGCGAATTTTTTTATTTTCAGGAGAATATAGAATTTCATTAGCAAGGGATGAAACTAAAGTTGTTTTGATGGTCTCTAAAGAATTTTTTTCTAGGGCTATTACGCAAAATTCCATCACATCTTTATATAGCAAGACAGTTGTGATGTCGTCAATTGATTCGCCATATAAAGGGATTCGGCTGTAGCCCTCTTCAATAAACATGTGAAGCGACTCATAAACTGTTGTAGAGGCAGGGAGGCAAAGCATGTCTGGTCTTGGAATCATGATTTCTCTTGCTACAAGATCGCCAAATTGAGCTATTGAGGAGACCAATTTCTGCTCCATCGGGTCTAGAAGATTTTGAATTTCAGCTTCTTGTAATAGTTCCGAGAGACGTTTCTTCAATTGTTCCGAAGGAGTAAGTTTGCTTTTTAGGGCTGTTTTTGGAGAGAGCTTGTTTTCGAGCCATACAAGTGGATAGATAATAGGGAACAAGATAATCAGATAAATAGAGGCGGTAAAAGAAAAAAGTTTTAAGGTAGCAAACACTGCATTTGTTGCAAAAACATGAAAAAACAAGTAGGAAGCGAGTGCGATCATGATTAAAATGGGGATTTGCATGAAATTATAATGGCTTAGAAATAGAGCTCCGCTTGACCCATATCCAATGAATAAAATGATTGTGCTTAAGTTGATAAATTCTTTTAAGGGGGAGATCTTACCCAGTCGGACTATAAAATACTTTGTTTTTGAAAAAGCCTCTTCAATTTCACTATTTGAAAGATTTTTCAAGGCTGTTTTTATGGCCGTCAAGATAGTTGCTCCGAAGAGGAATAGAATAGGGATTAGAGCAGTCTCTGTCATCATTTTAGTTTATATAACGTAACTTGGGTTAGATAACACGAGGTTTTTTTCTTCCAGATGGTTCATTACTTCAGCTTCTGCTTTACGCATTAAGGCTTCATCGCTTGGGTCAATATCATCATAGCCTAAAAGATGGAGGATGGCGTGTACAATATAGAGGCTTGTCTCTTTATAAGGCTCATCAGGAGAATACTCAATTCCCATTTGAGGGCATATAAATATTTCCCCTAGAAGGTTAGCCTCACGAAAAGGAAAGGTGATACAGTCAGTTGGAGTAGGGTCATTAAAAAAATCCCCATGAATAATTGATATATCTTCTTTTGTGACGAAGTGTACGATTAATTCATTAGAAGAGGTTTTTTTTAAACAAAAAACCCCCTCTATAAGCCTTTTAACTTGCTTCTTGTCAATTAAAAGATCGACCTGAGTATCGTATTGAAGAATCTTCACAAATCCAGATTAGGTCGGGACTTTTGTTTTCGGAAGCCCAAATACAGAAAGCGTCTCTTTCCAAAGCTCTCTTGATTTCAACAATTTAATACGCTCAAAACGTTTTAAAACATTCCGTTTTTGAGTCCCTTTAGTGGCTTTTCCGTAACTACCGTGCTTAGACATTATTTCACCTTAGCTATAAAAACTTGATTGCTTTTTACTGAGTTTTCAATGGGTTTGTACCCATGAGACAAATTGTCTGGTTTTGGGCCAGTTTTTTTTGCAAAAGAGTGCTTTAGTTTGCGAGGACACACACTACGCCGTTCTTCTTGCTTGCTCGGTCTTGTCATATAAATTCCTTAATTAATTTAGAAAAAAGTATACCCGAATTTCAAAAAAAGGGCAAGGAATTCTATTTTTGGTGTTCCGGAAGGCAAACTCCACAGGAAATAAGGAATTTAAAAGCGTCTTCTAGGGAGATGTCGAGGGTGATCAGTTGATCCTCATGTGTGAGGAGGAGAAAGCCTGAAGTTGGGTGAGGAGAAGTCGCTATAAAAACCACTTTCATAGGGGAGTTTGTGGGTGATTTTGGCAGCTTGTCTTGAATCTCTTTTGGGGCAATTCCTGCTACAAGGCCAAGAGTTCGAGATTCTTTGCAAGGAAAGGGGACTGCTACAACTCTATTAAAAATTTTATTTTCATCGGAAAAAACAGCTGAAATAATATCTTTACTGGCTCTGTAGATGGAATTAATCAAGGGGATTTTAAACATAAGGAGGTGGATTTTTTTTACAGCCCAATTAAAAACAATTTTTTTCCCGAGATAGCCCAAGGCTAAAACAAAAACAAAGAGGAGGATCAATATAGCTATTCGGCTTGTAATGATTAGAAGGGTCTGTTGGGTTGCTAAGCTAAAATGGCGATGAGTAATAAAAAGGAGAAAGTTTTGTACATGGACCATAAAAGGATCGGTCAATATATCTACAAATAAACGGATAAACCAAAAGGTAATTGCAATAGGAAGGAGGATAATTAGACCAGAAAGAAGATTTTTTCTCATGGATGAATACCGCTCATTTCTGGGGTGACAACACCACAAGAGACGATGTATTTAATGGCGTCTTCAGGTCTCATATCGAGATAAACAAGATCGCTTTTTTTGTACATGATGACAAAGCCAGTAGCTGGATTGGGTGCTGTTGCAACGAATACTGAAACAAGCTCTTCACCAATTTTATCGGAACATTCTTTAGGGGCATCTTCTGATAGAAGTCCAATCGCATAAATATCTTTGTTAGGAAAGGGGACTAAAACTACTTTTCGAAATGTGTTTTTTCCTTGGCTAAAGAGATGGGTGACGATGTCCTTTGTCGTCTTATAGACTTTGTTGACGAGAGGCAATCTGTGTAAAATTTTTTCCCCAAGTATAATAATCCATCTAATGAAAACCCAACGTGCAAGCCATCCTAAAGTTAAAATCGCTGCAAAGAGGCAGACTAAAATGATTAGCTGACTTGTATAACGGATGGTCTGCTCGGGAGAAAAAATGATGAATCCCTTGTTAACCACCTGATTGCTTGAAAGTATGTGTGCTACGACGCCCATAAAAGGCTTGGTCAGTAAATTAACTACAAACGCTATGATTGCTAGAGTAAGCGCAAGAGGTAATAAAAGAATGACACCTGTCAAAAAATATTTCTTCATTTTGTCATTTTACGCTTAGCTGAATTAATTTAAAAGGACCCAATTGCATTCTTGGATAAGAAGATCGATCGATTCTAAAACTACTTGAATTGGCTTGCCAATATTAAATGTGACGCCAGTCTTCTCGCCAGTAAATACACGTCTTTTTTCATCAAAATGGAAGTATTCACGACCTAAATTAGAGACGCGGATAAATCCTTCAAACCCAATAAAATCGAGATCGAAGAAAATTCCCATCGGTTTTATGTTTGTGATTGTAACTGAAAAAGTTTTTTCTTTTGTTTCAGTAATGATTTTTTCAAGATAGCGGAGTTTTTTGAGTTTGATCACGCTCATTTCTGCTTTAAAACTCTTTCTCTCTTGCTCTGTGCACCAAAGAGCAACTAATTTAAGGTTTGGTTTGTAAGTCTCATCAAACAAAAGTCTATGAATAACTAAGTCAGAATACCGTCTTATAGGACTTGTAAAATGGGTGTAATTTTCAAGAGCTAAACCAAAGTGGCCCACATTGTTTTCAGAATAGATAGCAAGTTTCATGCTTCGGATAAATCTAATGGCGAGTTGCTCTAAGAGAGGAGATTTTTGAGCCATCTCAAACAGTCTGATGAGATCTTCATCTTTCGGTTCGGGAGGGACTTGAAATCCTATCAATCTTGCATAGCTAAAAAAATCTTTCATATTTTCGGGATTAGGCTCTTCGTGGATACGAAAGATTGCATCTTTCCCTTGATCGAGTAAGTGTTTAGCAACTAGTTCGTTTGCTTTTAACATGAATTCTTCTACGAGCTGGTGTGTGATGTCATAATCGATTCGAGTGTACCCATTTGGAACGCCTTTATCATCAATTTTAAGACGAATCTCTGGCATAGAAAGCTCTACGCTTCCTCTCGATTTTCTAAATGCTTTTAATTTAAGTGCAAGTTCAACTAAGAGTTTTAGTTGGGGGAGGAGGGGGCTCTCTACTTTTCCGTCGAGAACTTCCTTGGCCCCTTCATAGGTAAATCTTTTTCGGCTATTGATAATAGAGCGGACAATTTTGTAATTGACGAGAGTCCCATTTTCATTAAATTCCATTAAGGCAGAAGCTGTGAGGCGGTCCACTTTCTCTTTAAGACTGCAAAGATCGTTTGACAATTCAGGGGGGAGCATTGGGACAACACTATCGATAAAATAGGTCGAATTGCTCCGTTTAAAAGCCTCTTTATCAAGGGCTGAGCCCACCTGAACAAAGTGAGAGACATCGGCAATATGAACGCCTAGATGATAATGGCCTTTTTTGTCTTTCGTAATAGAAAGCGCATCATCATAATCTTTAGCGTCAACAGGATCGATAGTCATGCAAATTAGATCGGTAAGATCGACTCTATTATCTTTTTTGATAGAACTTGCGCTTGAAAAGCCAAGGGCTTCCTCAATTACCGCTGTAGGAAATTCTTTTCGGATTTGGTACTCTTCGACGGCAACTTCAGTATCAATAGTTGCATCTTCGATATTTCCAAATAATTTATAGAGTTTGCAAAAGATCTTTTCAGGGGTGGTCTTTTCAATTTGCATTAAAACACGGTCGCCAAGCACCCACTTTCGCTTCTCTTCTTTAACGAGAATAACATCGCGCTCTTCGCCAACAACAGGGGAGTAGATAACTGCTTCGCCTGTCTTTAATACTTGAGTGACAATTCCAACAATTCTTTTTCGCTCTCTCTTAATGAGGCGGACAACCTTTCCTTCATATCCCTTTGCGGACTTTCCAAGCACTTGAATTTCAACGATATCTCCGTCAATAGAGCCTTTTATCTGTGAAGAGGGGATAAAAACATCGTCATGTTCCACATCGATTGCGGATACAAAACCAAAACCTTTACTATGAAGACTTAATTTACCTTGAAGAAGGCCTTTTTTCTTAACTGGCATACTCCATTCACTCTACCCGAAAGTTTTTTTAACAGAAAGGGCTATTTTCGAGTCATAAAACATAGTTGAAAAAATAGATTGGGTGTTGCATAGAAAGTATTGCATTTATAAAGTTTAATTTTTAATCTCATAACAGGTTAATTATTAACGTTTGTCGGTAGACTTTATTTGATCTCATCAAAAACTATTAATTATGATATAATTATGATATAAATAATTTATTTTAGGTGAATTATGTCTGATTTAGTTATGAAGAGCTCTATGGTTAGGTCTTTTGGGAATATGCATGAGTTTATTGTTAACGAAGTAGAGCAAAAAGATTGGGAGGAAATTTCAATATTAGCTGAGGAATGGAGCCTTCTTGCGAATAGAAAGCACCAACATGGTGGAGGATCAATTTTTACTGAGTCTTCAGCAATATCCTTTTTTGCCTTAGGTCGGATTGAATGTGCTCTAGACAAAGAGAAAGATGTTAGGCTAGAAGAGCGGGGCGAATCGTGGGACACAATACTAGTCTGTAAAGATAGAGCGACTATGAAAGCACAGTCATTTGCCCTTTATGATAAAAAGAAAAATTCTCTCCTATATTTGGTTACCCATCCGGATAATATTAGAGATCGAATAAATGAGCGTTTAGTTGCCAAAGTTCAGGGCGCAGGAACCGCAGTTATTTTGCATTTAGCAGGAGAGACAGTGCGCGCAGATGGTCTCCCTTTAACTCTAAGTAGTGTATTAAGCGCAAAGCAGTTTTACAAAAAACTTTCATTTGACGAAGGGGGGGCAACGGTTGATGGAAAGTGTGTTAGGATGACTCTAACAGTTGAAAAAATCAGAAGGTTAATAACTAAAGGTATTCACCCTTTTCATCAACTATAAACCACTCTTGGCGAGGAGGTAGGTGTTTTCGAGGAGCATGGCAATGGTCATGGGGCCTACGCCGCCGGGCACGGGGGTGATGTAACTTGTGAGAGGGGCTACTTCCCCATAGTTGACGTCGCCAACTATTTTGGAATCGATACGATTGATGCCGACATCGATGACGACGGCGCCGGGTTTGATGAACTCTTTGGTGACAAAGTTTGCTTTTCCGAGGGCTGCGATGAGGATGTCGGCCTGTTTACAGAGGGCTGGGAGGTCTTTTGTGAGAGAGTGAGCGAGGGTGACGGTAGCGTTTCCTTGGGCTCTTTTTTGGGAGAGGAGGTTAGCGAGAGGTCTACCAACGATATTGCTTCTACCTAGGACGACTACATGTTTACTGCAAGTCTCTATATTATAGGCTTCTAGAAGCTTTAGGACGCCAAGTGGGGTGCAGGGGATAATAACATTCGGATCGCCTGTGATCATTTTTCCTACATTAATGGGATGGAAGCCGTCTGCGTCTTTACCCGGATCGATAGCAAGGAGGATTTTTTGTTCATTGATCTGTTTTGGAAGGGGCATCTGAACGAGTATACCGTGAACAGTTGAATCGGAATTTAATTTTTTAATCACATTGAGTAGCTCTAGTTCAGAAGTAGATTCGGGGAGTTCAATTTTAATGGAATGGATGCCGACTTCTGCACAGGCCTTTCCCTTCATTTTAACGTATGATTGTGAGGGGGGGTCTTCGCCCACTAGGACAAAGGCGAGGGTAGGGGTAAGCCCCTCTTTTGCAATTTTTTGTTTAAGTCTCTCTTGAAACTCTTTGGCTACTCTTTTTCCGTCGATATCCACTTTAATAGTTCCTTATGAATGAGTCCGTTAGTTGCGATAATGGATTGTTTTTTTGCCGGGTCTAAAAGAAGGGGGGTGTTATTTAGTGTGGTGACAATTCCTCCAGCTTCTTGAACGATGAGCATGGCTGCAGCAAAATCCCAAATGTTGATGCTACGGTCGACAAAGCCTTCTAATGAGCCTTTTGCTACATAACACATATCGAGAACAGCAGAGCCAGATCTTCTAAGAACACCTAAATTTTCAGGAACGCTTTTAAGCATTTCAATTCTTAAAGAGATGCCTGACTCGGAGAGGGTAGATCTTGGACTAATACTCAGTTTTTTACCATTCATGGTGGCTCCATAACCCTTTTTAGCCACAAACAACTCATTTGCAATTGGATCGATCACAACCCCAACATAGACTGTATTTTGATACATTGCAGCAAGAGAGCAGCCAAACGAGGGGATTTGTCTAGCAAAGTTCCAGGTGCCATCAATCGGATCGATTACCCAAGTAATAGCTGATGCGGGAACGCCCCGGCTTCCAGTCTCTTCTCCAAGAAAGGCGTGGTCCGGAAATGTATTTGAAATAGTCTCTATAATTGCATGTTCAGCTTCTCTGTCGAATTGAGTGACGACATCGTGAGGGCCCGATTTTTCTTGAATTGTGAGAGAGGAATAAAACCCCTCTTTTGCAATATCGGAGGCTCTTAGAATTGCTGAAATCGCGACGCTCTCTAATGTAGATATCGGGATGTCATTAACGAGTAATTCGTGATAACTCATGAATTAAGATTCCTAATTTTGTTTTGTAAAAGTGCATTCGGCTAGGTTCTGTAAGATATTTATACAACAGGAGGGGCAATAAAGCCCATACCAAAGTATAGATGCCGTCTATTAAAGGCATGCAGATAAGATCGGTAGCTAAGGTAAGAGAGGAGGGTTTTAAGTGGATATCTTGAATAGCGTAAAGAAAAAAATGGATGAAAGTGGAGACAAAAGAGAAAAGGATGCCGTAGAGGACAAAAGAGAAAAGATTCTCCTCAGAAAAAAACTTTTTATAGCGGAATAGAATTAGACTACTGAGAGAGTAGTTAAAGGCAAAAAATCCAAGAGGGGGGCCAAAGGAGTGTAAATCTACAGCGAGACCAGCAAGTGCGCTGAGCCATAGAACTCTAGGTAGAGAAAATCTTGATAGGGCAAAAAGGAGGAAGGGGAGAAGACCTAGAATTCGTATTGAAGGTAAGAAACAGGGGACTATTAGCTCTCCTGCAAAGGATAAACCAAAAAGGATAATAAAAAATTTCATCTGGTTTTAATTGTAGTAAATTATAGTATCTTGGTAAACTTATTTTATGAGTTTTTCTTCTCTATATTCCTTTCTTGTCTGTGTGCGCAGCGCGCACTAGGGACTCTTTTTTCAAAATATTTTATTTACAGATAATGAATGACAACTAAGGAAAATTTATGAAAATTTTTAATAAAGAGACATGGGCCGTTGGCCTTGCGATGTTCTCTATGTTTTTTGGTGCAGGGAATATTATTTTCCCGCTTGCTTTAGGGCAATTGGCAGGTGATAAAAATGGTTTTGCTATTTTAGGGCTTGTTTTAACTGGGGTATTTGTTCCGTTTGCTGGAGTTCTTGCGATGATCATGTTTAATGGGGATCAGCAGAGATTTTTTGGAAGGCTTGGAAAAGTGCCTGGATTTCTGATCGCCTTTATGGTTATTGCGCTATTAGGCCCCTTAGGCTCAACGCCAAGATGTATCGCCCTTTCGTATACAACATTTCAAAGTTTTTTACCTGGGATCTCGGCACCTCTATTTGGAATCAGTGCTTGTATTGTGATCTATCTGTTTGCAGCTTCTCAAAAGCGGCTATTAAAGTTGCTTGGAGTGGTTCTAACGCCACTATTGCTAATTTCTTTGATTTCAATAATAGTTCTTGGGTTTGCCTTTCCAGCGGATTTAGCAAAAGTTGATGATGCGCGATTTGAACTCTTCCTAACAGGATTAAAAGAGGGGTATAATACGATGGATTTACTAGCTGCGTTTTTCTTCTCTTCGACGATTTGGGCTCTATTAAAAGGGAGAGAAAATAGGAATAGAATCTCAATCGGAGCGAGCCTAATAGCAATGACCTTGTTGATAATCGTTTATGGCGGATTTAGCTATATTGCAGCTATGCATGGAGAGCTGCTTATGAAAGATGAAATTTTGAGTGCAATTACTTTTAAATTGGCCGGCCCCTATGGTGGAATTTTAGTGTGCATAGCAATTGGACTTGCTTGTCTTACGACCGCAATAGCTCTGATCTCTTCATTCTCCGAATTTGTACATAAAGAGGTTTTTAGAGAGAGATTGAGTTATAAAATCATTCTTGCAGGATCTCTACTTATCACCTTTGTTGTATCCACCCTTAATTTTAACGGAATATCGGCATTTTTAGGGCCAATACTTCAAATCATCTATCCAGGATTGATAGTACTCACTATCTTTAATATCATTAGCGTTAAAAAAACCAAGGTTCTTATATGAAAAAGTTTTTGCAGTCGTATCTAGTTATGCTTGTTGCGATTTTAGCTGGAATAGGGGCAGGGTTGCTGGGGTTCAAGCCCGTTACGATAGTTGCTGAGGCTATAACTACCATTTTTATGAATTTTTTAAAACTGATTGCAGCGCCCGTTGTATTTTTGGCTATTGTATCGACAATTTCAAATATGCGCGGCCTTAGTGAGATGAAAAGGATTGGAAGGAGAGTCTTTGGATACACTCTTTTTACGACGCTTTTGGCAGCTACTGTCGCCTTAATTCTCTTTCTTATTGTAGATCCGGCTAAAAATGTTCGAATGATTTTAGAAGGAGGTCAAATTGCTCATGAGGGCTCCTATTTCACCTTTTTTTTAAATATTATCCCCTCTAATTTTGTTCAGGCCTTTTTAGATAATAATATGATCGGTATAGCTCTTTTGGGATTTATTTTAGGAATTGCTATTTTGAAGATTCCGGAAGAGAATGGAAAAACTGTAAGTCACCTCTTTTCATCACTATTTAAACTGGTGTTAAAAGTGGCTGAGTTTATTACCATTTTTATGCCCCTTGCAATATTTGCTTTTACCTCTCTATTGGTTCAAGATTTAAAGGTCAATTTTTCTCATTTTCACAGCTTAATGCTCTATTTAGGTGTCGTAATTTTTGCAAATCTTATCCAAGGGTTTGTTGTGATACCGATTATATTGAAAATGAAAGGGATATCCCCATTAAAGACAGCAAAGGGAGCGTCAAAGGCTCTAGCACTTGCATTTTTCTCTAAATCGTCAAATGCAACCCTTCCCCTTACTCTTCAAGTTGCTGAAAAGAATTTAGGGATTAGCTCTAAGATAGCTAATTTCTCACTTCCTCTCTGCACAGTGATTAATATGAATGGGTGTGCCGCATTTATATTAACGACAGTATTATTTATATCGCAAACATACGGACATACGTTTTCGCCTATAGATTTTGTTCTTTGGATCGGGCTTGCTACAATGGCTGCAATTGGAAATGCAGGGGTGCCAATGGGATGTTTTTTCCTTAGTAGCACGTTTTTGATTTGGATGGATGTCCCTCTTACTATGATGGGGCTTATTCTACCGTTTTATCCGTTTTTAGATATGGTTGAAACGGCGCTCAATGTCTGGTCTGACATCTCTGTCACTGCAATTGTAGATAAAGAGGTCAAGCAATCTGCTAAGAACGAATTAGGTGAGGAGAGTAGCGAGAGTAGATGCTCTGCATGAGTGATCAGTAAATCTTTTGTTCGATTTAACTCATTTATAGGGATGGGTGAATTTTGGTCATCTAGATCATCTTTGAGTTGGTAGAGAAGTCCAAATGTTTGCCCAAATTGAGTGTAAATAGCTATTTCTGATTCTGGGAGTCCCTTAATCATCGCGCCGCATACAAGGGCTGTTGTAAAAAGATCGGCTGTTTTTCTGAAAGAGATGTGTTGATGCTCTTCCCAATCTATAGGTTTGTTTTTTGAGGCAATATCGAGAAGTTGCCCAACAATTAGGCCATTTGCGCCGATTTTTTTTGAGATATTTAGAATGACATTTAGGGCAAGTGAGGGGGATAGTGAACTCTCTGCAATTACTTGAAATGCAAGCGTTAAGAGTAAGTCTCCTGTTAAAATTGCTGTGGCTTCGCCAAAGACCTTATGTAATGTCGGGTTACCTCTCCGAAAATCATCATTATCCATGGAAGGAAGATCGTCGTGAATGAGTGTATATGTGTGAATCAATTCAATTGCAACGGCAACATCAAGGCCTGTCTTTCCAGATATAGATAGGAGCATTTTTGGTCTGATTCTTTTTCCGCCGGGAAAAAGAGCGTAGTGACTTGCCTCTCTAAGAATTTTATTATCTATCTTTGAAACGATCTGTTCAATTCTTTCATCAATCATTTTGGCAATCATTTTAATAATCCACTTTCTAATTGCAACTTTGTATCGACAAGATTTGAAAAATTATTGTCGTGCGTTACAACTATCAGAGATTTATTTAATTTTTTGCAACAATTAAGGAGGATTTCTTGGACATGTTCTGCAGAGGCTTTATCTAAATTTCCAGTGGGCTCATCTGCCAAAATAAGATCGGGATTATTCATCAAGGCTCTAGCAATCGCAGCTCGCTGCTTTTCGCCACCACTCAAATACTTAAGAGGGAAATTAATTCTATGAGTAAGGCCTACCTGATCGATAAAAGATAGAGCCTCCTCAAAGGCTTCAGCCCCTTTAAATGTTGGGCGCCTTGCAATCTTAGCTTTCAAAAGGAGGTTTTCAATCAGGGAATACTCTTCTAAGAGATTACCTGCTTGAAAGACAAATCCGTAGTGCTTGTTTCTTATGCTAGCGACCATTTTAGGAACTATCTGATCCTCATAAAAATAGAGAGTTCCAGTAGTTGGCGATTCGAGGGTTCCTAAAATTTGTAACAGTGTGCTTTTTCCAGAGCCCGATGGGCCAATAATAGCAACGCTCTCTCCGAGCTTAACTTCGAGGGAGATCTCTTTTAAAATAAGAATTTTTTCAGGGTGATAGAATTCTTTTGAGATCCCTTTAGCGATTAGTACATATCCTGATTTCATTCTGACCTCAAAATGGCCGACGGTTTTAATTTACAAGCTTTGATCGCTGGAATTAGACCTGCGAGGAGGGAGAGAATAGGTGAGGCAACGAGGACAAAGATGAGCGCTTTTGCACTCATAGTGTTTGGAAGTGAGTCGCCATAGAAAAGGGGGCTGAAAGCTTGCTGACCTTCAATAGAGCTTAGGAAATTGACAAATAGACCAAGATTAGAGAGGGTAAGATAGGCAAGGGTAATCCCAATTAGAGAGCTGACAAAACCGACAGAGACTCCAATGCCTCCGAAAATAAGGGCAATGCTCCTCTTTGAAGCTCCAAGAGATAGTAAAATTCCAATTTCATGCTTTTTATCATTCACTAAAAGAAGGAGGAGAGAGATAACATTGGAGCAAGCGACAGTTAAAATAAGGACGCCTACAAGCATAAATAGATAGCGATCACTTTGAAACTGGCTGATTAATTCCTTTGCAAAATCGTATTCATAGTAAGGGATTATTTTCCAATATTCTGAAATCCCTGCTTTTGTAAATTCATTAGCAAGTTCTTCTCCAATTACCCTAGTTTTCTTTAAATCGTCAAACCAAACCTGGATGCCGTTAGTCAACAGAGGATCAAGTGCGGTTGTTTGACAATTTGCATTCATAGTTTGTACAAGAGTTGGATCGGCTAAGATAAACCTGGCACCAATTGCGATTACACCCGGATCATAAAAGCCAACCACCTGAAGAGGGAGTCTTTGCTCTTGAGAGCTCATGGGAGTTACAGCTTGATAGGAAAAATACCCTTTATCGCCGAGGAGGACATCATTTTCCCTAAATTGTTTAGGGAGAACTACCCCATTTTCAGGAACGATCAGTTTGTCTTTAACAAAGTATGCCCAAGGCGGGGCAAGCTTAGGAGGCTCATCAAAATGGGTCTTAAACTCAGCTTTATCAAGAGAGATGGTATTAGCGAGGAGGCGCTCTTGTAAATCTGTTTCTGAATAGAGCGAAGCCATATACATTAAATGTTTAACATCTTCAATGGAAGGCTGCTGAATTAACGGTTCTAAATGAGAAGGGGTTTGAGGGTAGGTGGCAACATAGGAAACCTGAGATAGAAAACTTTGGAAATTTCTTGTATTAGGTCGAATGAGCTCAAGTCTCATCAATGCGCCAGCTACTTCATAGTCTTCAGCAATAAGTTTCGGAAATTTTGTTTGAAGCGACTTAAAGGAGGAGAAGGCTAATTTTACAGGATCGATGCTTGAGGGCTCTTTTACGGGCCAGTAATTAGGGATTGCTTCATCAGTACCGCCTTCATAAGGATCGGTTTTTTCGGACTTAAGCTTTTCACCAATACTCTTTAGCGAATAATTTGAAGCGTTAGCTAAGCTATCAATCTGGTAATAATAGGAGTTGTAATAAGCCTCTGTTGGCGTGATTCGAATCGGTGCATTTAGAGAGGTTAGCTTTGAAAGCCAAGTCTTCTCAATCCCTTCAGTGATAGAGAGAAAGAGTAAAAGTAACCAGACAACTATTGAAATGACAAAGAGAGATAAAAGCCCAATTAAAGCAACGGACAGTTGCCTTTTTTTGGGCCACAAATAGCTTTTTAAAAAAAACAGCTCAAACAAAACTTTTTCACCTTATACTGCTCGCGTTTCAAAAATTGGTTTTTTCATCGTCAGAAATCCCCACCTTTAAATTTGCCTCGCCCTCACCTAGTACAATAGAGCTCGGTCTCGGCAACGGCTTCGCCTAATTCAAATTCGAAGATTTCTGACTTGAAAATTCCCAGTTTTTGAATCACTCTCAGTATACAGGTTATTTTTTCTCACGGAACATAACGTGTTTTTTTAATGTCGGATCGTATTTTTTTAGCTCGAGACGGGCTGTTGTATTTCTCGGATTCTTAACCGTACTCATTCTAAATGAGCTCTCTGTGCTTTCTAAAGTAATGACTTGTCGAACTTTCTTTTTTGCCATGGGTAAAACCTCAAATTTTTGGCCCGATTATGCCGTTTTTTCTTTAAAAGAGCAACTTATTTGTGGGCATCGGAGTAAGATCGTAAGGGTCGCCGCACCCCTTGCTTTGATAGACATGGTAACCAAGGCCCGCAATCATAGCAGCATTGTCAAGACTAAGACCATTTGCCGGCCAAAAAACTTGAACACCAGGTGGTTTTTTTTCTTCAAAAAGCTCTCGAAGACGCCTATTATTGCTGACGCCACCACCGATATAAATGGCATTTAGAGAGTAAGTTTTAAGGGCAAGGAGCGCTTTGTTGACTAAATCGTTTAGTGCAGTCTCTTGGAAGCTTGCTGCAACATCCTCATTTTTAGGATTTTTCGCCATAGCGTAAAGCACTTGGGTTTTAAGTCCGCTAAAAGAGAAATGTAGCGGTTTTTCCTTCATCCTCCCCGGTTTAAAAGGAACTGCTTTCGGATCGCCTAGCCTCGCCAGTTTCTCAATCTCAGGCCCACCAGGATACGGTAGTCCTAAAAGTCTTGCCGTTTTATCAAAAGCTTCACCAACAGCATCATCTAAAGTATTTCCTAACCATTCATACTCGCCCAAGGCTTTGATCTTTAAAAGAGAGGTGTGACCACCCGATACAATCAGACCAATTGCAGGAAGAGGGGGATTATCTACAGACATCATAGCAGCGTAAAGGTGTGCTTCTATATGATTTACACCAACATAAGGGATTTTCCAGCTATAGCTCAGCGCCTTTGCCGTACTCAGGCCAATCAACAAAGCACCCATCAGCCCTGGCCTTGCAGCTACAGAAATTAATTCAATATCCGATTTTTCAACACCCGCAAGTCTGATTGCTTCATCAATAATAGGAATTAATTCATCAGCATGCTTTCTGCAAGCAAGCTCTGGAAAGACCCCTCCATACTCCCTATGCGTCTCAATCTGCGAATAAACCACATTTGAAAGAATTTTTTTACCATCGACAACCACACTTGCCGCCGTCTCATCACATGTAGTCTCTATACCAAGCACAATACTCATAGCTAAGAAGTTTAGCATATGGTTAGCAATTTCTACCACTCGCAAAATTAAAGTTTTTTTAACAACTAGAGAATGGGGTCAGGCTTGCAAGATGCAAGTTGGAATTCGAAAGGATTAGAATAACAGATTGTCCTCACCTCTAAAGGATGCTTTAGAGGTGAGAAAGGCTTGAGTTGATAGGGGTTTTAGACGATTTCGACGAGTTGGATTTCGAAGGTTAGGGTTTTGCCGGCGAGGGGGTGATTGGCGTCGAGGGTAATGTGTTCGGGGGTTACTTTGGCAAGGGTGACGATGGTGGTCTCTTCATTTTCTCCGAGTTGGAGTTGCATCCCTTCTTGGGGGACGAGGTCTTTTGGGAAGTATTTTCGTTCAACTACTTTTACGAGATCTTTTAGGTGTTCGCCGTAGGCTTCTTGTGGTGGCAGATGGATCTCTTTTTTCTCCCCTTCGGTCATTCCGAGGAGGGCTTTTTCAAAACCAACAATGAGTTCGCCTGCGCCTATTTCGACCATAAGTGGCTCTCTTTCAAAAGATGAATCGAATATAGTTCCATCAGTTAGCTTGCCAGTATAGTGAACTTTTACTTTATCATTATGTTTTGTTATGCGCATATTTTTCCTACTTTAGAGTTAAAAATTTATCTTAATCTGAAACGGGAGTAATTGTTAATTTATTTTTTGGAACATAGCCCAAAATCGGAAAAAAATCTTCTGGAGAAATGGGGCCATGGCGATCGATTTGCCATAAATTATTTTCAAACGAGAGGATAGTAGAAGCTAAGCCTACTTGAGGTAGCTCTCCATCTAAAACAGGAAAATTTGTTCCAAAAGTGGTTTCGATTTCAGAAGTTGATTTGAGAGGAGGGTTTCCTGAAATATTTGCCGATGTGACAAACAAGGGCCCTGTTTTTTCTAAAAGTGAGATAATAAGAGGGTGATTAGGTATCCGGATTGCGATTGTTGATGACCTTTTTGAGGGTAGGACTAGCGTAAGGGGTCCCGGCCAAAAAGCTTCCATCAAAGCTTTTCCTCCGGTAGGAATTTCAGAGACAAATTGATCTACATCTTTTGCCTCTTTGACAAAAAGGACCAGAGGATTTGAAGAGGGCCGTTTTTTAAGTTCATAAAGGGCGCAAATAGCCTCTTTTTTATCATAAGCTACAGCTAAGCCATAGATCGTATCTGTCGGGATTGCTACAACCTTATTGTCTAGTAAAAGCAGGCTAGCTCGATCTATCAAAATTTTCATACGAATAGAGTATAGCGATAATAGCCTTTTTTTGCTAGAATGTGGATATGAGAATTGGTGTTTTATTTGGTGGCAAGTCGGGAGAGCATGAAGTATCGCTTCGATCGGCGAGGAGTGTTATTGATGCAATTGATAGGACAAGGTATGAAGTTGTTCCGATAGGGATTGATAAAGAGGGGCTTTGGTGTAGGTCGGATGATACTCTTGCGCTGCAAGGAGGGAGGCCGTTTATTGAAGCTTGCTCGGATGTTTTAAAAAACTTGGATGTTGTTTTTCCAGTCCTTCATGGCCCATTTGGGGAAGATGGGACGATTCAGGGAATGCTCGAGATTGCCGGGATTCCTTATGTGGGTGCATCAGTTTTAGGTTCATGTATAGGCTTAGACAAAGATGTAACAAAGAGATTGCTCCGAGATGCTAAAATTCGGATAGCCGATTTTTTGGTTTATAAGAGAAAACCTGATTTTGAGGAAGTTGTAGAAAGGTTAGGGCTCCCATTTTTTGTAAAGCCTGTTACAATGGGTTCTTCTGTAGGCCTGACGAAGGTTAATTCCTTTGTAGAATTTGAATCGAGTGTCGACCTTGCCTTCTCTTTTGATGCTAAAATAATTATTGAAGAGACCATTTATGGTAGAGAGATAGAATGTTCTGTCTTGGGATTAGAGGCACCGATTGCATCCTTACCTGGTGAAATAGTTCCAAAAGGGGGGGTCTATTCGTATGAAAATAAATATTTAGATCCTGAAGGAGCTAAGTTTATCCTCCCTGCAAAACTCTCACCACAGAAGATAAAAGAGATCCAAGAGATGGCTATAAAAGTTTTTGAACTTCTTTGTTGTGAGGGTATGGCTAGGGTCGATTTCTTTATGGATCAATATGAAAATATTTATTTGAATGAACTCAATACTATCCCTGGTTTTACAAGTATTAGCCTCTATCCAAAAATGTGGGAAGTTTCGGGAATTCCCTACGCAGAACTTATCCAGAGATTGATTACTCTTGCACTAGAAAAATCTATGAGAAAAAATCTATTAAGTGTCTCAATATGATGCATATATTACTTATATCAGTTGCCTTGGTAAGTAAAGTCCCGCACGAAGAAGATGTAGTTATTATGGGGTCCGGACCTGCAGGGATGACCGCTGCAATTTATGCAGCAAGATCGGGCCTTTCAACTTTAGTGATAGAGGGAGATGAGACGGGTGGACAAATTACACTCTCTTACAAGGTAGACAATTTTCCAGGCTTTCCAGATGGCATTAGTGGGGAAGAGCTAGGTATGAATATGCGTAAGCAGGCACTGAAATTTGGAGCAAAGATACAAAGTGCAAAAGTTGAAAGCGTCGATATGACAAAACAGCCTTTTGTATTGAAGTTAGAAGGGGGAAAAGAGATCACTTCTAAAGCAGTTATTATCGCTTCTGGTGCATCTACAAAATGGCTTGAGCTACCTTCAGAAGCTGCTTTGATTGGAAAAGGGGTCAATTCATGTGCACTCTGTGATGCCCCGTTTTTTGTAGGTAAAGAGGTTGTAGTAATTGGTGGAGGAGACTCGGCCTTAGAAGATGCCCTCTATCTTGCAAATTATGCCACCAAAGTTACCATTATTAATAGAAAAGAGAACTTAAGAGCATCGCCTTATCTCCAAAATCAAGTCTATGCTAATAAAAAAATAGAATTTGTTTGGAATGCTACTATTGAAGAGATCAAAGACCCAATCAATGAAAAAGTGACCGGAGTTACCCTTTTAGATACCATCACAAAGCAGTTAAAGTTTTTTCCGTGTGACGGAGTCTTTATTGCAATTGGGCATTCTCCTAATACTCAGTTATTTAAAGGTAAATTAGAGCTTGATGAGACTGGTTATGTTATAACAAAACCACACACTACGGAAACAACTATTGATGGGGTGTTTGCAGCCGGAGATGTTGCCGATCCTAAGTATCGTCAAGCAATCACAGCAGCAGGTAGTGGCAGTATGGCAGCAATCGATGCTTACAATTTCATACAAAAACAAAAGGGGAGAAAATGAAATATCTAATCATAATGTTACTCAGTTTTGGGATTTTAAGTGCAGAAATATCAGAAGCAGAGATCGCCTCTACAGAATATCTTATCATCGATTTCTATGCCGACTGGTGCGGTCCATGCAAACAGTTCGGTCCCGTATTTGATAAAGTTAAAACAGAGCTAAGTTCAAAATACCGATTTGAAAAAATGAATATCGATAAAGATGGGAAAGAACTCTCTAAAACTTACAAAGTCTCTTCAGTCCCAACGATTCTGTTTTTCAAAAAAGGAGCCATAGTTGGACGCGAAGTAGGCGGTATGAGCGAATCGACTTTTATCTCTAAAATCAATAAACATTTTGTTAGTTCGTCATAAGTTAAAAAACCCCCAACTTAGGTTAGATTGGGGGTTAGATTAATAAAATTTATTATAAGTAGTCTCTTCTATGAAAATAGACTTGTGCAATTTCACGAGCGGCAGGAGCAGGGGCTGCAAAAAGAGGGGCTTGTTCTCCATTTTCTGTGAATGCATCGCTGCAGAATAGGTGAACAATGCGCGGAGCCATACTACTGTGAATAACTATGTCTGTACATTGGCTAAGTGCAGCTGTTGCTACCTGCGCTGCAACTGGTCTAGCGTCTGCCGTATCTTGTGAAAAAAACGAAGTGAAAGCTGTAAACGCTCTACACCATGTTGGCATGGGTGCTGTTAATAATTCTCTTTGTACTGGCGTCATTATTATCTCCTTATGTTAAAACTATATTCAGTCTAAGTAGATTAGGTTTTTTTTGTCATGCTTTTAATAAGTTACAGCCTGTTAAAATTTATATTATGTGATATATTTAGGTTAAATTAATAATAAATATAAAATAAATAATTAAATATAAATAGGAGTTAGTTATGTCAAAAGAGAGTTTAAAAGAAGTTTTAGCTTCGTCAGAATTTGTTATTGTTACTGCGGGAGCAGCTTGGTGTGGATATTGTACAAAATTTAAGCCAATATTTGAAGAGGTTGCACAAGAGCATGGCAAACAGTATACATTTACTAGAGTCGATATTGTAGAAGAGGTTGAGTTTCCTAAACAGTATAATATCAACGGATTTCCTACAACATTGTTTTGGAAAGATGGAGTGGAAATTGCTAGAGAAGTTGGTTATATGACTAAAGAGGCATTTACTGCCAGTATTGCAAAGCATTTTAAAAAATAGAAATTAATAACGCAAGTTGCGTTAATAGCTGATTTTTATTATGAAGAGATTATGCGCGTCATAATCTCTTTTTCTTTTCTCCTTTTGGGATTAAGTTCGTGTGCAAACATGGGCAAGAATGATCATGGAGCTCTACCTATGAAGGGGATTGATTTAGAAGGAACGAGAAAAGAGGCTCTAAATGAAAAAGGATTATTTGTCTGTGGTGATTGGCCAGAGAAGAATTGGTGGGACGATTTTCAAGATTGTGAGCTATCTAAGGTAATAGAAAAGGCTATTAGAGACAATCCCTCTTTGCAAAGCGTTCAAGCGAGGGTAATGGCTGTTAAGGGAGAATCTGATGTAGTTAAATCAAAACTCTTTCCTAAAGTTAATGCCCTTTTCAATTTAATTTGGATCTATTTAAGTAAGGATGCACAAAAAGCATTGCCAAGTCTTGATCCGAATTTCCATTTCTATACAGTTGGGTTTGATTTTACTTACGAATTTGATTTTTGGGGTAAAAATAAGAAACTATTTTTAGCAGCTTTAGGTGAAGTGCAAACTCAAGAGGCTCTTTTTGCGCAAGCTAAGATCGTTTTAAGCACCTCAGTTGCAATTGGATATTTCAGTTTGCAAGCAGCTGCTGCTAAATTACAAGTAATGTCTGAACTTTTAGAAAATCGGTCAAAACAATTAGAGCTTACCATTTTAAGGGATACATATAGGATTGCTAACCTGATAGATGTTGATCAGATGAAGCAAGAGGTTCTCTTTTTACAGGAGGGTTTTTCAGCTTTAAAAGAGGAGCTTGATCTTCATAAAAGTTCGTTTCTTACATTGATCGGGCAGAATCCAGCTCAAGATTTAGAATTTGGATTTAAATGGAAAGTGAACTATATCCCATTCGAGATTCCTAAAGAGATTGGACTGAATTTGTTAGCGAGGAGAGCAGATCTTGCGGCTCAAATGGCTAGAGTAAAGAAATCGGCCAATCTTGTTGGTGCGGCAGTTAGTCAATTTTATCCAAGTGTAAACTTAGCTGGGTTATTAGCATTTCAAGATCTTGATTTTAATAGGCTTTTTAGTGGGCAATCATTTATGCCAACACTTTTTCCCTTGATCCAATTACCAATTTTTCAGGGTGGAAAATTGAGGGCTAATTTAAAAGAGAAACTAGCTCTCCATGAAGCTGCGGTTTATGACTATAATGATTCGATACTTAGGGCCGCAAATGAAGTTGTAAGGAGTATCAATCGACTAATTTCTGTGAATGAGCAATTAAACTTTCAAAATACAAAGAGTGGATTTTCTAAAGAGATCTCTCAATTAACAGATATTAAATATAAACAGGGGATTGATTCTTTATACAAGCTCCTTCAAGCAAAGGAAAAATATTTAATGGTGGAGATGCATCAAATTGAGCTTGAGAGAATTAAATACGAATCCATTATATTGTTAATTAGAGCTCTTGGAGGGGGATACAACCGTGAATAAAAAATGGTTTGTAGTTACAGGTGCGATTTTTATAGGTATAGCTCTGATTGTATTCCTTTGGTGGGCTTTTTGGGGGAGATTTGAAAAATCGACAGATGACTCCTATGTTCAAGGGAATCAGGTAAGATTAACTTCTCAAATTGATGGATATGTTGTCTCTATTCATGCAGATGATACGGAGCTAGTTGAAGAAGGTCAAATTCTAGTTGAGCTCGATCCAACTGATCGAATGATTTCTTTTGAACGGGCAAAATCATGTCTTGCAGAACGAGTTCGCGAAGTAACAAAGTTATTTGAAACTGTATATGTTCTTGCAAGTGAGTATGAAAAAGCTGGAGCAAGAGTAGTTGAAACTGAGACTAGATATGTAAATCGGAGAGAGGTTATAGAGAGTGGGGCGGTCTCAGAAGAGGAATATATTTTAGCAGAGGCTGAATATATTGCATCAAAAGCAAACCTTACAGCAGCAAAATACAATCTTATGAAAGGACTTACTGAAGTTCAAAACACCACTGTTGCTACCCATCCTATTGTTGAAAAAGCAAAATCAGATCTTAGAGAGGCCTATGTAAATTTACAAAGATGTACACTCAGATCTCCTGTTACAGGGATAGTTGCTTTAAGAAAAGTGCAAGTAGGGCAATCAATTGTGAGACAGCTCCCACTTCTTGCGGTGATTCCTTTAAATCAGATGTGGGTAGATGCAAATTTTAAAGAGGTTGAGCTATCGGAAATTCGGATAGGCCAACCTGCAACGATTACATCAGATATATACGGCGCAGGAGTTATCTATAAAGGGGAGGTAATTGGAATTGGAATCGGTAGTGGCGCCGTTTTTTCTCCCCTGCCTCCTCAAAATGCAACTGGAAATTGGATCAAAATTGTTCAAAGAATTCCTGTTAGGGTCTCACTTAATCAAGATCAACTAAAGAAAAATCCTTTAAGACTAGGGCTCTCTATGAATGTCTCTATCGATGTGCACGATACAGAAGGGAGTCGTGTACCAAACATGAGTACAGACAAGTCGATATATCACACAGATATCTTTTATTCTCAAATAGATGGGTCTGAAAATATCATCCAGGAAATTTTAAATCAGAATCAGTCATTTGAATTAGGGTTAGAATGGAAGAAGTCCAATTTAGCCGCTTAGCGCAGTTTGTTGCTACGATGGCACTCATTTTGGGCGCCTTTCTTTTTGTTCTCGACTATACGATTGCAAATGTGGCGGTTCCCTATATTGCAGGTGGGCTCGCATCTGGCGTAAGTGAAGGGACTTATGTGATTACCTCTTTTGCGGTAGGAAATGCTATCTTTATTCCAATGACCAGCTATTTTTCTGAGCGGTTTGGTATGATTCGGACTCTCAGTTTATCGATCTTTTTGTTTACCATTTTCTCCCTCTTTTGTGGCGGAGCCCCATCTCTTTTATCGCTTGTTGTGTTTAGGTTTTTGCAGGGTGCTGCAGCAGGTCCTTTAATACCTCTTTCTCAAGGGCTTTTGGTTGTTATTCAGCCGAAAAAAAGGATCCAATTTGTCTTAGCTATTTATGCAATGGTCGTCTTAGTGGCACCAGTTTTTGGACCTATTGTCGGTGGTTATTTTTGCATCTATTGGAACTGGCGATGGATTTTTTATATCAATTTACCAATAGGCATTTTTTGCTCAAGCGCAATTTTAATTATTTTAAAACCTTTGAATAAGGTGGATTTGAAGAAAAAAGTCGACTTCATTGGATTTTCGTTTCTGTTAATAGGGATGACCGCTTTGCAAATTTTCTTAGATAAGGGGCAGGATTGGGATTGGTTTGGATCAGAAAAAATATGGATCGCAGCAATTTTGGCTTTCTTAGGGATTTTTTATCTCATCCTTTGGAGTCTATATAATAAAAAAGCTATTTTAGAACTTTCACTACTGCGGATTCGCAATTTTGCAATCGCCAATATTATTATCTTTTTCTCATATTCAATGTATTTCGGCAGTATCGTTTTAATTCCCCTTTGGCTTCAAACTCAGATGGGTTATAATGCCCTTGCTGCCGGTGTAGCTGTTGCTCCAATTGGTGTGGGATCGATAATTGTCTCTCTTGGAGTAGCAAAAATATTAAATAAAACAGGTCCTATTTTGCCTATGGTGATAGGGTTTCTAATAATAGCCATTTCAAGTGAATATGTTCGCTATTTTCCAGCAGAGATTGATCGATATCACATAATGCTCTCTAGGTTTATCCTCGGTATTGGAATTGGTTTTTGGCTCACTCCAATGATGAGTATGGCAGCACTATCACTTCCTGAGGAAAAGCTAGCAAGCGGTCTTGGTATTTTTCACTTAGTTCGGGGTGTTTCAGGTGGTATTGGCGCCTCACTCTATCCAACCCTTTATTTAAGAAGACAGATACACCAGCACTCTAATTTGATTGGTGAGATAAATGATTTTAAAGAGGGTTCTAGAGATTATATTGAACAGATAGGCTCTCTCCCTCTTGCGGATCTATTGATCGAAAGGCAAGCCTCTGTAATTGCCATAAATGAAGTTTTTCACCTCATGGCAATCATTGTCTTCATCCTCTCATTTGTTATCCTTTTCGCATATACAACTAAAGCTCCCAAAAATACAGAAGCAGTCCTCCTTGCTTCTGATTAGTACAAGACGGAGAGGGTGATGATGAGGGTGAAGGAGCCGATGAGGATGGGCCAGTAGGTGATAGCGAGAAGATAGCGGAAGTTAGTTTTGGGGATAGGTTTGCCGATGCAGAGGATGAAGTCGATGGTGATTGCAAGGAGGAGGAGGTAAAAAGAGATAAAGAGGTATTCACAATAGGCAAAGGATGAGACCTGCAGTGTCTCTCTTAGGGATGCATGGTTTGTTACAGCGATAAAAATAAGCCCGACAAAAATGGAGACGGTGGCAAAGAGAGAATCGAGTAGAGAGTCTCTTGGTATAAATAAAACTAGGAATGCGACAACAATGCAGAGAACAAGCGCTAATGCATTGGATAGAAATGCACCCAAGAAATCTCTTTCAAGATAAACTGTGAATTTAAAGCTTAAGGGGGCATGAGAGATGGTAAAAAAATCGTAGGGCGCTTGATTACCCATTAAGAAATAGCTCCCTTTAACGTTCCATCCAATAGGATTTACAGTAGGATCAATACCTGGTTTGGTCGACATAATAAGGGTTTCATAGTTAATGAAATTAGGGAGAAAAACGACACTTTTATGAATTTCTTTTGGCCATAGGACTATGTTTAATATTCTTTCGTCAAATGGAAAAAATGTTGGGGGAAAAGAGCCTCCTAATCCAACAGTAAATTGCCATAAAATTAGGACAGATTCGTTTGTTTCCCATCTAGAAATTTCTGTGAGTGAGGATGGATAGGCGCTAGTCTCTTCGGGAAAAACAAAACCAATTTCTAATCCCATATTTTTAGGATAAATTTGAGATATGAATCCTGAAACAAGAAAAGATGCGTCATCAGGAAAGGAGAGTGATTTTATTCGGATAGTTGTAGGGATTAGAAGGGTTGAATCTCCTTTTTTGAATAATTCTTGCGTTTTTCTAAATGAGTTTGTTTTTTCGGTAATTTGAGCTGATCTGGCAGGAAAATCTAAGAAAAAAAAGATAATTAGAATAAGGCAAAAGGCATTGAAGATAAAAGATAGGATCCAAAGTGATTTAGGTTTGGAAATAGCTGCTTTTAATAATAGAGTAGCTATTGAAATGGTGAGAGCCCCCCAAAGAACGATGAGATAAAAAAATGCCCGAATTATTTCTAATGGATAGGGATAAAGATCTTCCCAAATACCGAAAAAAACAAGGATCCATTGATCAGATACAGGAGCCTCAAGCTGGATAGTATCATTTGTTAGTCGATCGACTGGATTAATTCGGGAGGAGGTAAAAGGGGCAATAATCTGGCCTGTTGCTACTTGCTCGACCTGCGCAAAGCTCTTAAAGCCAAAACTTAATGATTCAATTGAGTTGAGTGCTTTTAAGAGATCATAGGTAACGACTAAATAGGTGTTATCGTCTCTTGGAAGAATATATATTCCTCTGCAGGTTAGTAATGCTGCATTCAGCTTAATGCTGACCCAATCAATTTCACTCGTAGTTTCTGGCAACTCAAAGGTTATTAGGGAATGAACTTTCTCATGAATTGATGGGTCCAGTTCCCACCCTGATGAAAATTTTCTTTCTGAATCAAGAATAACGATAGAGAAAATATCACCTGCTACAGAATCTTTTAATAGATTAGGATCTTGGATTTTTGCTAAATCGGCAGCCGTTGTTTCATAAGATTTAAGCATATCGGAAACAATTTTTTGCTGATCGAGAAAATTGGTTTTGAGCTCGAGAGAGATTCTCTCTTGATTTTTATAAATTTCAAGATAGAAGGAGGTCGTGTAATAAATCGTTACGACAAATAATATGGAAATTATAATTATTAGTATTTTTTTCATTATATTTAAATAGTAAAATTATTTATTTACTATTTTCACAAATGAAAAGTTAAAGGTCTAGCAAAAGGTCTAGTAAAAGGGCGTACTAAGAGACGGTTGAAAACCCAAACAGCTGAGAATAGAGAACATCCGACAGCAACTATGAGGGGAAGATAGATCCAGACTGCAGCAAATAGTCCGCAGAGAAAGGAGACTGCGGCTTCAATTAAGATAAAAAGGGCTTGGCTCACCCCTAAAGCTTCACCTTGTTGGTCAATTGGAGAACTGTCGCTAACAAGAAAAGCAGAAAAGCTGAATCCAAGAGCGCCGAAGTAACTTGTCATACATAGAAACACCCAAAGCGAGCCTTTAAATGAGATTGTCATTAATAAAAGCAAGGAGATGGCAGTTCCAAGGGCACTAATCCCCATAACCTCTTTTCTTGAGCAATATTTTAAATAGAACCAATAAGTGAAGGGGGCAAAACAGTAGGAACAGGAGAGATAAATTTCAACTGTTCCAAGTGTAGCTGGTTCAAAGTTGTATTGTTTCATTAGGTATAACGGAATATATGAGGTGAAGATAAAAGTTGCTGCATACAAAGAGGAATTGCTAATAAGTACAGGTCTTAAAGAGGCGTGCTTAAAGGAGGTTAAAGCAGAAAAAAATGGAGCTATGTCAAAAACTAATTTGGTCATCAATTTACGAGGTGGCCCTGTGAAATAGATGGAAATCAATAAAAAACAGGCTAAATAAATTGTTGAAGCGGCTAAAAATGGGATGGAAAGAGAGGCAATTGACAATGAAGGATGAGATATAAGATTCCATCCAATAAAAGATCCAATAATCCATCCACTATTAATAACCAGAGTTGTCCAGAATTCTAGATTAGGGAGTTTAGTTTTTGAATTTTTTTCCATGCTCATGAGAGTTGAATAGGCAAGGGAGTAGCAGCTATCAAAAAATCCGGTAAAAAATCGGATGATCAATAGAAGGGTAAGTGATGAAAATTGGATGGCAAAAGCAGATAATAGATACATTAGGCAGACTAATAAAAATGTGATTGATAGGATACGTTTTTTTCCAAAGGCGTCAGAAAATTTACCAATAAGAGGGGTTCCGATAAAAGCGCCCACATAATAGGTAGTGTAAGTAAGTCCGAGCAGTATGCTTCTAGTTCCCATGCTGTAGTGTTCAGGGAGGAAATGATAGTTAGAATTCAAAAAAATTGTAGGGAATAAGGGGAATGCAAAGTAGAAGCCAAGGTAGCTACCCATTAATATGCAGAAAATGATGAGCCTGTCTTTCATTTCCATAAGTGTTTCATTATACGAGCCGGCAACTTTATTGAAAGAAAGATCGTAAAAAATATATAGGTTTTTCTAACTTGCTCTGGTATAGTCTTCTCGATATATGGTTGAGACGATATTAATTGGGAATAAATCCGTTCAATGGGTCGATCACCCACAGCCAATTGATCAAAGTTTTCTTGATGATGTCCCGCTTATTCCAGAAAAAATGCGCCAAGGTAATGTCGATTCCCTTATGGGGAGCGCAGTTGACAAATTATTTGAATGTAATCAGAGAGAGCCCTGGGCCCATTTTGCCCCTTTTGTCGAATATCGCAATTCAATTAAGCGTCTTTTCAGCAGCAAAGTGCTAGCCACCTTTGATCCCGATTTCGCCCGTGAAACCTTGGATAATTTTTTTGAAAATGAGGGCGACATGCACGAGGAAGATGGGGGCAAACTCTATGAAATGCTTGAAGAATTGACTCATCTCAATGTGATCTTAGAAGAGATCTATCTCAAAATTCTATCCTGCCTAAAACCGTAAGCTGCCAATCATCGATACTGGTCTTAAAAATCTCGTTCAGTATATATTAAAAAACCAACCAATAAGTTTCTTAAGGTGTGTATATCTGTGAATTTAGGGCTTAAGAAATTTTTGTCATATTACAAACCATACTTGAGACTCTTTTATGCAGACATGTCATGTGCAGTTATTGTGTCGGCAATTACCTTAGCACTCCCATTGTTGATAAGATTCATTACTCAAAATTTATTATTCCCAAATACTCCAGATGCGCTTGGTCAGATTTATGTAGTGGGTGCCATTATGGTTATCTTGGTTGCCATTTATACTGCATGTCATGCGTTTATTGATTATCAGGGACATGTAATGGGAGCTCTGATGGAAGGTGATATGCGGAGCGAGTTATTTGACCATTACCAAAAACTATCATTTAGTTTCTATGATGAACATAGAACAGGGCAGTTAATGACACGGATCTCAAATGATTCGTTTGATCTTTCAGAATTGTATCATCATGGTCCTGAGGATATTGTAATTTCATTACTGAATTTTTTCGGCGCAAGTATCATTTTAATCAATATCAATGCTTATCTTGCTATGATTGTCCTCCCATTTGTTCCAATCATGGGTCTATATGGCTTTTATTTTAATAAGAAAATGAACCGCTCCTTAAGAAGAAGCAAGGATAGAGTCGGCGATATTAATGCCCAAGTTGAAGATACGCTGTCAGGAATCAGAGTTGTTCAGTCCTTTACGAATGAGGAGATAGAAAAGAAGAAATTTGCGAATGAAAACAGCCGTTTTGTAGAGAGCAGAAAATTGGGCTATAAAAGTGAGGCCTATTTTTATAATGGATTGATTATGCTCACGCAGCTCATGACCATTGCTATGGTCATCTTTGGAGGAGTTAGTATTGTTAAAGGCTCATTAGATTTAGCAGATCTATTAACATTCATCCTTTATATTGGAATTTTGATTGAGCCAATACAGAGGCTTGGTAATTTTGCTAGACTCTATCAAGAAGGAATTACCGGTTTTGATCGATTTATGGAAATTTTAGAGGTAGAGCCTGATATTCAAGATGCTCCAAATGCAACTGAGCTAAAACAGTGCAAGGGAAATATAGAATTTAAAAACGTAAGCTTTAAGTATAAAGAAGGTTGCGATCACGTCTTAAAGAATATATCCTTACATATTAAGAGTGGAGAGTATGTTGCTTTAGTCGGCTCCTCAGGAGTTGGTAAAACAACACTATGTTCTTTAATACCTAGATTCTATGAAGTAAGCAAAGGTGAAATACTACTTGATGGAATAAATATTAATGGTCTTAGCTTGCGCTCGCTAAGAAAAAATATTGGTATTGTACAGCAAGATGTCTATCTTTTTGCAGGAACGGTCTTGGAGAATATTCGATATGGTAAACTTGATGCAAGTGAGGGGGAAATTATTGTGGCCGCTAAAAAGGCAAATGCTCATGATTTTATTATGTCATTACCGAATGGATATGATACTGATATTGGACAACGGGGAGTAAAGTTATCAGGAGGACAAAAACAACGGCTAAGTGTAGCGCGCGTTTTCTTGAAAGATCCCCCCATTATCATTTTCGATGAGGCCACAAGCTCGCTCGATAATGAAAGTGAAAAGGCGGTGCAAGATTCATTAGAGAAATTAACTCACAACCGTACTACACTTGTCATTGCGCACCGTTTATCAACAGTGAGACATGCACAAAGAATTCTTGTCCTCACCGATAATGGAATTACCGAACAAGGGACCCATAAAGATCTCATTGCCCTAGAAGGCGCCTATGCCAATTTATACAATGTCCAATTGAGGATATAAAGATGAAAATGATCTTGCAAGAGGGAGCGGATAATATGACAAACCAATCGTTACCATCTAATCATACTGATGAATCAGTATTAGTAGCAAAGATGCAGGATGTGCAGAAGGAAATTCAACCGGGTGAAATTTGGCATCACTATAAGGATCCGAGTAAATTATACAAAATTATAGATCTTGCCTTTCTTGAAGGAACTGAAGAGGTGGCAGTTATTTATCAATCGCTATATGGCCACAAACTGGTTTGGGTTAGATCGTGGGTAATTTGGAGTGAGCAAGTAGAATATAAAGGTGTTGCTTATTCTAGGTTTAAGCGGGTGGAATAAAATTGTTATAGTCATTTGAATTTGAAGTCAAATGACTATAAGTCTGACTTTAATTTCTGGGGTTGGAAATGGCATTTATTTTTTAAGATTCGACAGTAGTTGGTGCAGGGACTGCTAGAGGGGTTTCGGCGGCTAATAAGTTTAGCGCGGGGGGAGTGGTGTCTAGGTCTTTGGAGATTTGTCTATATTCGTCGGTTGAGCGGATGATGTGGGGGCGGACGAAGATGAGGAGGTTGCTTTTTTCTTCGTTCTTTTCTTTTTTGTTGAGGAGGGCGCCGAGGAGGGGGACTCCGCCGAGGCAGGGGGGGCCGGAAGTTGCTTTTGCTTTAACGGTTTTTGTCATGCCGCTTAAGATGAGGAAGTGGCCATCGGGCACATGGGCTGATGTCGACATGTTAGTTTTGGAAGTTTTAATTCCGGTGAGTTGATTGGACTTGTGGATGAGGTGGTCGATTGCCTCTGTAATCTCTTCTGTAATTTCAAGGGTGATTACATCGCCTTCGCCAAGGAGGGGGGTAATATTAAGGCTTACACCAATATCGCGGTATTCGACATTAGCAGTTGTTTGTTGGCCGTTTCCAATAGTTTGTACCATAGCGCCAGCGAAAGGGACATTGTCGCCAACGAATATGCGCGAGTTCTTATTATCTTGAGAGATGAGCTTTTGGTTAAGTACAATTGATGATTCACCATCAATTTGAAGAGCGGAGATTAGTGAGCCAAGGGAGACAAAAGATCTTCCCTTATGGAAAATGATGTCACCGATGATGCCAAGATCAAAACCTCTTAAAATAGGAGATTGTAAAATTCCCCCACCTTTTTCTCCAATGCCCAAATGGTTAACAGTATTAGAAAAATCGGATCCTGAAAAGTTTCCAGAGCCAATTCCACCATGATCTTTATATTTGCTGCTAAAGGACCATTCAAGGCCGAAATCAAGGCTATTACGAAGTGAGGTCTCAATAACAAGGACTTCAATCAATACTTGCTTAAGGGCCGTATCTAATGAATCTACCAGTTTGCAAATTTTTTCAATTGATCTTGAGTTGCCTGAAAAAAACAGTGAGTTAGTTGATTTGATCCATTGCATAGAGGAAATTGAAGAGACCATCTCGTCATTGCCGCTATTTGTACTAACAAAATCATTAGAAATCTGTTTTAGAGCCTCTAATATTTCAGATCCTTGATGGTATTGTAATTTTATAACATGGAATTTTCCTTCAGCTCTTTCTATTAAAGGTAGATTGAGTAAAGGTTTTATGTCGGGAAGGACCGAGATGCTCTTTTTTGAAATAAATAGACAGTCGTTTTGTCTCTTTACATCTAAGCCATGTTCTTCAAGCATTTGAATCAAAATAGCCATCATTTGGCTAGGAGCTAGAGGTTTTCCGGAGAGGAAACTTACTTCAAAATCGAGGTTTTTAGGGTCACCAATAAAATTTACACCGGCCACTCTGCTCGCAAATTTAACGAGTTCATGCATTGAGACAGTTGGGAAATTCACGACAATAGGTGAGGGCTCTTCGTTTCCAAAAAGAAAGAGAGGGAAGATCGATAGTAGAAAAAGAGTTAATTTTCGTTTCATGTTGCAAAAAGAGAAGGGATTATATCATGAAGACGATCTTTTTCTTAGAGATTTCTAATCCTTTACGTTAAATTAACATAAGATTAGCCGGGGAGGCCCATGATCTTTAGAGGCGGGGCTTTTTCATTTGTTGGAATTTTGAGGATCTTCCGGTAGAAGTAGAGTTCAGCTTCAAAAGAGGTGATGATATTTGGGGCCGATCTGAAGCCATGGGCCTCTTCTTCAAAAAGGATATAAGCAGTTGGGATTTTCTTCTTTAATAAAGCCTCATACATTTTTTCGGCCTGGTTTGGAGGGACAATTTTATCCATTCCACCTTGTAGAAAGAGTACTGGGCAAGAGAGTTTATCTGTATGAAACAGGGGAGATCTAGCATGGTAAGTAGCTATATCTGCAGGGTAGGGCCCGATGAGGCTATCCAAATATCTTGCTTCATATTTATGACCATCTTTAGTAAGAAGCTCTAAGTCACTTACACCAAAGTAACTTGCCCCTACTTTAAAGACATTTCTAAAGGTAAGAGCAGCAAGTGTTGTATAGCCACCGGCGCTTCCTCCCTCAATAATAAGTTTTTCCTTGTCAACAAGTCCTTTATCTACAAGATATTGAGCTGCGCTGCAAACATCGTATACGTCGACAACACCCCAATTACCTTTAAGACGATCTCTGTATTCTCTACCATAGCCTGTGCTTCCGCTATAATTAACATCACATACAGCAAAGCCTCTAGAGGTCCAAAATTGAATAGAAAGTTTAAGTGAGGGATTCACATTAGCGGTTGGGCCGCCATGGGTAAATACGATAAGAGGAGGTTTTTCACTAGCATCTGCTTTGAAGTTAGGATTCTTGGGTGGATAGAAAAATGCGAAAGCATTTTTGTCATTTAAAGAGGGAAATTCGATGATTTCAGGAGATGAGAAAAAGGCCTGGTCAATATTAAGTGGTTCTGGGGCAACTAAAACAGTTACCTGATTTGAAACAGGATCTATTTCAATAATTTGTTGTAACTCTGTTGGCGATTTGGCCAGAAGGACAAGATTTTGTTTTCTTACTGTTATGTCAGTGAGAGTATTAAACTCGAGAGGGATTTTTTTGAAGGAGTTGTTTTCTAAATTGATAAGAGCTAAGAAATCGATCGCTTTTTCAGTATAAATTGCTGCGATATGAGGCTTGTTATTGATCGAAATAAAGGTGTAACTTTTATTGCCAAGAACCCAAATCGGGGCTGAGAAATCGGCATTCATTTCGCAGACTGCCTCATTCTCCTCGTTATATAAGTTCCAATAACCGTTGCGATCTGAGACAAAGTATAAAACTCCCTTAGGTGACCAAGATGGTTCTACAACAGATTCATTTTCAAGTCCTGTGATTTTTTTCTCAGATTCTATTAGGCCGTTTTGATTTAAATCTCCAATCCAAAGTTCTGTTTTATCCCATGGCATATTGGGATTGTCCCAAAAAATGTAGGCAATTCGCCCTCCATCAGGACTAAGTCTAGGGGCCGCATAAAAGTCATGGCCGGCTGCAATTTTCTCGACATCGCCTGTTTCAAGATTTACTTTCATAATGCTGTTTTGGACATTCAATGGATTGGTGTGATCTTCCATCACAGAATAGAGCCATTTTCCATTTGGATGGACCACAAAGTCTCCAAATCTAAGAACAGACGTAGTTGTAACGCGAGTTACAACACCTGTTTGTTCGAGCTTATAGATGTTTTGATCGGCAAAATTAGAAAAATAGATAGTCCCTTCATGAATCGCTGTACATTTTCCGCCATATTCATGGACAGTTGTTCTGATGTAATAGGAAGAGGGGAGAACATCTTTCCTGCTGGAATATTTGACAGCTACAGCTCTCCCTTTTTCTTCAGGCCGACCTTCAATCCAATACATTTCATCGTCATCATCAATTAAAATTTGGCGAATACCGACCGCCCCCTTGGCCACTAATTCAGCCGAAATCGGAGAT
The DNA here is from genome assembly GCA_947478685.1 of Chlamydiota bacterium. Classification (GTDB taxonomy): domain Bacteria; phylum Chlamydiota; class Chlamydiia; order Chlamydiales; family 2-12-FULL-49-11; genus VGMD01. The sequence goes on along the minus strand of CANJWO010000006.1, from coordinate 8,273 downwards.
GTAAAACTTCCATACGGTGTAGCAATAAGGGGCATTACTCCTCCTAAAAGGAAATAGGTCAAAATTTTTTTCATAAGTACTCAGACGATACTCAAGATTGTTTTTTTTGTAATTCTTTTTTTCGAGCAAAGTAACTATCGACTGAGTCTTTCATAAGGCTAGCTGGATATTTTTTTCGATTGAGTTCTAGCTTTGTATAAGTGACCTTAAATGGGTCAATATTTAAGTCTTTGCAAATGAGAAAGTGAATTGCTAGAAGTTCTTGCAGAACGAGGGCGAGATCTTCAATTTCGCCTCGGAAGGGTTCAGATTCCCTAAGCCATAAAAAATGGCTCATAAAAGTTCTTAGTTTAATGGATAGATCCAGTATATGATTGCCCGATCCTTGATATTCGATATTTTGGGCTGGCGGACTTAAATTCAGAGCATCCATAGTCAGTAAAATGCAGTGAAGAAGATCTCCCAGTTCATTTTCTAGTTCTGTTTGCTCTTTTGGAGCATTTGGAAGAAAGTGCTCTAAAAGCTCGGTTGCTTCAACAAGAAGGGTTGTTGCCATGTTTTGAGGCGAATGAAACCGGGTCCAATTACGTTCTTCGACAAATAATTTTAAATCGGCTAAAAGAGAATTAAACATCAAGCCAGTATAGTTTTTGTAGACTTTTTTGAAAAGAGAAGTGATTATGAATTTATGAGTTATAAAATATTGTGTATAGATGGTGGGGGGATTCGAGGAGTTTTTTCTCTTGAAATACTTAAGATGCTGCAAGAGGATCTTGGAAAGGATATTTTTCAAAGTTTTGATTGCTTTTCAGGGACATCTACCGGTGCACTTATTGTCTCAGCTCTTTTGAAAGGGTTTAATCCACGCGAATTAATCCACTTTTACACCATTTTTGGGAGGAAAATTTTTCCCAAACGGAGAAAGTCTGTTACAGAAGAGGCAAAGTACAATCAAGATTTTTTACAAACAATTCTTAAGACTACACTTTCGGATAAAACAACATTTGCCGATTTTGAAAAGCATCTCATCATACCTACATGTGTTTTAAGTCACTCATTGGATAATAGGTGGGGTGTAGAGATTTATGATAATTTCAATATAGAAAAAGCAAAAGAGTGGAATCTTGTAGATATAGCCCTTCGTAGTAGTGCGGCTCCGATCTATTTCCCCTCATATCAAAACTATATTGATGGCGGGATATATGCGCTAAATCCAAGTCTGTTAGCCCTTTCAAGATCTATTGATCCAGAAGGGGGAAATAAAGCACTCTCGGATCTTAAAATCCTCTCCATCGGCTCAGGAATCAATCCTACCGGAATTAGAGGCGATGTAAATTGGGGTCTTGATAAATGGATGTCGCTTAAGCCAGAATTGGCAGATTATCCTCTAATCTCCCTCATTACAGATATTGGTGCTACAATTCCTAATTATCCATTAGAGCAAATTCTTCAAAATCGTTATCTAAGAATTAACGCTGCATTCCCAGAACCTATTGAGATCGATGATCCTTCAAAAATCTCACTCTTACGTAAAGTCGCTAGGGACATCAAAGAGCAGACTCCCCGAGTCTGGGATAGCTACATCAAATGGCTCGCCTTCTAATTTTAAAGGATAGGATCGATGAAAAATGAGGAGGGAATGGTCTTCTGCATAGTATCCTTCCAGATTTTGATGGTTTCAATGACGCTTTGTAGGAAGAGTTGATGTTGGTCAGAGTCTGTAAATTTAAGCATGAAGGATGTGCAGCTTATGTCATAAATGTTTACAAACGAGGATGTTAAAGTTGCAGATTCGAGGTCAAGTAGTTCTAAACGTTCTTCGACGAAGTCTTTTAATGTGGGATTGATGGCTCCTAGAGTTAATAGGAAATGATCTTCGACAATTTGTGTTTTAAGGAAATAGAATTGATTTGCATAGTCGTGTTCAAGGGCTTCGAGAATCAGGAGGAATAGTTTTTTGAGAATATGAGGTTTAGCGATACTTTGCATATAATTTGGCATTAGGGAATAGAAAAAGTTCTCTAAGATGAAATCATTTCGAATATTAATTTGAAAAAGAAGTCTTTTTAGTTCGTTTAGAACTTCATTTTGTTTTGAGATCATACCGCCATTATAATCGCGTATATCACCCAGCATGTCGCATAGGGTATTATAAACATGTCTCCTTGCGTGGCTGAGATCGACCGAAAAATCTTTTCTGAGAAATTGTTTTTTATCTAAATGGAGTTCAAAAATATTAGCTTCCTTTGGATAACGTTTTCGAATGAGGCCTACGGTTTTAATATCATGATCTGAAAATTGGACTTTTGATTTTTGCTTAATAAAAAGTTTTTCTAATCGAATATCCTCTGGTTTAAGAACGCGAAGGAGGACAACGGAAAAGGAAATTTTTGTCTCTGTCTGTTTATGAAATGAAATAATTACATGCGGAATATCTTGTAGGGACTTTAGTTGGTTGCTGAGAACCAATATGTTGCGCATAATTTCTTCTTCATTTCGCGGCATAAATATTGGGTTAATGACGCTTTCGATTCTGGTTTTGATTTCACGTGGAAGCCGTTTTCTTAAGCTTTTCAGCTCCTCTAAAGTAAGATTCCCCTCTTTTTTATAAATTTCTAAATAGAGTGTTTTTACATTGCAGTTGATTTTTCTGTCCGCAATCAATGATTCCTGGATTTTTTGAACACCAGGTAAAATGCTTTGAATCGCCTTAAATAGGTGTTTTTCTCCGATTAATTCGTTTTCACGAAGAATATTGATTCCTACAAGAACGCCGACAATTTTCTTTTCCTCTCCCTCAATCTCCATTCTTGTATGAAGTAATTTTATATTGAGATGTCTCTGATTTGGCCCTGCAAGTGCAGAATGGGTGATTAATTTACGAAAGAGGTAGGTGTAAGAAATGATGCGAGAGAGATGGGATAAATGCCGATTAGCAACGAAGGCGTCTTTAAAGTGAAAGACAAAGGTTTGCAATTCATGAAAAATATCTCTATCAAAAATTTGAGGCCTGAACTCTAGAAGAGGGGCAATCTGCTCTTTGATTTGAGTCACTTTCTCTTCAGCGGAGACTTTTATTAAAAAGTGTTGCATTTGGTCAAAAATGCTATGAGTAGACTCTTTCAGAGGACGACCTAGGAGCGAGGAGATGTTTTCTTGGATGATGACCCTCTTTTGATCAATTGTCAAAGGCTTTAAGGAGATCACTTTTCGAGCGTGCTGCACAGCAGAAATATTTAGAGAGACTTCTCGGACAAGGGATGGAAGATGGTCATGTACAAGGCTCAAGTCTTTTTTAGTATCAATTTTTACAAAAAGTTCGTGAATGAAAAATCCAAATGGGGGATTCATGGCAAAACGAAAAGCCATAGAATGAACATATACAAGTTGTAACTGTTTTCCCGGAATAAGCCATCGACTATAGATGTCTCCTAAAAACCTTCCGACACCATGTGTATACTCAGCTTGGCAGAGCGTTGATATAGAAACAATATGAGGGGATGTCTCACCACCTTTTGTCCAAGAAACTGTAGGAATAGCCATTAAAATCTGGTGATAGAATTCTTCAATTTCTTTATGGCTATCAAGAGAGGTAATTGTCCTTCCAAATTCTAAAATTTCTTTTGGTAAAACTCTTTTAATCAAAACCTGAAGAGAGTGTAGATAGATTTCAAAACTTGCGGTGACATCGCTTGGATAATCAAAGAGGGGTTCAATTTTCAATAATTGATCCAATACTGTACCCGGCACCTCATCAAGATGCGCCTCTTCAAAGTCATCAGAAAGGGAGGGGAAGTAAGTATTCATTAGCTTCATAACCACTCAGTATAGAAATAAGATTTTATTTGTAAACTGTAAAGATTTCATTGCTCTGCTGTTTTTGGCCCTCAAATGAAATCTCCTGAAGATAAAAACTACCTGTTGGATATAATAGAAGGTTTTTAACAGTGGGCTTTTGTAAATAAATGTTTTTCCAATGAAAGAGGGCAGTGAGGGGCATGTCTTCATTAAGAATGACTTCGGCTTTCTTAAGTAAATCAAATCTATCTGATTTATTTGCTTCTAGTAGAGACTGATCCAGTAAATCGGCATAATGGGGGTTTTCATAGCCCGGGTAATTTTTTGGATTTTTTTTTTGTTTGAATCTTTCAAAAAAATTCATTGGATCATGATATTGTGCTATCCAGACACATTCTGCCATTTGAAAATCACGCTTTGTTAATTTATCAAGAAAAACATTGTATTCATTGCCAATTAGATTGACTTGGACGCCTAAAGCTTTTCTCCATTGCTCTTGCAAGGCTGCTGCAATTTTTGGAAATGAGCCCGCTGTTGCATGAAGGAGGGTTAATGGCCCAAGTTCGTCCTCTGAAATATTAAGTTCTTTTAATCCTTTTTGTAAATAAATTTTAGCTAAGAGAGCATCGCCATCTTGAAAAAATGGACCTGGTTGATCAGAAAGTAATGTGCTTGGGAGGAGATTTACTCCGCTTTCGTTGTCCATGCTTGTGATATTGTCTATAATTTCTTGTCTATTAATAGCATAAGCAAACGCTTTTCGGATATTTACGTTAGAAAATGGGAATGTCTCCATATTAAAACAACAGATAGTAGATGCTGGAAGAGAGCTTGTTTTAATTAGCCCTTTATCCATAAGGTTTGGAACATAATCAGAAGGGATCCCAGTGAAGGGAAGCCCTAAAATATCTAGTTCATCCATTTCATATAGTTTCATGGCAGTCATTTCATTATCTATGATGCTAATGCGGATCTGATCGAGTGAAACGTTTGGGCTATCCCAATAGTAGGGGTTTTTTTCTAAGACAAGCTCATGTCCATGTCTATATTTGGCAAGCCTATAGGGACCGTTGCAAACAAAATCAGAATTATTTACTTCAGCCCATTTTGAATTTCTTACTGCCGTATTTTGATGAATTGGAAAAAAGACACAAAATGAGATCATCTCTAAAAAATAGGGGGTAGGATGCTCTAGTCTTACTTCTAATGTCTTATGGTCGAGAGCCCGAATCCCAATTTGTCTTAAAGAGACAAGTCCCCGTTTTGCATTTTCCGCATTCTTAATTGGAAATAGAAGGTGTGCATTTGGACAAGGAAAATTGGGCGCTAGCATATTGTTCCATGTTTCTGCAAAGTCAAAGGCTGTTACATACGCTCCATTTGACCATTTTGAATCACGTAAATGAAACGTGTAAACTAGCCGATCTTCAGAAATGTCAATTGTCTCTGCCAGGGCAGGTGTTACAAGGGAGTAAGGGGACATTTTTGTAAGACCCTCAAACAAAAGAAATTGCACTGTAGAAGAAATGAAGTCGCTACCTTTTCTAGGGTCAAAAGTGACAATATCATGCGAGATATTCAAATTGAGAGAGGTCTTTTCCTCTACTTTTTTATGCTTGGAGCACCCGAGTAGAAAAGCAAAGAAAAAAATAATCACCACAGAGCTCACAGAGAACACAGAGGTGCTAAGGCGCAAATAAATTTTAGTTCTTCTTTTCTGTGCTCTTTGTAAACTCTGTGGTAAAATATTATTGTTATCAGGATTCAAGGGGCCTCATCTAGGGTTATATAGTTCAAGTGTATTGAACCTATCGGTGAGATATATAAACCATGCAGGCGATCTTGCTTTAAATAGACGCAATTCCAGTGGTAGAGAGGGGTAAATGGAGTCTCTTCTGTAATTAATTCTTCTGCTTGTTCAAGAATTAAAAAACGCTCTTCGGGGCTATCGGCATAAGCAGATTGGTTAAGGAGGTCGATATATTTGGCATTTTCAAACCCTGGGTAGTTGTAATGGTTTGTCTTTGATTTAAATCTGTCGAGGATGTTCATTTGGTCGTTGTATTGAACGAGCCAGGAGGAGAATGCTACTTGATAGTCTTTATGAATTAATTTTTCTCGCGATACTTTGAATTCTGATTCTTCTAGTTTTACAGATATATCTAATACACTTTTCCATTGCTGTTGAATTGCTTGGCTTAAGCGTCTAGAATTTACATTATTAGGATATGAAAGGGTGATGCTTTGGAGATCGTTTTTAGCGATACCAAGTTCATTCAATCCTAGTTGGAGATGTTTCATAGCTAAATCGAGGTCGTTATCATTAAAAAATTTTCTTTCAGAGAGCGGTTTAAGAAGGGGCGGGATAGCTCCTGTAGCAACTTTTTCACCACATTGAGTGATGTTATCAACAAGAGCTTGCCTGTTTATAGCTAAGGAGAGGGCTTTCCGAATATTTTTATTTTGGAAAGGTGGAACAGCCAGGTTAAAGGTTAAAAATGTGGTCGCTCCGAAGGGCTGCCTAATCAACTTATTTTCTCTCTCAAGTTTAGGAACCCAGTCGGCTGGAATTGAACTATAGGCACCATAGAAATCGAGTTTATTTTTCTCAAAAAGGCCAAGCGCTGTAATCTCATTATCTATTACCATGATCTCAATTTGATCGAGATGAACCGATGCGGCATCCCAATAACTCGGGTTTTTTACGAAATGATATTCATTATGAAATAGCCATTTTTTTAATAGAAAAGGGCCGTTTGTTACATAGAGAGGGCTAAGAGTATCTGCCCAATTTGGATTTTTTAAGGCAATATGGCTAGGAATTGGGAAGAAGGGGCAAAAGGATGTAAGATCGAGAAAATAGGGAGTAGGCAATTCAAGAGTTACTTCCAATGTAAAGGGGGCTATTGCTTTTACCCCAAGCTCTTCTAACGGTAAAAGTCCCTTTTTGACCTTTTCAGCATTTTTTATCGGGTAAAAAAGATGGGCATTTGGGGCTGGAAAGCTTGGGTCAAGTAGCGTCTTCCATGCATAAAGAAAATCATAAGCAGTCACAGGGGTGCCATCTGACCAAAAAGTCTCTTTAAGATGAAAGGTATAAACTTTTTTATTATTCGAAAGGTCAATGGCTTTCGCAAGAGCATGCTCGTGCGTCGAAGCGGGAGTCATTCGAGTGAGCCCCTCAAATAGCATAAAATGGGCGGTTGAATTGATATAATCTGAATTTTTCCTCGGATCGAGAGTGCTTACATCATAGGGGAAATTTAAGCGTAAAATTTGACTCTTTTTCATTGGAGAATTAACCTTTTGACACGAGACGAAAAGCGCAAGGAACAGGCATATAAATAAGAAACCGTTTTTCATGGGACTATAGAACTTAACAGAACCGGGAGAATTTGTAAACTTTTTGCAAAGAGGGCTCGATTATAGCTGTATAAATCTTGACATTAGTGGAGAGGGGTTCTATAAGGGAAAAAAAGGAGATCTTGATGCCCCGCTTTTTTATGGCAGCCTTATTGTTTACTGTAGGACTTGCAGCCGGCCCAAAAATTGAAGTTCTTAAAATGAACTCGTCTTACTATAATGAAAATGCGATCATCAAAAGAATGTATACAGAAGATGGAATACTAAACTCCAAATCACCTCTTGTTCTTCAAGTGGGTGAATTTCCTATTGGTGTTAGCCTTCCTAGCCTACCTGAGTGGTTAAAAGGGATGAGAGAAAATGGAAATGGATCGACGATCTTAATGTGGGTCTATGGAAATAATAAATTTCAAAAAAGATTTTATCTCTCAAAAGATGATGCGACATCTTTTATTGAAGATAAAACATATTTCAAAGACCGATTCCGAAAATATTTTGACTCCAACGATCTTCCGGGATTAGAGGGTGAAAAAATTGCTATAACCGCAATCCTTGTCAACGCTTATGGGGAGTCCCTTAAAGTTAGTAGGGCTACTAAGTTGCTTGTTGCAGATTATAAGACACGCGCTGAGAAAGAGGACAACGAATTTCAAAAGCATTTGGATAACGCTCGAGTACTTTATAATGAGCCCTATGGAAATTATAGACCTGGGCAACCTATTATGGTCGACTATTATGTCTATAATGCTGATATTGGTGCCGATGCCTATACTGTTGAGCTTTATATAGATGGTAAAAAAGAGGAGGTCCTCTACGATTGGGCTCCATATAGAGTAAAAAATCTTTCACCCGGAATTCATGAATTTAAGCTCGTTTTAATCGATCCTCTTGGGAAACCAGTCGAGGAATACTTCGGTGAGCAAAAAAACTCGATCCTCATCGGCGACTAAATTTTTTTCACTACATATAGCGAATTAAATTTGCATTGATAATTTTACTGCGTCTGTATTCCTTGGGTTCCATTCGCTTGCATCGCTCGTGTGAAAACACACGGCCTGCTTCAGCGCCGGCAAATGCCTAATGAAACCCAAGGGCACATACTGTGTAAACTT
>CANJWO010000005.1 GCA_947478685.1 Chlamydiota bacterium | reverse complement strand
ATAAGTTTACACAGTATGTGCCCTTGGGTTTCATTAGGCATTTGCCGGCGCTGAAGCAGGCCGTGTGTTTTCACACGAGCGATGCAAGCGAATGGAACCCAAGGAATACAGACGCAGTAAAATTATCAATGCAAATTTAATTCGCTATACGGTTACGGGAATGGCTGTAACCAATAAAAAAGCCCTTCCTATCACTAGGGAGGGCTTCTAACCAATAAAAATTAAGCCAATACTAAAGATTTACTCTTAGACTTTCAATATTTCCATTTTTAGTAAAACACTCTGCAGCAACTTTTACTCCTTTCCAAATAGCTATGCCACTATAGGCAGCAGTTAATAGTAGACCTAGAGGTATCATTCCCAAAGAATCATCATCATCATCATCAGCAGGAGCACAGAACAGCGCCAAAAGTAGCGGAGATGTGATAATTGCTAACGCAAGACGAGTTGCTACTTCCGCTGTACCTACTACTAAACCACCAAGAACCATAGCTGCGGCACAAAGATAGGATATTGTCCGTTTTACACAAGGTGAATAGGTCGAGCTCATCACAAGATTCCGTGTATTGCACAATGGTTGAAGTATTTTTGCATTATATATAGAACCTAGCGATTCAAGAATCGGATCCTGACCTTTTGCTGCCGTTGGCAAATCCCAAATAGGCATTTTTGAATAGCCCGTTGTAACTGAAAAATCTACACCACACATATTAATAACCTCATAATTTTATTTTTTAGAACTTTACTATACTAGCAGCATTTATTTTACACAATCTTAAGAAATACTTTATATTTCAACCCTTCTTTATATATTTTCATTGCGGTCTTTTAGGGGCATGAGATAACCTTGATCACGATGAGAGATCGTGAAGTTTCAAGAGAGAATGTAACCGAATTATTTGATAAGATTTCGCCTGTATATGATTTGGCGAATCGGATTATTTCGCTCGGGGTTGATAAGCACTGGCGGAACACTCTTCTGAGACATATTCCACTATTGCCTGATCAGACGCTGTGCGATTTAGCGACTGGGACGGCCGATCAAATTTTAGCCCTTTCAAAAAGCCCCTTTATAGGGAAGTTTTATGGCTTTGATCTTTCGACTAATATGCTCCTTTTGGGGCAAAAAAAACTGGCAAAAAGAGGACTTCGAAAAAAGACTTTGCTTCAAGTGGGAAATGCCTTAGGCGTCCCTGTAGCCGACAAGTTTTGCGATCTTGCAACCATATCTTTTGGTATCCGGAATGTGACAGAGCCACTCAAGTGTCTCTCTGAAATGTATCGGATTTTAAAACCGGGTGGATCCTGTTTTGTATTAGAGTTTTCCATACCTAAGTCTAAATTCATTCGGGCTCCCTATCTTTTCTATTTGCGCCACATTCTTCCAAAAATTGGTTTCTGGATTTCGAAAAATAGAGAGGCCTACTCTTATCTCAATGAGACTATTGAATCTTTCCCTTCCGGCGACGCCTTTCTTCAAATGATGAAAACTGCCGGCTTCTCAAACGTAAAGCAAATCCCCCTCTCCTTCGGCATCGCCTCCCTCTACCTCGGCAAAAAAAATTAGTCACGATTAAAAAAGAAAAAATTTTATTTTTCTCTGTGTCCTCTGTGCTCTCTGTGGTAAAAAATTTTATTTATTTTTATGAAATATCCGATTGTGTTGTTTAATAAGTCGATGGGGGTGGGACGGTCGAAGGTGATCGATCCAGGGAAGCCTTCGTTTTGGGTCTCTGATTTCCCTTTGGCTAGAAAGAGCGATCTTTGGGCGGGGTTGCCTACTACTTTTCATTTTCAACCAGAAGAAATTCTCCCTCTTCCAAAACCTACCTCTATTTTTTCTTATCCTGAATTAATTTCGACCTCGCTCTCACCTTCTTTTGAGGAGTGGGAGAGAAATATTAGGCAATTCAAAAAATCGGGATTGGAAAAGGTTGTTCTTGCAAGGAAAACTTCCTTTCTATTTAAAAGAGCGGTTTCACCGATCGATTTATTTCACTATCTAAGGGAGAAATCACCAAATGCTTTTGTTTTTGCACTCATTTTCTCTCCTAATTTAGCTTTTGTGGGGGCCACTCCAGAAAAACTTTTTTCAAGAATTGGGCTAAAAATTGAGACGGAAGCTCTTGCGGGAACTCGCCGTAGCGGTGAGGAAGCGGAGCTTTTAAACTCCCCTAAAGATAGGAAGGAATTCCTCATTGTTAAAGAAATGTTAACAGATCAATTGCAAAAAATTTGCAACCCATTTAGCATTAACCAAAATATTTTAATTAAAAAAGCGGGAAATGTGTCACACCTTTATTCTGGATTCTCTCTAGAGCTAAAAGAGGCTATTTCTGATGCTGAACTTATTAGATTCCTCCATCCAACACCCGCAATTGGAGGGCGTCCAAGAGATTTGGCACTTAATTTTATTCGGGAATTTGAACCCTTCGACAGGGGGTGGTATGCGGGAACTCTTGGTCTTATTACGAGAGAAGAGAGCCAAATTTATGTGGGAATTCGCTCATGCCTAATTGATGGAAATAGGATGGATGTTTTTACAGGGGCCGGAATTATTCCCGAATCGTGTCCTTATCTAGAATGGGAAGAACTGGGTCACAAACAAGGATTATTCAACCTATGATAGGCATTGATGTTCTAAATGAATCGAATGCAAAATTGATCATTTCTGAATTAGTAAAATCTTCTGTTCGATATTTTTTAATTGCTCCCGGTTCTAGATCGACCCCTTTAACTCTTGCAGCATCAGAGAATCCCTTAGCTAAGACAATTGTCCATTTTGATGAACGAGGACTAGCATTTGCTGGTGTTGGTATAGCCAAAGCGTCGCAAAACCCGGTCTGTCTAATTTGCACATCAGGGACTGCAGTTGCAAATTTCTATCCAGCTATCATTGAAGCGTCTATGAGTTTTACCCCCTTAATTATTCTGGTAGCAGATAGACCAACAGAACTTCGCGATACGGGTGGCAATCAAAGCATCGACCAAGTAAAAATGTTTGGAAATTACCTCCGCTTTGAAATTGATATTCCTTGCTCTGATCCCCATCTTCCTGAAGATTTTCTGGGCAGAGCAATTAATCAAGCTTGCTATAGAGCAAGAAGCAGCCCTCCTGGCCCTGTTTTAATTAATGTAATGGTGAGAGAGCCCCTTTTTACACCAGGTAAACGTCGAATCTCTAAAGAGGACTCTAGCCCCCTACCTCAAACAAATTACTTCCTTACAGAGCGTACTCTTCGCGAAGAAGATGTTATGTCAATTGCCTCCGATCTATCCAAATATGAAAAAGGGGTTATTATTGTAGGAAATCTCCCCCCCACACATAATCTTGAATCTATCTACTCTCTTGCTATGAAGCTTCAATGGCCGATCTTTGCAGATTGCCTTTCTGGTGTCCGCTCACTTGGTCGAGACTCCTCTTTGGTTCCGTTTTATAATCACCTTCTTCAAGCGACATATTCGAGTGAAAAAATGCTTCCAGACACCGTTTTATACCTGGGCGGCCACATTGTCTCTAAAACTTTGATGAAATGGTTAAAAACATTTGAGGCTAAACAGTTTTACCATGTAGCAAACTTTTCGAATAGACATGATTCAAATCACCAGGTAACAGATCGCATTGAGTGTGATCCTATTCAATTCTGCCAAAATATTGGATTCTTTCTTAAAGCAAGAGCTCCAAGTGTCTGGTTAAGCCTTTGGAGAGAGTACTCGCTTCAGATTGAAGAGGTTTTACTCACGTTTTTTGAAGATTCCCTTCATCTTTCAGAACCGCAAACTGTTTTTTCTCTATTAAAAGCTGATACTGAAACCTTCTCATTTTTCTTTTCTAATAGCTTGGCTATCAGATACGCCGACACTTTTTTCTTTCCGAAAGAGCCTTCTGCTATGGTCTTTGGAAATCGTGGCGTTTCAGGGATTGACGGCATCATTGCCTCTTCAATTGGCGTTGCAGAGGGATCGAAAAAACCATTAATTGCCTTCATTGGCGACTTAGCATTCCTTCATGATATAAACAGCCTAGCCTTAGCAAAAGAACTCTCTTTACCCATTATTTTTATCGTATTGAATAATTCTGGTGGTGGTATGTTCCATTTTCTCCCTATTGCTGAAAACCGCAAATTCATGGATTCTTTTGTCGCGACCAAACATACCATTAAAATGGAAGGGTTTGCAAAAGCGTTTGATATTCCTTATTCAAAACCTACTTCCCTTTCCGATTATCAGACAACTATCACAATTGCACTAGAAAACCCCACACTCCAAATCATAGAAGTTGAAACAAATGCAGATGAAAATTTTCTTTTTCACGCTCAAATCGAACAGTATGTGAAAAAGCGGATGTTAAAAGGCAAAAAGGACAAACAGCTATACACGACCATCTTAAAAGATTAGGCCCTCTTTTTTTTTCTCAAAAAGGGCAGGCATCCAAGCAATCTCTTGTGTTTTTACATGGTTTCTTAGGTTGTCATCTCGACTGGAAGCCCTATCTGAAACATTTTGAAAGAGACTATAATTGCATTGCAATAGATTTACCGGGTCACGGCAAATCGCAAATGTATGAACTCTCAGAACTACTCCCTCTCATTCCTCTAAAATCTCACCTCATCGGTTATTCAATGGGGGGAAGGATTGCGCTAGAATTGATTCACTCGTATCCCAAGTATTTTGGGAAAGCAATTTTACTCTCCACCCACTTAGGTCTTGCAACTGTTGAAGAGAAACGGATCCGCCATTACGAAGAAGAGAATATAATTGATCGTTTAAAAGCAGCAGGGATTAAGTCGTTTATTGATAATTGGTATGCAAAACCTCTTTTCGAAAATGCACCTGTCCCTTCTTATCGATATAGACAATCTCCTGATCTTCTTATTAAAGCCATTCGGAAATTTAGCCTTGCCAAACAACAAAATTTTTGGAATTCTCTTCCTGAAATAAGTCCCTTTTCGACATTTCTTTACGGAGCCGGCGACAAAGCTTATAAAGAGACATTTGAGAGACTCCTAAAATTGGATGCAAATGCTCATCTAATTGAAGAAAGCTCTCACGCCGTTCATATACAAAATGTTTCGGCTTGTATTAACCTCATAGAACGGAGCATCAATGCTTACAAAAGAATCTCAAATCACTTGGAATCAATTAGGTAGCTTTGAGGATATCCTCTACCACAAAAATTATGGCATTGCAAAAATTACAATCAATCGACCTGAAGTAAGAAATGCATTCCGTCCACAAACTGTTGAGGAGATGCGATCGGCTTTTCAGGATGCTAGAAAAGATCCCTCGATTGGTGTAATTATTTTAACAGGAGCTGGCGATAAAGCTTTTTGTTCGGGTGGTGATCAAAGAATTAGAGGTGATGCAGGTTATCAAAACGAAGAAGGAACAGAGCTCTTAAATGTACTCGATCTTCAACGCGAAATCAGAAGCCTTCCAAAACCAGTTATTGCTATGGTCGCAGGCTATGCAATCGGTGGCGGTCATGTCCTCCATCTTGTATGTGACTTAACCATTGCAGCTGATAATGCAATCTTTGGACAAGTCGGACCCAAGGTTGGTTCATTTGATGGTGGTTTTGGAGCAAGTTATTTAGCCCGAATTGTAGGACAAAAAAAAGCAAAAGAGATCTGGTTTCTTTGCAACAAATATTCAAGCAAAGAAGCTTTAGAAATGGGGCTGATCAATATTGTTGTCCCTCTTGCAGAACTTGAGGAGAAAACCATTGATTGGTGCAATCAAATTCTTAAACACTCACCTCTTGCGCTCCGCTGTCTAAAAGCTGCCTTTCATGCCGATTGCGACGGGGAAGTTGGCCTCCAAGAACTTTCTGGCAATGCTACGATGCTCTATTATATGACAGAAGAGGCAAAGGAAGGGAGGAATGCTTTCCTAGAAAAGCGGGAACCTAATTTTTCTAAATTTCCAAAACGGGGCTAAAATGGCACAACTTTCTCTTTGGATCGAATCAGCAAGACCTAAGACTTTAATTGCAAGCATATCACCTGTAATCATTGGCTCAATGATAGCCTATAGTCACGGATCCTTTAGTTATCCTATTTTTTTAAGCGCGCTGTTAACAGGGGTTTTTTTACAGGTGGGGACAAACCTTGCTAACGACTACTTTGATACAAAAAAAGGGAGCGATACAGTAGATCGCATTGGTCCAAGAAGAGTTATGCAATTAGGCATAGTCTCCGATCAATCAATGAAAAGAGCCATCTCGATCTCTTTTTTGATAGCAACATGCTCATGCCTCTACCTAATTGTCCAAGGTGGCGCCGTTGTAAGTTACCTATTTCTCTTGGCCGTCGTTTTAGGAATCGGGTATACAGCGGGCCCATTTGCATTAGCCTACATCGGTCTTGGCGATTTGTGTGTCTTCTTCTTTTTTGGCTCTGTTGCAACCTTTATGACCACCTATCTTCACACAGGAAAATTTCTTCTAGAAGCAGCAATTGCCGGAATTATACCTGGAGCCCTATCCACTGCCATATTAACAATAAATAATCTGCGCGACAGATCAAGCGACCAAAGAGCCTCAAAGAAGACCTTAATTGTAAGATTTGGAGAAAAATTTGGTAAATGGGAATATACAGCAATGCTCTTTCTATCTTTACTCCTTTCAAGAGGTCTAACCTCTCTCCTATCAATTTTCGGCATAATCCTTACATACAAAGTTTGGAATGCAAAGACTCCCCACGACTACATCCCCCTCCTTCCTCAAACTGCCCTCCTGCTCGCCGCCTACACATTCCTTTTTTACCTAGGATGTCTTCGATGAAATTAAAAGAATTTGAGATTTATTCTTATAAGCTGCCCACGTCGCTTGGATTTATAAGAGAGGGGCTTATTGTCCGTTTGATAAATGAGCTTGGGCAGGAAGGGATTGGAGAGATAGCTCCACTTCCTGGAAGGAGCACGGAGACACTTAAAGAAGCTTTGGCTTTTACCGTGCAGTTAAGAGATAGATTTCTACTTCAAGATTTTAGTCCCGCCTTTTTTCCTCCATCAGTCATGTTTGGAATGGAGATGGCCCTATCTAGCCTCCTCTTTCCAATAAAAGACGATACGCCTTTTAAGCTATACTCAAACAAACTGAAGCTTAAAGATTTAAGCGTTAGCGAGGCTGTTGATCTATGCAAAATGACAACTGAGCCACTTAGAGTTGATTTAAATAGAAAATGGGATCTTGTCAAAACAATTGAATTTTGCTCCCACTTTGAGCCCTCTGATTTTCTCTATATCGAAGATCCAGTCTCTATTTTCAAGGATTTAGAAAAATTTTACGATCAGACCGGTTTTTCTTACGCCATTGATGAATATTTAAGTGAACATCCACTAGAGCGGCTATTGAAACTTCGAGGACTCACCCATCTAGTGATTAAGCCAACTCTTCATGGCGGATTAAACAGATGCAAGTTCATTGTGACCGAAGCAAAAGGTATGAAGTGCGTTTTTAGCAGTACTTATGAAACAGGAATTGGCCTCATGCACATTGCTAGAATAGGAGCCACAATAAATTCAAGCGAACCGATGGGCATTGATACTCACTCAATCTTTTCAGAACAATTAATCCCCTTTAATCCCCAAGAAACCCTCATCCAAAAAGAGCTCTACCACAATCTCCCCATCGCATGGAACAAGTTACAGAAAGTGATCTAATTTTTTACGCGCCTCCAACCATTGATGTCGTGTATCACATACGCTCATGCATTGAACAAAACCTCCCCTTTTTCCCGGTTTCAATAAGGGAGCTCTCCCTTCCAGCACTAAAGCTTCCGCCATCGGGCCTCTTAATTGCAACATCTGGTTCTAGTGGAAAATCTAAACAGGCCCATCTCTCCTTGGACAACCTCTACTATAGTGCTCAGTTCCCTCACTCAGATCTTATTATAAGCTCAAGCGACCATTACCTTCTCTCAGTCCCCCTCTATCACATTAGTGGTCTCTCCGTCCTCTATCGCTCCATTTTATCTGGAGGAACAATTGTACTACCGGGAGATGGGAACGAATCAAAAGTAACCCACATCTCATTTGTCCCAACTCAGCTAAAACGATTTCTTAAAACCCCCTCCATTTATCCAAATCTCAAAGCCATTCTTTTAGGTGGGGCGCCAATTCCTTACGATCTATGTAAAGAGGCATATGATCGTGGCTTTCCCATTTACATTACTTATGGGATGACAGAAATGGCTTCACAGATATGCACAAAGCTGTTTCATCCAAAAACAGGGATCAGTTTTGGCGAACCTCTCCCTCATCGAGAACTCAAAATTGTGGAGGGTGAAATTTATGTGAAAGGAGAGACTCTATTTCAAGGCTATCTCAACCTCCCCTCACCCTTAATTGATGATTGGTTTCCTACAAAAGATCTTGGGCACATAGGCCCAAACGGTCTGGAGCTGATCGGGCGAAAGGATCGAATGTTCATCTCCGGCGGCGAAAACATTCATCCCGAAGAGATCGAAAAGGCTCTCCTCTCCCATCCTCTAATATCCAGGGCCACAGTAGACTTTCGGCCCGATCTCGAATTTGGGGCAAGACCGATCGCTTTTATTGCCACCACTCTCAAACTTCCCACCATCACAGGATTTCTTTCAGAGATCCTCCCTCGCTTTAAAATTCCGCACGAAAGTGATATTACCCTAAACCCCACTAACCATACCTGGATAAAATGAATCCATTAAGCATATCCCCAACCAATTATAAAGCTCTATCCAGTAGAGAAGAAATCCAACCATTATGCATTAGAAATCGAGTCAAGTTTATTGCGTTAGCTATTTTTTTAATTTTTGGGACAATTTTCGGAATCTCTATTTTTCGCTATCGCGCAGAAATAATTCATGGAAATGACAATAACCTTGAGCGCGAAAGTCTGGGCATGATACTTGGGTTTGTAGGCTTACTTGCGGCAACTTGTGTTTTGTGCTCCGCTCCCTCCCGTTGCACCAAAGCTCCGCGTATAAACGTGCCTGAATTAACTGCTACCAACCTCCAAATATTAGGACTTGATAGAATTAGATATGAATGTTTTATGCTTTCAATTCTGCAAGTATGGGCATCGATTCCCGAACTTCGTAGCTCAATTTTAACAAATCCAACTTCCGATCCCAATTCGGCTCCCTACCTCTTTCGTATCTGGGTAAGAAAAGTTTTTGAGCATCGCAATCAAGCAGTTGCTGAATCTTATAAAAGTCCGGATGGTATTGTAAACATTCTAAGGCTATTTTTTCCGGATGAAACCGTCAGACTCGGAGGATTTGGCGACCCCGCTGAATTTCAAAGGCTAATTCTTCCACAAAGCGCCCCTCTACTTCACCCATCATTAACTCTGTTAAATGATGGAATCATTGATACATTTATCGCCACTGCAAACACGGATATACAGGAGCGTTTAACCACCTCTTTAGATCAAATACCATTTAGAGGCCCCACTCCCCAAATGCTTTGCCTAAGGATTCATCCCCTCGAAACACCCTATCACATTGACATTACCCCAATCATCTTTCATGAAACCCAATACGCACCGATAGCCGGCATATGTCACAACTTAAATCGGTCCTCACCTCATTATTTCTCCTGCATCCTAAATGAAGAGAATCAATGGCTCTTCTGCAATGACTCTACTATATATGCTATATCAGAAGAGACTTCCATGCGAATACTATCCAAACACGGCGTCCTCCTCTACTACAGAAAATATGATTTAAGTTCTTGAGAAATCAGCATCTTTTTCATTGTAACCTTTGACGTAGCAACATGAATGATCTCAACCTTACCTATGGGGCTGGCTCCTTTGCTTATATCAGTATGGATCTCGATCGAAGAGGTTCCCATTCTAACAACAGTGAGCGTTAGGGTGATCTCGTCGCTAAGGGAAATGGGGGCTAGATAGGTGCTTTTTGCGGAGACGATAGGAAGTAAATAATCGCTATTTTGGATCATTTTAGAAAGATTTGTCCCTTTTGTCTCGAGAAACTCTTCCAGAGCCTCAGTTGCAAACTTAAACAAGTTGGTAAAGTATATAAAACCAGTTACATCGGTCTCGCTTAGGCGGACTTTTCTTTTAGTAACAAACATTTTTTCTCCCCTATATACATTAATTTTAAGTAAAAATTTTATTGTCTAAGACATTCTCTCTAAAGTGGGGGTAAAAATCTATTTGTTTGATGGGGCGATTTAAAAGAGATACTCGTATGGCGGAAAAACTCGGGCTCTCATATAATCACGACTTTCTTACAGGGAAGCAAAGCCTTTAATATGGTAAAAAAACATTCGATAAACAAGATAAAGAGCAGAGAGAAATCTAAGACTCAGGACACTTGCAATAAGCAGGTTAAATCAGGTTCTGGCCTTAGTTCTTTTATATTTGAAATCGACAATTTTAACCATTCTGAGTTCTTGCAAAGACAGGGTGAAAAAAGACTTTTACAAGGTGAAGCTAAAGGGATTGCACTTTTTGAACTGGCGACTAAATTTGATTCTGAAAATCCCATAATGTTATATGAGCAAGGGATTGCCCTTTTAGAGTATGGAACCGAAGTTAAAGTAAAAAAATATCTACTACTTGCTAACAAAAGTTTTAAAACAGCCACAAAGCTAGATCCAGGTTACTTTGCTGCATGGCAAGCTTGGGGAAAGACTTTAGCTTTGCTTGGTAATTTATTTGGCGAATACCACTTCTATCTAGATGCCAAAACAAAATATGAAAAGGCTCTTAACCTTATTAATGGTAATAGCAGCGATGTTCTTGCTAGTTTCTACTGGCAATATGGTGGAATCATGAATGAGATCGCCACCCATTCAAAAGAAGTTTTTGATTTAACAAAAGCCTTAGAAGCCCATTCTCAAGTTCTCGCTTACAATGAAGATATGCCTATAAAATTTTGGCAAGACTACGGAAACTTATCTTTAAAATTGGGCGCCCAAATTAATGATGTTAGACTTTATATAAAAGCGATCAATTGCTTCAAAAATGGAATTGCTAAATCAATTTCAAATTGTGACTGTTGGCACTACATGGGTATAGCTCTTGCAGAGCTTTATGAGCTCACTTATGATGAAGACCACTTTTGTCAGGGAAACGAATGCTTCACAAACGCAGCGAAGCTCAACCCTCAAAATGTCCCTATTTGGAAAGATTGGGCTAAGCTTCTTAAGAATTCAGGAAAAAGACTGGGTGATGTAAAACGTCTCCACTCATGTATTGAAAAGTGCCATAAAGCCTATTCATGCAACCGAAAAGATGTAGAGACTTTGATTATCTGGTCAGAAGCGCTCTCCCATCTTGGTCTAATAACAGATAGACTCGATTTGATATACGAAGGCAATAATAAAGCTGTGGAGGCAGAAGATAAATTCAGCCTCTCAACAGAGACCTATTACGCTTTTGGCCTCAACCTATTTGCTCTTGGAAAATATCATGATGACGTCGACTACTATTATCAAGCTATTGAAAAATTTCAAGAGGGGTTATCAATTTGTCGGATCAACCACAAACTTTGGTTCCACCTTGGACATACCTATTCTATCATAGCGGATATCGAATGTGACTTTTCATTGTATCAAAGATCTGGAAAATTCTACCAAAAAGCTATACACCTGCACCAATCAAGTGCTTATTATTTTGAATATGCCTGCTCGCTTGTAAAGCTTTCTGAGGCTCATCAAGATAAGAATCAACTTGAACTTGCTCTCGCTAACTTTGAAGAAGCCTTTAATCTTCAGAAAAACGCTGTCTATCTTAGACCTGAATGGCTCTACGAATATGCAATGGCGCTCGATCTAAAAGGTGATGTATGCGACGATGAGAAACTCTACATAAAGGCTCTTGAGATATTAAAACGGGTTATCATGCTTGATCCCGAATTTCCTGAGATCCACTATAAAATTGCTCTTATCTATTCCCACCTTGGAGAGCTAATCGAAGAGGGTGAAGCACATCATAGAGCGATTACCCATTATAAAATCGCATACCAAAAAAATGAAGAAAATGATCTTCTCTTATTGGATTGGGCCCTTACATTGATTAACCTCGCCCAAATCACCCCTATCACAGAAGATCGCGAACAACTATGGAAAGAGGCTGAGTACAAGCTGATTCAATCTGCAAAACTTGGGAACACTGAGGTCTTCTACCATTTAGCCTGTCTTTATTCTCTTATGATGCATTATGAGCGTGCAATATATCATTTGGAAAGAGCTGAGCAGTTTGATGCTCTCCCCCCTCTTGATGAAGTTTTAGAAGATGAGTGGTTAGAGAACCTCAGACAAACCGAAGTCTTCAGATCCTTTATTAACCATTTGCAAGCTTAATAAATATTAGGTATAATCGCCTTTTTTAAAAATTGGGATTATAGATGGAAAAACGGTCGTTTTTATTCGTATGTGCGCTAACTCTCTCCTTTTTCGTAATAAACAATTATTTATTTGATCGGGCAGGACCACCACAACAATCAGTAGCAACTACCGCGCCGATCCAAGAGGAAGTTCGCACCTCTGTCAAAACCCTTCTAATCTCTGACGAATACTCCTCTGCCGAAACATTTTATGTCTTAGAAAACAACTATCAACAGCTTGTTTTCTCGGGGTACGGGGGCGCTTTAGCTGAGATCAACCTTCCATTTACGAGTAAAAGCAATCAAGAGAGCCTCGTTCTCCCTATCCAATTTGATAAATCGATAGAGGCGCAATCTCCACCCAATGCTAAATTCCCCCTCAATTCCTACACTTCTTTTGAGAATGGATCGGTTGTAAAAAAAGAACCGAAGGTTGGTGGTTATATGCCACTAATTAGACGCAGCTTAAAAAACAATCTATCGAATTATTATGCATTAAATTTAGTCTCTGATGCATCAGCCCAAAAACCTGTTATGTATCGAATGAGCAACATGGGCGCAGACTTTATCGAATTTATTGGAAATGACGGAAACAGAACAATTACAAAAACTTATACAATCCCAAAAAAAACTCCCTATTCTGTCCAACTTGAAGTAAAAGTTGATGGAGATGCAACTAATTTATGGCTCACATCAGGCCTCCTTGAAGTTGAACTTGTCTCAGGAAGCTATTCTCCACTTCTACAATATTACACGACTGCTACTAAAGAAAAGGGGAGCATAGAAAAGATTAAGCTTCCGAAAACGGAGACCTCCTTTGGCCTTTTAGAGCCTTTATGGGTATCAAATGCAAACGGATTTTTTGGAATTATTCTTGATCCTATTGATAACAATATACCTGGCATAAAAGTGGAGCATATCTCAGGTGAAGTTGCCCCTTCTAGAATTACATTGATAGATAAAGAGTACGATCTTTATCCGGCAAAAGATTACCCCTCATATCAGCTCCTTCTCCCTTATAAACCTACAAATGAAGCTCATAAATTCATAGCCTATGCAGGCCCTTATTCTTCAACAATTTTGACAAGTGTAGATACAGCCTTAGCCAATTCAGATACAGGAATTGGGACAAATCCTCACTTTGCTAAGGTGGTCATACTGCAGGGTTGGATTACCTTTATTACAGAACCATTTTCGAAGTTCCTCTTCATTCTAATGCGCTTTTTCTACTTTATCACTCACTCTTGGGGCCTTTCGATCATCCTACTTACTCTTGTCTTACGCCTTATGCTCTATCCTCTAAATGCATGGGCATATAAATCGACCTCAAGAATGCAAAAATTGGGCCCAAAACAGGCTGCTCTCCAAGAGAAATTCAAGTCTGACCCGAAAAGACTTCAGACAGAGACAGCAATGCTCTATAAAACAGAAGGGGTCAATCCATTTTCAGGCTGTCTCCCTATGCTGATTCAGTTTCCCTTTTTAATCGGAATGTTTGATCTATTAAAATCGACATTTGAACTTCGTGGCGTCTCATTTATTCCTGGTTGGATTGACAACTTAACAGCTCCTGACATCCTTTTCACTTGGAGCTACCCGATTGTTTTCATTGGAACAAGCTTTCACCTTCTCCCATTTATCCTAGGCGCATTAATGTATGCTCAGGCTAAAATTGGAGCTATGCAACAATCACAAACAGGACCTGTGACTGAGCAACAACAGCAAATGAAGACTGCAGGAAACGTAATGACTATTGTTTTCACATTTATGTTCTACAGCATGCCTTCCGGTTTGAATATCTATTGGATCTTCTCGACACTTTTTGGAATGCTCCAACAGTGGTTTATGATTCGTAGGTTTCAAAAAAATCCTAAAATTTTGAAAAGCTCATGAAGGCATGGGATGACTTTCTAAGTTTTTTAGATGGAAAATTTGGAAAGTCAACCATTGATAAATGGGTTCGGCCCCTGAAAATTACTAAATTTGATGCCTGTAATCTCTATCTAGAGGCAAAGGACTCATTTTTAGCAGCTTGGTATTTTGAGCACATTGCCCCGCTTGCAAAAAAGCACCTTCTTGATAATAACGGTCAAATTATTAAAGTCTCACTCACCACTTTCGATGCTCTCCCGCCTATTGAGGAGGAAAAACCGAAACCAATTTTTTCTTTCGATTTAAGATTTGAGTCTGATCCTCTAATCTCTCACGCTAAACTTGAGCATTATATCGTTACACCAGCAAACAGAGCCTCCTTTCATATTTTTTCTAAGCTCCTAGGAATTGACCCAGAGACAGGAAAAACAGGAGTTTTTTTTCCTGAAAAATTTAACCCCCTTTATATATATGGCCCAAGCGGCATAGGTAAAACGCACCTTCTAATGGCTGCTGCCGCCTTCTTAAGAAACCAAGGGCTCGAAGTCTTTTATGTCAATGCAGAGACGTTCACAGATCATGTTGTCCATGCAATACGTAACGGTCAAATGCAACTATTTCGGCAGACCTACAGAAAATTAGATGTCTTAATCATAGATGATGTTGAGGTCTTTGGAAGAAAAAATGCGACCCAAGAAGAGCTCTTCCACACATTCAATACATTGCATACTGCGGGAAAACAGATCATTTTAAGCTCATCCGTAAACCCCCGCCTCCTCGAATATATTGAAGAGAGGCTAATAAGTCGTTTTGAGTGGGGACTTACCCTCCCTTTTGAAAAAGAGATCAATTCTGACATGATTTTAGAACTGATCCAAAAACGCTCCTCGTTCTATCATATCAAACTCAAAAAAAGCATCGTAGACTATCTAATTAAGAACTTCTCAACACCAGCATCGGTCAGCCGAGCCCTTGAATATATAGCAAACAACTCAGAGACCTCCGGCCTAATAGAACTTCATCATGTCGAACCGATCCTCCTCCGCCTCATCGATCAAGATCAGAAAAACAGCATCTCATCCGATAAAATTCTCTTATCCGTCGCAGAAGTCTTTGGCATCAAAAAAGAGGACATCCTAAGTAAATCACAATCAAGAGAGACCTCCCTCCCCCGCCAACTCGCCATGTACCTCCTCCGCAAAGAGCTCAAGCTCCCCTACATGAAAATCGGAGACATCTTCCACCGCGACCACTCAACTGTCATGACCAGCATCAAGCAAGTGACCAAAGGGATCGCAGCCGGCGACGCAGACATCACCTACTACCTCAACCAGCTCACATCCCTCTTCTCAAAGTTCTCCTCTTAATTACTTCACTGGAGCCCAACAGTAAGCTGTCGAATAGCAAACATTAGTCGTATCTGTCAAAGCCATATCCATCTTTCCTCTAGCTACATCTGCTCCTTTATCTATTGCATTAAACATAAGCATGGAGCAAGGATCCCCAGATTTTCCATCAGCAGACATAACTCCTTTACATGCATAACCATTCTTAAAATTCATAAAAGCTTGATTAAACTCCGCAATACTATTTGTCAGTGTGAGGGGTCAGGCATGTGAGGGGTCAGGCATGCAGTTATGTAGTTTCAGTCACATTCTAAACTTCATAACTGCATGCTTGACCACGAATTCTAAGCTACGGATATACAATAGCTTATAGCTTATAGCTTATAGCTTATAATTAGATTAGATTAAAAAATATGGAGAAAATCATGACAATACCTAATCAACCAAGTAATAAACAAACAGAGATCTATTTAGTACAACAAGTTCAATACGCGCTTATCTCTTATAGAGATGCGCTAAGTATTAATTCACCGCAAATTGGCACATTCAGACAAGAACTAGCTAATATATTGAGCGGATTTATAACTAATTTTCCTGCGGATCCAATTATTCGAGGACCATTTAAATTCATTATAGTCAGCTGCATAAACGATCTTATCAGAATATGGGGATCGGCCGGAGCGGAAACTCCTGCTAATGCTGTTAGTTACTATGAAATGAGTGAAGATAGAATTAATTTGATACTCGATGTTATAGAAAACTCCTATAATAGCTAATATAATAGATTGTCTTATAAAGCCTCCCGGGAAGGGAGGCTTTAAGAATTAGATCTTAATGTATGAGTCGGTTCCAGGTGGTTTTTGGAAATCTGAGCCACCGGGTCTTCCGCCGCCTGGCATTCCAGGTGTAGGAAGTTTAGGAGCGTCGCGTTCTTTGTCAAAACGGCCTTCGATGATTTTTCTAGCGATTTCGCGCCATTTTTCTACGGCTTCGACAAAGATTGGGGCAAATCTTCTAAGAGCTGAGGCATCTGCATTAGCCATTTCTAGGACGCAATGCATCAGTATCAATTCTTCTTTTGTAGCTACCCCTACGCCGCCGCCAGCCATTTGGCCGCCTAGCATAGAACCTTCTAGAAGTGTTTCATATAGAAGGAGTCGTGATTTGGTGTCCGTTGGGAGACCATCTAATATAGGTGAATATAAGTAAAGTCTATCTGAATTAGGTTCAAAGGTTAAGTGAAGAGAGAAGGTATTATCAATACCTAGTATACACGTATGGTTCTCATCAAATGTTAAACCTTCTAAATTCAGCTCTTTACCAAATTCTCTTAAATTTTCTTCAGCATTTTCGCGAGACATTAGTCCTCCTTGAGAGCAATTTTCTGTTATCCAATTCTATAGACCTTGTGACTATAAAACTAGATGTTTCCTTAATTTTAGACTGCGTAATTCATATCAAAAAATGCAATTTTTTTCTATGCTTTTTCCATTTTATTCATTAGACTCCAATTGTATGCCAGCTAAGATCCCTACATTTCACGCCTTTGGCGCAGTATTAAGAGATAATAAACTTATTTTCTCTATTTTCTCAATTGTAGCTAAAACTGTCAAACTCCATCTATTTGATCCAAACAATAGCTTACCGAAAGATATTTTGTCTCTACATCAAACAATACCAGGTATTTGGCAGGTAGAAATGGACCCTATTCCGCTATCGACACTATATCTTTTCGAAGTCGATGGCAATCTAGTTCTCGATCCTTATGCTAAGGCGCTTACAACGCCTCACACTTGGGGTGTATGGCAAGATAGCCCTAAATGTCAACTGACTTTTGATCATAAATTCGACTGGGAAAATACTCCAAAGCCAAATATTCCAAAGAAGCATCTTATTATATACGAAATGCATGTACGAGGCTTTACTAAAAATAAATCGAGCAATGTAACTCATCCAGGAACCTATCTTGGCCTTATCGAGAAAATACCATATCTCAAAGAATTAGGAATCAATGCAATAGAGCTATTACCTATTCATGAATTTGATGAACGAGAAAATCCTAGAAAGGAACCGATAACAGGAAAAAGACTGTGGGACTTTTGGGGTTATATGACTATGAATTTTTTCTGCCCTACAAAACGGTATGCTACTTCAAATGACCGGCTAGCCCCTTTGAATGAATTTAAAACAATGGTCCGGGAATTTCACAAAAACAGGATCGAAGTCATTCTGGATGTTGTCTATAACCATGTAAGCCCACTATCTGGTTTAGAAAAAATTGATAAGGCAGCCTATTTTATCCTAACTAAGGATAAAGCACATACAAACTTTAGTGGATGTGGCAACACCCTTTCTGCCAATAGCTTGGCCACCTCTCATCTTATTATGTCTTCTCTCCACTATTTTGCTAAGGAGTGTGAGATTGATGGTTTTAGATTTGATCTTGGCGGCTGCTTTGCAAGAGGACCTGATGGCACCCCTTTAACCCTCCCTCCATTTTTTGAGCTCTTGGAAAATGACCCCATTCTCGCAGATTGCAAATTGATATTAGAACCATGGGATTGTTACGGTATTAACCTGTTGAACGGATTCTCCATAAAAGAGTGCTCTGCTTGGAATAGTTCATTTAGAATTGCAATGCGCAGATTCATTCGAGGCGACTCTATGCAAGAACAGTTTTTTAAAGATTCATTCCTAGGTTCTAAATATCTTTTTCCTGTAGGCTCTCCCCCTACAAAGACAATCAATTATGTTACCTGTCACGACGGTTTTTCCTTAAACGACCTTGTCTCTTATAATCAAAAGCACAATCAAAATAATGGCGAACATAATCGTGATGGTGACAGTGATAACAGCTCTTTTAATTATGGGGTAGAAGGACTTACAAATGATCCTAAAATACTAGCTATTCGTCTATTACAAATGAAAAACCTCCTTTTTGCAAACCTTCTCGCAATAGGCGTCCCAATGATTCGGATGGGAGATGAATATGGCCATACAAATCTTGGCAACAATAATACCTATTGTCAAGACGAGCCAAGCTGGTTTAATTGGGACAAAACATCGGAGATTTTCCCCTTCCTCAGGTCTCTTATCTTTTTAAGAAAATCGATCCCCCTCTATAACCTAGAGCACTATCTTACCGAAAGCGATATCCATCTAGTCATGATCAAGGAACACATCGTTGTCCTCCTCATCAAAAACTCCTACCTCATTGCCTTCAACACCTCAAATTCCCCCCTTTTCCTCCCTGCCTACGGGCTCACCCATTGGAAAATCCTCCTCCAAACAAGTAAAGACATCAGCGCCACCGAACTCTTAACTGTCCCCCCAAGATCATTTCTAATTGCCTGCAGGCATTAATTTATGTTATGGTTGAACTATGTGGAAAGTGATGCTTTTGGCTCTAGTTTTTTGTTCATGTGCGGAGAGACATTTTGGATCGAATCAATTTCGATATCATGACAATGGGGCTGCAAAGCCGCGAGTTGCTATTGTTCCTGTGATTACAAGTAAGGCAGGCAAACTTCCTTGGAATCTTTCTGATGAGCTAACAGAGGTGATTTCGGAAAAGTTTTTAGAGACTAAACAATTTTATCTGACTAAGGATTTTTCAGTTTTAGGAAAGCACTTAACCGATCTTTCAGAGATTAATCCCCTTTTAGAAGATATTCGGTGGCTTTATGAAAATGCCTCTACATCTGAATTTATCGTTTTTATCGAACTTGTCGAACACAATCTCATTCCAAAACCGTCACGAATTCCGCCCCAATCTTACTCTCTTGACATGGCCTTTAGAGTTCATGTGATCGACATTCGGACACCTGTTCCAAAAGTGATCCTTCAAGAATTGATCCAAGATTCCTTCAACATTTCGATTAAAATTGACTATAGTGTAGATACTATTAGCAAGACCGCCTTTTTTATGTCCCCTATTGGCATGGCTCACTCTCATATGGTGAAAAGGCTATCCAAGCAAATCCAAGAATACATCTTGTTGGCCAGAATATGACGGATAGTTTAGCCGGCATGTCATTTTTCCTCGCCCTTGCCTTCATTATCTCATGGGCCTCCTATGCAAAAGGGTATTATAGCCTCCCTTATAAAAATTTTAAGGGACCTCTTATTTCGCTGCAGGATGTCTTAATCTATTTTTTTATTTTTATTGGCGTCTACTTTCTTGTCCTCCCTCTTTTCCCTAAACTAATACTCGGCCATATTCTTGCATTTTCCCTCACTGCCCTCATCTTTTTTCTCTATAGCTATTGCTCTGATCGGAAGACTATGCTTGCCGTATGGAAAGATCGAAATTTTCCAGGTGCCCTCTCTTTAAAAGCTGATGGTGAAATGGGAATTATTTTCTGGGTGATTGCAATGCCAGTTGTCGCATCTGTCACCTACCTTGCAGAAATATTGACCTCCCTTTTTGTTGCTCCCACAGGCAAAGAACAGGTAGCTGTTCGGTTTTTGAAAGAGTCCTTAAGTAATCCATCAACCTCTGTGGTTGCCTTTTTTTCAATTTTAATCGTAGCCCCCATATTTGAAGAATTTTTATTTAGAGGGATACTCTTCTCTTACCTCCGCACAAAATTCACAGCTTTTACAGCAATTTTTCTAAGCTCTTTTATCTTTTCCCTCTTTCACTTTTCCCCCAGCCAGTCGATAGAAAACATACCCCTTCTTTTAACCCTCTTTGCCTTTGGTAGCTATCTAGGCTTTGTCTACGAAAAAACGAGGTCCCTATTTGCCTCTATTCTTTTACACGTGACTTTCAATTCTATTAGTGTTATTAGAATTATTTTTACACATGTATAAAAATTATTTGGGACTAGCATTTGACGAATCATTTTAACATCGAAAGTTTTGGAAAATCCGATATTGGGTTAATCCGAAACAACAATGAAGATGTCTTTAGAGAACTTCCTAAAGAAAAATTTTTTATCCTTGCAGATGGCATGGGTGGACATAATGCCGGAGAAATCGCCGCTTCAAGAGCGGTCGAATATATGTGTTCTGGTATCCAAAATCTCTTTCTAAATCCGAAAGGCTCTCTTGAATTAGAAGAGATCCAATCCCGCGTAGAATCGGTGATTGAGAACACAAACCTCTGGGTTCATCACCTCGGAACTTCTAATCCAAATCTGTGCGGAATGGGAACAACTCTCTGCAGCATCCTCTTTTTTAAAGAATTTATTATCTATTCTCACGTCGGTGATAGTCGAATTTATAGATTCCGAAATCAGACCTTAAAAGCCTTAACAAGCGATCACACAGTTATAGCTAAAAACGACTCTTCTACAGAAAATCGAAATGGTGTATCCTTACCCAGGAAAGTCCTCGCTAAAGCAATAGGAACTTCAATTTTTGTTTCACCAGAGATCCGGTCGGAGAAAGTAGAAATAGGTGATGTATATCTCCTATGTTCAGACGGCCTCCACGATCTAGTCTCTGATGGCCTTATTGAATCGCTCTTAAAAAACTATACCGATTTAAATCAAGTGGCAAGCCACCTTATTGAAACGGCAAAAGAGAGCGGAGGGCATGACAACATAACCCTCCTTTTAGTGCGCATTCATGATGTACCCAAAAACGATATACCTCGATAACAACGCAACCACTTCAATTCTCCCTGAAGTAGTAGAAGCTATGCTCTATGATCTTGATGGCATTCCTAGAAATCCATCAAGTGTCACTTCCTATGGTAGAGAGGCGAGAGAAAAAATCATTCAAAGCAGAAGATCCATTGCAAAATATTTTGGGCTCCTCCCTGAAGAGGTCTATTTTACTTCTGGTGGAACAGAGAGCAATCACATGCTCATTCACGGTTTTCATCAACGTAGGCCGGGCCCGATCATTTCGACCGCCATTGAACATGCCTCAGCTCTTGAAGCACTTAAACCATACAGACCCATCCTTCTCAATATTAATGAGACGGGGTCACCTAAGTTAGCTGACATTGAAGATCTACTCACACGAGTTAGACCCTCTTTCATCATGCTCTCCGGGGCAAATACCGAGACAGGGGTAATGATCCCTCTAAATGAGATCGCCGCCCTTTGTGAAAGGAACAGCACACCCCTCGTAATCGATGGCGTCGGACTCCTTGGAAAAGTAAAATGTTCACCTCTACCAAAAGGGATCTCAGCAATCTCATTTTCAGGACATAAGTGTCATGGGCCAAAAGGGATCGGACTCGCAATTATCCGCAAAGAATATAAAATCCCTCCACTTTTTAAAGGGGGCCACCAAGAACGGGGCATGCGCGCGGGGACTGAAAATCTAAGCGGCATACTGGGACTCGCAAAAGCGATCTCCCTCATAGACGAAACCACCTTCACCCAAATGGAAACCCTTCGCGATCATTTCGAAAGCCTCCTCCTCACCAAATTTCCAAACTTCAAAATTAATGGCCAAGGTACGCGACTTCCTAATACTTCTAACATCTACTTCGAAAACACCTGCGCCGAAACCCTCCTCATCAACCTCGACCAAAAGGGACTCATCGCCTCCCTCGGTTCCGCCTGCTCCTCCGGCACCCTCGAACCCTCCCACGTCCTTCTCGGCATGGGCCTCTCCAAAGACCGCGCCCTCTCCTCCCTCCGCTTCTCCCTCAGCCGCCTCACCACCAAGGAAGAAATCGAACGAAGCATCGAGCTTATTTCAGCATGTCTCTAACAATTATTAAACACTAGGCCCACTAATACATTCTCCATTTGCACAAAAATTGGGATACTTACAAGTCGTAGAACAAGCATTTGTTTAGAGGGTCAGTTAGAGGGTCAGAGCTGCAAAACTGTAAGATGATCTGTTTTTTCTCTTATTTTTTTTTCAAGTTCTTGAACTGTTGATAAATCTTTATTCTTATCATAAAATCTAGAAATCAAACCG
Organism: Chlamydiota bacterium; assembly: GCA_947478685.1. Taxonomy (GTDB): domain Bacteria; phylum Chlamydiota; class Chlamydiia; order Chlamydiales; family 2-12-FULL-49-11; genus VGMD01. Next base: position 35,756 of record CANJWO010000005.1, on the reverse strand, counting down.
CTTACCGTACTTGCATCTCGATTTATTAAAGATGCTATTTCTTTAATAACAGTATCTTGTATTCTACTTGCCATCCAAGAAAATAGACCTCGAGCAAATGATGCCTTTGCTGATTGACTCGAAGAGATCACATATTCTTCCTGAATCTCAAGAGTCTCACAAACAGCATTTAATAGTACTTTTAGAGGTAATTTAATATTTATTTGAGCTAACTCGCTCTTTTTTATCGAATCTAAAAAATCATTGCTCCCAAGAAATTGTCCATCTTTAAAACTCCCACGAAGCTCCTTTAATTCTTCTGCCGACTCCTGAGTTGCCACATATGCACTATAATTTCTTACAGACTCATCTCTTTTTTTACCGAAGTGAGAAAGACCAAAATCTGTGACTAACCACCCTATTTTTTTTCGATTCATGTATGCGCCATGGCTTGACCAAATATGGTCTCCTGGGTCGCTAATAATATTTGCTCTAACAGGATTCATGTGAATGTAACGGAGTAATTTTTTAAAATAAAACCCCTCCTCAATAAGAATAGCCTTAAATCTTCCCTGAAATAGATGACCCACCCTGCTATACCTGGCATTAACAGATTGGGCGTAACGTGAAGTTAAATTTTGCATGATTTTTGACAAAGAGATTTCACCTACTTGAATAAGCAGGTGAATATGATTATTCATAAAACAAAATGCATGAATTTGATGCCCATAACGCTCAACCCCTTCCTGCATTAAAAATAACAGCCTATATCGATCCCACTCTGAAAAGAAAATATTGTGCGCGTTAACTCCCCTCGCCATTACATGATAAAATGATCCTGGGAAATGATACCTTTTTACTCTAGCCATTTTTACACTTTCTTTATTAAAACGGCCTCAAGATTAAATTATTTTCAATTAATTGTAATCACCAACATTTCTCATCTTACAGTTTTGCAGCTCTGACCCTATCTCCTACTGACCCTATCTCCTAAAGGCAGCTATTGGAGCAATCAATACCGATACATGATTTGCACTTCATGCCATTAGGGTTCTTTGAACCACAAATACATACGGCAGGACCTCCTCTCTCGTTAGTACATTGATAACATGGGTTGGCATCTGAGCAGCACTGTGGACCGTAAGAGCCACATCCTGGAGTACAACACACATTATTATTCCCATTCTCATCTGTACTACATACATGAGCTGAGGAAGAGCAACAAACATTGTTGCAACATTTCCCTGATGGACAACATGAACTACCACAACATCCTCCTGATGTAGAACATCCTTCGCTTCCACAACAACTTATACCACCTATAGTCCATGTGTTTTCACAACACACACCCGTTGTTGCATCGTGACATGCGCCAGCACAACAGATTTGACCTGTAGCACATACATTCAATCCACAACACTGTGCTGTAGGAGTACACTGTCCTTGGCAATAGGATGTGCCCGCCGGGCAGCAGGTTGTATTATTATTCAAACACTGACCTGTACAACAGGTATCATTGCAAAATATTTGATCTGCAGCACAGCAAATGGTGTTATCAGCAAAGCACTGACCCGCAGGATAACATTCTCCTTTATAACAAATGGGCTCAGCCCCAGTACAATTCTGTCCACCACATGTCGCACATGCATTATTCACACATTCATTTCCACTAGGACAACAAACGGTACCCTCATCATAGGTAAGACAACATGTTTCATTCGTAGGACAACAAGTCTTATTATCGGGACATAACTGTTCACCACCTGGACAGCCACATACCCCACCGATACAGATTTGCCCTGCTGGACAACAATTGGCGGTACTTGTACCGTTCGGACAACATGTTTCAGTGGTAGGACAGCATGTATTATCTAAACAAGTTTGCTGCCCTACGCAAGTATTAGGACAGTTCCCTGAAGCAGCACAAGTTACTCCATCTGGGCATAAAAATGTACCACCTGGACAGCCACATATTGTGCCAATACAGACTTGTGTTGGTGAACAAGGAGGTGAGCAAGTTGTTAAATTTTCTTTATTTTCCATAAAAATACCTGTTTAATGTTTTATTATTAAAATAGCACAGATACAATTATTTCATAACTACTTGATAATTATACTTCCGTAAAATTTATATCGCGATTAATTCTTAAAAAAGCATTTTTTTGATTCAATCCTCCTCCACGGGTAAAAAAAGGAGCTTAAGGAAATAAATAAAAGAGGGCCCGCGAAGAATCGCGAGCCCCATATTTTTTACTTGTATTTCAAATAGCCATCGAAACAAACGCAGCTTCGCCACTCATGATTAGCAACTACCTCCACATTGATAAACTACTTTCATTCCAGTTCCAACTTGTACCCAACACTCTTTACATGCTAAACTCTCTTGGCAACAGCCACTTCCACATGCACTACCACATTTACCACTACAATTTACTTGATCAGAAGGACAACAGATTCCCCCCATATTTAGAGTACCAGAAGGACAGCAAACTCCTTCTAAATTTTGGTAACCAACAGGGCAACAGATCCCCCCCATATTTACAGAACCAGAAGGACAACAGATCCCCGATGAATTTTGGTAACCAACAGGGCAACAGATCCCCCCCATATTTACAGAACCAGAAGGGCAGCATATCTGGCTATTTATATTACTTGGATCTATTGAGCATGATTGATTTTCTGGGCAACATTTATCAGAACAACATGGCTCCGAACAGCTTGTCCCGCTACAACTATACATACATTGACCTAGGATAGCCATGCCACCTCCGAAACATACTTTAGGAGGAGGGCAACTTTGATCATCACAACATGAGTCAGTGGGAGTTAAGCTGCCATCAGGACAACATCTTTTACCACTACCCGAATTACATGTCTTATTATTACAACATAGTCCTGTAGCACAGCAGGCACCAGCACAGTCAGGTGTTTGACCGTCAGGGCAGCAAAGCGAATAGTCGTCATTGCATTGCTGTTTAGTGTAGCACACACCGTTTAAACAGACCGGTTTAGGTCCATTTGAAGAACAAAATACACCACTTGAACCACATGCTTGACATACTCCATTAGCTCCACATTGCTGGTTGATTGAACAACAATAGTAAGTACCATCATCATTGGGACAGCATTTCTGATTAGTATCATTACAACAAGTTACGCCATCTGAACAGGGTGATGTACCTCCTGGACAGCCACATACAGTGCCAATACAGACTTGCGTTGGTGGACAACAATTGTAGGTCCCCTTTGTCGTCGGACAACACATTTGTGTTGGAGCACAACAAGTCTTATGATCGTTACAAAGTTTTTCGCAAGCTTCTAAATTATTTTTATTTTCCATATTATACCTTTTACCATTTCTATTTTTTTTATTATAACACAACAAATGCCATTATTTCATTTTCATCTTACATTCAACATGTTACGATACGCCTGCAACTACTCTACACAGATGTGATCCTCATTATTAATTATCATACGGTATGACAATGAATGGGTGCCAACCAGAAACCCCTGGACAAGCAATACCCTTCGGTGGATTTTTACAAGGAACAGAAGTATCGGCAAGGGGATTAGAAGTTGCCTGATACCAGTTTAATGGGCCGCCGTTAGGATTACCGCTGCACTGTTGTCCAACAGGACCCGTAGGGTTTGAAGCACTAATTCCTGCATTCGTATACTCAGCATTTATACATTTACTTAGAATCTGCAAAAAATTTGCTGCAAGATTTTGGCCTTCGAAATTTGAGGTTGAATTTGCTAACGCATTCGTTAGCCCAGCTGATCCATCGGATCCACAATCAAAGCACCTATAACCATCAGTTAAATCTATAGCAGTAGTTATGTAATAATAAAGAACTTTCAAATATCCATCTGAAGCGGAAGCAGCTAATGCTTTATATTGCGTGATAGCAGCACAAATAGTTTGTGGAGTTCCAATTTTTCCGGTCCCATTATTAATATAATAATCATTAACTGTATTAAAAAGATCGGGAGCCTTAGAGCCAGATGTAACTGACAAACTAGGCCATCCTATAGCTATAGCTATAGCTAAATTACACCAATCTTTATATGCAGAAGGAATAGTGGCTAATAATGTCACTAAATCTGATCCCGAATATGTTGTAAAATTAGTAACAGTTGTAAAGTCCCAACAATTAGTCTCGCTAAAATAAGTAACCGTATCGCTCAAAAGTGCATTGGTATTATCGGTGCTAAAATAGCCACATAGTGTTGCAAGTGTGGTAGCAGTTCCTGGAATAGGAATATATTGATTAGTAAATGGTGCGTTTAAAATAGTCCATACAGCTAAAGCATTCGGATTCAATGAAGTCGGTTCTGTAGGTAAAAGTGCAGCTAAATCATTAATTGTTTGCATAGCTACTTGAATACTTAAAGTTGTTCCATTAGAAGCTAATGAAGTCGCTACCCATGCTGCATTGCAAAGTTGCATGAATTTCAACTGATTATCAATAGAGCCTTGTGTTTCATTTAACATAATTATTCTCCTATTATTGTTTTCATTATTAACATATTGTGTTAGTGAACTGATTGTGCCATTTGTGATCTAGATCATTAAACCAGCAACTGCTTTTTTGTGGGCAATACGTTGGCGCGTTAGCATACTCGCCCGGATAATCTGAATTTTTAGCAACAGTATCCCCTAGACAAATTGTAATCATTCCTTTGAGAGCGCCACCACCATTTTGTTCGCCAAGTTCATATAATGCTAATGTGAGCCCAGTTAAATCGGGTGTGGCTGCTACTGCTAATTGACTTAAAGAGAGCAAAGAACCTGTAGTTCCAGCTGTTACAGGTGTAGTTAAATAAGTTTTCAGAACTGACAAATAGCCATCCGTAGTTCCTGCTGCAGCGGCAACAAATGCAATGATTGCGTTAGCAACAGCCGGTAAGTTGACCGCAAAAAATTTTGAAGGCTTACTAGCATTATATCCAACTAGAGCATTATAAAGAGTATCCATCGTACTCTGAATATTAGGCTTACACATATCCGTATATGCATTACCGAAGGCATTAGTACCAATGCTACCAGCTAAGGCTTGAGCAAAGGTACATGTAGGTAGATTAACATTACTACTGCAAGCAACCTGTGGGACAGCAGGTAATGCAAAATCGACACATGAAGTCTGAGCAAAATAACCAACAGTTTCTATAGGTCTTGTAAGATAATTGTTAGCTAAGTCTCCAATTGATGATGCATTAGTCGGACCAAGAACAATAGTCGGATCATTTCTATTTACTGGCATATTTAAATAGGTCCACAAATTCTGATACTGCGGTTGTGAAAAGCTAACATAGGCTGCCGGCGTATTTTGTTGCATATAAGTATATAGCTTGCTAATGCATATTAGAGCTGTTTGAATATCGAGCTCCGAAGGGGGCAAGCTATTTGCAACAACAGGTACATTAGTAGGAGTTAGTCCACATCTATAGACAGCTACATTAGCTGCATTCACTAATTGAAGAAATTTTAAGTCGCTGAAAATCATTATTTTCCCCCCTTTTTGGTTGAGGTTGTGTTAGAAGAAGGATTGCATGCCTGACAATTACTAGCCGAACCTGATTGCCATCCATTGGCTTGATCATACCAAGTATTAGGGCCTGTAGTTGGTGCTGGACAAGTTGCACATACTCCAAGACCCGAAAGCTTACATCCACTTGACACAGGAATACATTCACTCGTACAAGTACCTATGGTCTGGGCGGGAGCGCCAGGATCCTTACATCCTGTATTACAAGTAGTATTAAATCCACACGATGAATTTGTGCAACCACATGCAAGGCCATTTGGATTAGTAACGCAATCAGTATCTCTATAATTAAACTCGGCAAGCGCACAGCCAACTAGTGTTTGCATAAAGCCACCACAAGCAGAGTTACTAGTGGTAACTAGAGGAGTTAGACATTTTTGGTTATTTTCCCCAAGTTCAACCAAAGCCAAATTTAATTGATTATAGCTTGGACCATTAGCTGCATCAGCTGCCTGAAATAAAGTGAACGGATTCTCTGCTCCAATTTTTCCAACGGGCGTGTTTAAAAAGAGGTAGAGAGCCGATGTATATCCATCCATCAGGTTACCCGCTATATTACCACTCTGAAATGAATTAAAAGATAGAATGGCCTCTGCAATTTCCGAAAGCGCAAAAGTATAATCTGCTGGTGTTGATGCCCCGTTATAATCTATAAGTGCATTGACTATAGGTGAAATGTAATCTCCCTCGCACATATTCTGAAATCCATTCTGAATGACATTATTTACTAGATTCGCAACAGTTGAATTTGTAATATCACTAGCATTCGTATGTCTAATATAATCAATAACCTCATTAGTCTGGGTTATCCCAAGACCAGCAATGTTGCTACAATTCAAGCTTGCCGGCAAAGTAGAAATATTTGCAGTCAAGGCGTTGACTAATGCAAAAGCATTCGGATTAGTGTCTGGACCAAAAGGACAAAAATTATCAAAAAAGTGATACATGCATGAAACAGCTTGTTGTAATACTTTAACATTAAGATAGGATGAAGTAGTGGTTCTAAAATAACCAAGCACAGCAGATAATCTATTTGCAGCTTGCAAAAAGCAATAACTAGTATCAATAGATCCCGCTGCAACAGGAACACAGGTATTACTCTCTGAAACATCAAAACACATATTATCCCTATTTGTTATATTTATATTATTAATATAACAGAGGGGCTAGATTGTCATAAGGTGCGTATCTTGATGCTCTTATCGGCGAGGAGGGGGGAGCTTTCGAGGGTGAGTTCGAAGTTTTTGATGCGGACGGTTTCGAGTTTGCTTGGTTCGTGGCCGAGGAAGATGGTCATGAGTTCTTCGAGGGTTTCGTCATCTTCGACGGGGAGAGTGAGGCCTAGGTGGCGATTTACGGTGGTGACGGGTGTATGGGAGGGAAAAGATCTGTCTACGATAACGTGACCTGGACTGTATGGGGTTACGGTGTCGATTTCAAAGATCTCTTCGATGAGGGAGTCGAGGGTGAGAATTCCACTTGCATTACCGTTATCATCGAGGACGACTGCGATGTGTTGGTTATTCCAGCGGAATTGTTTGAGGATTTGGAAGAGGGAATTTTTTTCTGTAATGAACCAGGGAGATCTTGCGATGTCTCGAATGGGATCATCATCGTTTAGTTTTAATAGATCTCTTGTATAGAGAATGCCAAAGATGTTTTGCGGCTTTTTATAATAGAGAGGAATGTAGGGAACATATTTGCTATTTAAGATGACTTGAATCTCTTTAACAGTTGAATTTGAGGATGCTAGGGGGACTTTATCAAGAGGCTGCATCAGCTCTGGGGCCGTTTTTGTTTTAATCACAAAAATTGCCTGGACGAGTGAATCTAGATGTTCCTGATCGGCATTTGAATCTCTGATATCCTTCCCTTCTATTGCTTTTTGAAGTTCCTCACGGGTAAGATAGTTTTGCGCGGGCGGTGGGCATCGGAGAATCCAATCGATCACTCTACAGATTCCATCTAAGAACCAAATGAATGGGATAAAAACTTTAGAGAGAAAGTAGATGGGGGTTATTCCTAACCTAACTACATGCTCTGGAAAGCGTCTTGCGGCAAATAGGGGCGAGAGCTCTGCAAACAGCACAACCACAATAATTTGAGTGAAAATAGCGTAGTCGGGATCGAATCCTAAACTTGAATAAAGAGATCTTGAGCATTCCGATCCGAGCTGAAGAAAGAGATTAACTCCTATTAAGGTTGTCCCGAAAAGATAGGTCGGTTTATTCAAAAGGCTACTCAGCCAAAAAGCCTTTCTATCCCCTTCACTGATGTGATATTGCAATCTAACCTTATTATAAGAGACAATAGCCATTTCCATCATGGCAAAGTAGCCTTGAAAGATGATGCACAAAATCGTCAAAACTAAAAACACTCTCCAATCCATATTAGGGCTTCAATCTCCGAATATAGATTTTGTCGACGCGCGATTTTGAAGATGCGAGGATGTGAAATAGAAAGTCATTTGTTACAATTTTCGCTCCACTGATCGGGATATCACCCTCTTTCTCTGTAAGCCAGCCACCAATAGTAACTGCATTTTTTGCGTGGTCAAACGAGGTATCAAAAAGCTCTTCAAGAAAAGCTAGTTCTAACTTACCACTACAAATAATGACATCATCCCCTTGTCTTGTATATAGCACCTCTTCATCTCTCTTATCTTCTATCTGACCAATTACTAGTTCTACAACATCTTCTTTCGTCACAAGTCCTGAAATCTGCCCATATTCATCGACAACAAGGGCAATTGTCTCTTTTGCAGCATGAAAATTGATCAGGAGTTTTCTAGCTGAAATTGTTTCGGGTATAAAAAGGGGCTCTTTTAGAAACTGTCTTAAATCATCCCCTGTTTTAATATGGCTCCTATGAACAAAAAAGTTTGCGCTTGTAATGATACCAATTACCTGATCAATAGTCCCTTGAACAACAGGAACTTGACTGCACTCTTCATCTACAAAGGTATAGAGAAGTTTATCAATTGGATCTGAAATATCATACATCAGTATTTCGCTTCTTGCAGACATAATCCCTTTAACATGAGCTTCATCTATTTTTAAGGCTCCATGGATAAGCTTTGCCTCATCCCTGCTAATGACTCCCCTCTCTTGTGAAGTAATGAGGGCATATTTTAATTCATCGTAAGAGATCTCTCTTTCGGGTCTTAAAAAAAAGAAGACGACCCTTGAGATCTTGAGTGCAACTTTTGTTAATAGCTTCCGAATAGGGGTGATAATTGTCCGGATTGTATAAAGGATAGGTGCTGTAGCAACGCTCACTTTTAAATTTCTCGAAATTGCTATCGATTTTGGAATCGCCTCTCCAAAAAAAAGGGTCAATAATAGTGGAATACCAACAGTAATAAACCAATTTGAACTTGGCTCAAAGACATTTGAGATTACGTTTTGAATGAGGATATTCATCGCAACATTGACGATCAAGATGGTAACTAAGAGCTCTTTAGGTTTTGATAAAAGCTCTGCAACTAGTCTTTTTCTCCAAGTTGGATCTTTCTTTAATAAGCGGACTTTTAGTGACGATAGAGAGAATAACGCCGTTTCAGACCCTGACAAGAGAGCCGAAATCATCAATAAAAAAACAAGAGCCGTTATTAATAAGATATACATCAGTCTTCTTGGAAGAGCACTTTCTTTTGCCCCTCAGGAACAAGGCCGAGACCCTTCATAAGTGCAAGTTGTATCCAAAGCGGGTCGCTCTGGCTATGAATTTCGAGCTCCAATCTACCCTTTTCAGCGATTGCAACATCTTTTGCAATCTCTAGCTCATGCAGCCTCTCCGCGAGCACTCTGTGCGTTTCACTCTTCTTTTTTGAAGCATGCGCATACGTAACAAAGCAAGTTGCCATAAACGTAAATACCCACCACCAAGAAAAAATTCTAAACGACCGCATAACCGACATATACTAAAAAAGGATTTTTAGAGTAATCCTAATCGAAAAAATATTTCAAGGAATAAAGACAAGGGAGCCATTAATCTTGGATTCTTTTAGATCTTTAATAGCTCTATTTGCATCACTTAAAGGACATTTGGTCATCTTTACATAGATCGGTATTGAAATTGCAAGCTCAATGAATTCTTTAGCATCTTCTCTTGTAACGTTTGTGGCGCTTTGGAGAATTTTTTCATGGTAAATTGTATCGTATGGCATTTTGGGGATATCGGACATGTGTATTGCATTAATGACTAATTTGCCGCCCCGTTTTAAGAGGTCTAGTCCTTGCTTAACAAGCTCTCCATTTGGAGCAAAAAGTATTGCGGCATCGAGAAGTTCTTTTGGGTGATCGTTTGATGTGCCGGCCCATTTTGCCCCTAATTCTAGGCTCAATTTTTGATGTTCTTCCGTTCTTGTAAATACATAGACGTCACATTGATAATATCTTGCTATCTGAATAACAAGATGGGCCGATCCTCCAAATCCGATCAATCCCAATTTTTGCTTTGGTTTGATGCCGCTCAATTTATAAGATCTATATCCGATCAGACCTGCACATAAGAGTGGCGCCAAACTAGCTAGATCGTGCCCCTCAGGTAGGGGAATTAGATAATCTGATTCGGCTGTTACATATTCGGCAAAGCCGCCATCTACATCGTATCCGGTAAACAGGGCCTTTTCACAAAGGTTCTCTTGCCCTGACTCGCAATAAGAGCATTTGCCGCAAGTCTTGTGAAGCCATGTAACTCCAACAAGATCGCCAATCGCAAATTTTGTTACATCTTTTCCAAGTTTATCGATTCTCCCAACGATCTGATGTCCTGGAATCAGGGGGCTTTTTTTTGGAGGGAGCTCCCCATCAATAATATGTTTATCAGTAAGGCAGAGCCCGCAGGCTGCAACTTTTATCCGAACTTGTAAGCCCGAAGGTTCAGGAAGGGGCCTCTCTTCAAAAACAAGGGGCTCACCCACTCTATGTAAAACCTGGGCTTTCACTTTCCTATAGGCCGAAGTTCAAAACCAACTGAGAGGAGAGTTCCGTTTAGATCGGAGATCGCCTCTTCAAGTTGTTTTTTATTCATTAAAACCCGATTCATCAGAAGTGTTACATCTTCTTCAGATTGTCTTGGAGCGGTCTCAGCTAATTTCTCTTGGAATTTTTCAGAGGTTCTAATGTGTAAGTTTCGCTCTCTCTGTTCGCCTGAGACATCAAATTCTTGGCTTACAAATTCTAAGTCTTCTTCATACGGCGCAATTCTCGGATGAATCTGAAATGACTCAATATTACTTGTGGGGATCGGAGGTGGTTCTTTACCTGTATGTGCACTTGCACCGGCAACGACGATTCTATTGACGAGCATGATTGCTTCATAAAGGGGAATTTTTCCTTTATCCAACTGCGTAACGACATCATTTGCCTCCTCTAAAACCATCTGCAATTTAATTTTCTTGTGCGCCTCCACTCCCCCTTCTGAAAGAAAATGGGTCGATAGAGTTGTAGATAATTCCCGTCTTGCTGACTCTTCAGAAAGTTTCTTATTTGATAATCTATGAAGCAAATCGATTGCCTTGTTAAGCACTTGACGTGTCGATTCAGTCATTCCTATCTTTTTTTTCATCTTCATAAATGGTTGCATAGCAAACCTCACTTGGCGAGTTTAAGGTACTTAACTATTTCCCTTCAACATCTGTTTTGTAATCTTATCTAACTAAGAGCCTGTTTAAATCCCATGATAAATTCTTCATATAACTTTAATCTTTCTTCGCAATTTTCAGTAAGCATTAACATTAATAAGGAGATCCATTTTTCTTAAATTAATAGAATAATTCGCACCCTATCAAATCTCTTTTTTAAAGTGAAAACTTATTTTTAAAAAAACACATCTTGGGTGCCTGACCCACAAGATGCGTTTAATTAGAGCATGTTATGAATACGAGACTTTCATGTTAATATATAAACATGAAAGAGCACTTCTTAAAGAAAGATACTCCGGAGAACAAAATCAGGTTTCTAATTTTTCAATTGATGACTCATTTTGAGTCGATGTATGACGACCTAAACGCGATGCTCGCATTTTCTATAACAGAAGATGAGACTAAAGATCGCTTTGAAGAGCATTTCATCGCGATGGAAAGACTTCAAAGAGATCTCGGAAGAATACTCTCTCCTCTCAAAGAGCAGACTGCATTTGAAGAGACTTCCCTCCACGAACCTGTACGCCGAACATACAACCACCTAAAAGGGCTCAACATCCTCGATCTCGACAAACCTAATTGGGGAAAGGTTGCAAGCATGGCTCTCCCCGACAAAATCTACTACCGACAAATCAAACTCTTAGTCTTTTAAGTCTACATGCGGGGGACGGTGATGCCGACTTGGTTCATGTATTTGCCCTTTCGGTCTTTGTAAGAGGTCATGCACTCTTCTTCGCCTTTAAAGAAGAGGACTTGAGCGAGCCCTTCATTGGCGTAGATTCGTGCTGGGAGCGGGGTTGTGTTGGAAATTTCTAGGGTGACAAAGCCTTCCCATTCAGGTTCGAAGGGTGTTACATTGACGATGATACCGCATCTGGCGTAGGTCGATTTGCCGACGCAGAGGGTGAGGACGCTTCTTGGGATTCGGAAGTATTCGACGCTTACGGCGAGGGCAAATGAGTTAGGTGGGATAATGCAAGTGTCGGCCTCTATATTAATGAATTCACTATCAGTAAATCCTTTAGGATCAACAACAACGTTGTATACATTAGTAAATACTTTAAATTTATTGGCAACTCTTAGGTCGTAACCATAACTAGAAAGGCCATAACTAATGATTTTCTTCCCATTTTCTTCTCTCACTAAATGATCGACGAACGGTTCGATCATTTCATATTTTTCTGACATCTCTTTAATCCATCTATCCGACTGCAAGGCCATAGTAACTCCATTTTCATGAAAGAATAGCCTTTGAAATGGATTTTATGCTAGATTAAAAAGATTATGGAAAATTCTGACGTAGCTATTATTGACACGGGCTTCGACCTAAAATTGAGGCCAAAAGAGCTTACAGAATTTGTTGGCAACGAGCTTATTATTGCTAGATTAAAAGTAATGATTCAGGCAGCAAAAGAAAGGGGCGAAGCTCTCGGTCATGTCCTTTTTCATGGACCTCCTGGCCTTGGAAAGACGACACTTGCTGCTATTGTTGCAAGAGAGATGGGAGCAAATTTTTTGACCTCTTCGGGCCCAGCTATTGAAAAGGCTGGCGATTTAGCCGGTATCTTAACCAATTTACAAGAAAATGACGTCTTATTTATCGATGAGATCCACAGATTACAGAAAAATATTGAAGAGTACCTCTATTCGGCCATGGAAGATTTTACCCTCGATTTAATGATTGATTCGGGACCTAGCGCTCGGAGCATTTCTGTCACATTGAATAAATTCACCTTGATTGGTGCGACTACAAAAACGGGTAATTTAAGTGCCCCTTTACGTTCAAGATTCCCCCTTGCCCTTCGCTTAGAATATTACGACACTGACTCCCTTAGTAAAATCATAACGAGGTCGGCAAAATTGATGGGCGTTAGTATTAACCCTCCCTCTGCTCTTGAGGTTGCAAAAAGATCGCGTGGAACGCCAAGAGTTGCTAACAATATTCTCCGTTGGGTTAGAGATTATGCTCAGTTGAATAATAAAAATGTTATTGATGAAAAAACCGTCAGGCAGGCATGTACAATGATTGCGATTGATGAGATGGGACTTGATGAAATGGACAAAAAAATCCTTCGGGTCATAATAGATCACCACGAGGGCGGTCCGGTTGGAATTAAATCGATAGCAGCAAGTATTGGAGAAGAGGAGACCACTTTAATCGAAGTCTATGAGCCTTACCTTATTATGAAAGGCCTTTTAAGGAGAACTTCGAGAGGAAGAGAGGTTACAAAGATTGCGTACGATCACTTAGGAGAATCATGAAAGCATTACTTATATTAGCCACATTTTTTATCCCCCTCTTTGCGACTCATGATGATTCAGCACTTCCTGAAGCGACAGATGACGAAGGCAATGTCACTATCAAAGTTTTGATCAGGGAAAATGTAGATGGCGCCCTAATTGATGTCGCAGGTGGCTATAGAGTTTACAATCCTGAAAATGGAAAAGTTTTAAGCTCTGGTTTTCACGGAAAGCGGTATTATTTACAGGCTAATAGCGTCGGGTTGAAATGGGGCGAGGGGTATCCTGGAATTCATCAAATTAAAATTACCCCTAAAAATAGCAAAACTACAATTCTCGTCGATGGAATTCAATACAAGGGATCAATTGTAGTCTACGACATCAATTCGTCTATTCAGATTGTCAATGAAGTCGATGTCGAAGATGTACTTAGGGCTAGTCTCTCCTCTCTTCTAGGAAACACGAACTATGAAGCAGCAACATATGATTCAGTAGCTATTGCCGCTCGGACAAATCTCTATAATACAATTTTACATTCCCCAAACACCTACTGGAATGTCCATGCTAAAGATATAGACTACCAAAGTCATGCTGCCGTTTTAAGTAATCCCAATATTGAGCGCTCGGTACTATCAACAAAACATCTTATTCTAGCTTATAATGATAAGCCTTTTGCCACCTCTTGGACAGAACATAGCGGTGGAAGAACAGCAAGCTATGAGAGCATTTTTAGAAAAAAAGGACCAGGTCCTGAAGGGGTCTTTGTTGGCTATGCTCAAAAAATGAGAGAGGAGAGCAAATGGAAATCGGTTCTCTCTGTTGCCGAATTAGCAAAACTTACCGGACTTGAAAAAATTAAGGCGATCGATCTGTTTCAAGATCCCACCTCTAAAAAAGTGTACGCCATCCGTTTTACCGATGAGAAAACTTTTGCCGAATGGACTGTTTTTGAACTCCGTCAAAAAATTGGCCTAAATCGAATCTTAAGCAGTGATTTCACAGTTCACCTCATTCGTGATCATGTTGAATTCAATGGCTATGGAAGAGGTTATGGCGTTGGTGTCTGTCTATTTACTGCGGACCAAATGGCCAAAATTGGAGACTCTGCCCCCCAAATTCTATCCCACTTCTTCCCAGAGTCTATCCTAGTAAAACTAAATACCCTTCCTAAAAACTTATTTACTAATGAAGCCCAAAGTAATGATATAAAGGAGAATTCAAAGAATGCTGCACCCGAAAGTCTCACAAAGAAGGGCTAAAACCCTCTCCACTTCCCTATTTCTCATCGGTCTTGCTATCGTCTCACTAACAGAGACCTGGTGGCCCGGCATGATGCTTGTAGTTGGCATCCCCCTCGCTCTTAGACAATACCTCCTCGGCCATATCTATGATGCCTGCCTCTCCCTAGCAGTATTCTGCGGCGCCTTTTTTGTCGCAGGCGCTGGCAGCACCTGGGAAGTCGTCCTCCCCGTCCTCTTCATCATCGCCGCTATTTACATACTCATCCAAGAATTCCTTAATCCCGCTCTAACCACCGAGGCCGAAGACGAAGAATCGACAAGCTGCGAAATCACCGAAGACGAAGAAGACTAAATGGCTTGGTTCTATCTAATTCTTGCAGGTCTATTTGAGATAGGTTTTACAACCTGTTTGAAGTTCTCAGAAAGCTTCACCCGCCTCATTCCAACACTCGGCTTTATCGCTTTCGCAGCCTTAAGTTTCACATCTCTTTCACACAGCCTAAATCGCATCCCTTTAGGCACTGCCTATGCCGTTTGGACAGGCATCGGCGCCTTTGGCACAGCCCTTATCGGAATAGCCTTTTTTGGCGAATCAGCCGACCTTGCCCGCATATTCTTCCTCCTCCTTCTCATCATCTCCATCATCGGCCTCAAACTCTTCACCCCCTACTAATCCCCAACGAAGTCTGGGGGGTAGGTCTAGGATATAGATGAGGTGTCCGCAGCCAAAGGTTAAAATATTTTGAAGTTGGAAATAAAATTAACGACGGAGCCATAACAGCTCCCCCGGATGTAGGCTTAGGCGTTTTTAGCTTGTCCAATTAAATGTAACGGTATTGGCATTAGAATCAATAATAACATTAATCCCCTGCTCTGATGCTAGCACACCATTCGAAAAGCCAACATTTAATAATCCGTCGTATTGGAATGCAATCGCGCGAACACAATTACCTATTGTTGCAGAACCTTTTCCACCTGGTGGTATGAAATACCCATTTACCCCTTGCATAATGTTTCCTTGTATATTGCTACTAGTCACACAACTGCCATCTGAGTCGAAGTTGAACTCTAAACTTGCTGATAAATTATTAATAAATGTTGTTGTTTGATTTTTCATTTTTTCTCCTGTTTTTATAATTAATATCAGATGCAATCTCTTATTATTAAGAAATGTATCTTGATATAAATCTAACACACTATATATATATCTATCTATCGTGTTGATAAGAAGATGTTTATAGAAAGTTACGTGAAATCAATACCATCTTAGCTTTTTGAGTAGAGGTCGCGGAGCTTGGGGATGATGTCTTGGATGGCATCGAGCTTGCGGTGGAGGGCGAGTGGGTGCTCGCAGGAGAGCTTCCAAGGGCGGATGATTAGATCGAGGAATGAGAAGTCTCGGATCTCTTGGTAGTTATTTTGTCTTGTGAAGAGGGCTGCGATGCCGAGGAGGAGGGATGGGATATAAATTATGGGGAGGAAAAAAAGGGCTTTTTTTACTAGACTTGTCCGATTTCCGTACCAATCATGAAATCTATCAAAGAACATTCGGTACCAGGAATTTGGGAGAAGTGCTTTAAGCATGATATGAAGGCCATGCATCGATGCATCCATTTCAATTCCAACACCCACTTTAAGAATTTTAAGGACATAGCTGACACAATTCCCTTTTAGCACAGACATCGAATGCTCTTTATTGACTTTATCTTTCTCGACTAGATCTACGATACGATCGTGCTCTTCTTTAGTGATCTCAAAGGAGACATTCCAAAATCTTCGTGAGTTTTTAGGATAAAATGTATAAATATCTGGTGTTGTGATTTTTCCAAAGCCAGGCTTCCGATTTAAGATTTCTGTTAATCGGTAATTAGCTCTATCCACTAAAACGTCTTGTCCAACTGAGCGGACATTTCCTTTAGCATCTTTTAAAACTACATAGGCGTGTGTTCGTTGAAACATAGGGGGCTTTATGGTTGGGAGCGAAACAGTCCAAACTTCTAAAATATATTTATTATTCCATTCAAGAGGATCTGCTACCTGGAAAGGCTCCCATTTAGGATCCATACTAACATCGTAATTGCAAATCCCTAAATAGAGACAGGTATACTTAGATGACAATCGATACTGATTATCTGTCACAAAAATGAGTTTCTCACCTGCATAAAATTTGTATTCTTTTTCCGTTACCTCACTCCAATAGATCCATGTTGATTCTTCTCCATCTTTTAAGGGCAGGGCTGCACCTCTCTTTATATCAAAGGGGAGCGCCATTCTAAGGACAAATAATCTATGATGCAAATAATTGTTTTTTATAAATTTTCTAAATAGAGGATTCTCTTTTAGCCATTCTGGAGGAATATTTCCCCCAAGCCTTAAACTTAAGACGATATTCTCAAATTCCCCCTGCTTATCTACCCGTTTTCTATATAAATAGCAGTTATCCAAAAGGGTTCTAACCATATCAAACTCTTTTAGTGAGTTTTTTTTAGAGAATAGTTCTTCTTTATGTTTTAACAAATATTCAAAAAGGATGCGGCAGTTCTCCTTTCCCAGCCCCCCTTTATCGAAGATGAAGTCTAAATCGTCAGGGCCTGAAATCACAATCTTAAATGGCCTATTTCCTTCAATGAACCGTAAAAGTTTTTGTAAAAGAATCTCGAACTTATTCAAAGCACTTATCTTCCCCGCTTCTCGATAATGAAGCTTCCTCTAACCAACGAGTTATCTTTTTTCTGTTCATACTTGAAACTATATAAGGTCTTATAAAGACATCTTTCCATCCATAGCATGGATATTTTTTTCGCCTACAAAAAAACTTGATAATTCCGTATGGCAGCATAAAATATGCTAAGAATCTATACTTTGATACTAACATTTTCTCAGGCAAAGGCTGCAGGTTTAAGGTATTCTGAATGACACTTAAGAGCCCTTTTTCGTTCAGACTTTTTTTGTAGTATT
Organism: Chlamydiota bacterium; assembly: GCA_947478685.1. GTDB lineage: Bacteria > Chlamydiota > Chlamydiia > Chlamydiales > 2-12-FULL-49-11 > VGMD01. Next base: position 18,138 of record CANJWO010000005.1, on the reverse strand, counting down.
TTTCTCTCTCAAATATATCAAAGATCGAGTTGAATTCCTCTTTTGTAATACCCATCTTATATCGACATCTATAAGTACCAAAATAGCTATCCACTGGAGCTGAAAGCTTTCCTCGATTCACTCCGATACAATAGATATTTCCATCCTCTTTTCGGAGCAATAAAAATAGAGCTCCCCTCTTATTCAAGGTAATAACCTCTAATAAATTCTTCTGCTTCCACTCTATGGAGCTTCGCTTATCAAGCGGAGCTATATGCAAAGCCTTTCTTGGATGATAAAATGTAATTCCTCGATAGAGAACGGAAAACTCTTCCGTCAATAGAAAATCAGTATTGGTCTCCATAAGCAATTGCTCATTATAAAAAAATCTATATCCGTAAAGTCTTCCACTACTATCTGTTAAATTAAGCCTTTGGAGCTCATTCCATAAAATTTCCTGATATCTATTTGCCTCTATTTCAAATGGTAATGCTAATATTGAATGAAGCTGGATTCCTAAGGCAAAAAATTTACGATCTAATCCATTAATTTTTATAAAGTTATACATTTCCTTATCGATATAGCGAATCTCTTTATAGTGAATCCTCCCTCCCAATCTGAGTGCCAGAATTTTATGCTCAGCCTCTTCAAAAAGCTCACCCCCGAGCCCACTATGTTTTTTTTTTCGATCCTTTATAAATCTATCTAAAAGATCTACAAGAGCTCTGATTTTATAAAAATATTCTTCAGGCAGAGCTCTAAAATCGAGCACGCCCACATTAACCATCAAGTAGTCAGAAAATATCTGAATCGATTCAAGATCTTTATTGGATTCAACTGAATATGCAGGTTCCCAAGTTAACCCTTTTTTCTCCTGCAAAATAGTAAATGGCTGGTTCAACTTAAGATACTTGCTGATCGCATCAACGAATAAATCCAGCTCAAATAAATCCATAACCAGTTCGCCCTTTTCTACTATTATAACGAACTAATAGATTTTAACTATGTGATTGGTAATTAAAGTGATATAAATATTAACGCAATAAACTAAACTAGATTTATGAAAAAAATATTTAGAAAAGTTAAAGGCAATCCCCTTCTTAGTTTGATCCTACTACTCAAGCTAAAAAAGTGCCATCTCAGCAAAGAATCAGAAGCTCCCTCACTCAATAACCGCAACATCAAAATCGTCTACTAGAAATTACCATAGTTGATTCCCATAGCGGAACGGACTTCGAGAAGTGTCGTCGCAGCTTTTTGCTTAGCTATACGAGTCCCCTCTTTGATGATTGCCAGGACACCTTCAGGGTCAGAGTGAAATTCTTTTCGCCTATTTCGGATAGGATTAAGAAAGGCTTCAAGCACATCAATAAGGCGATCTTTAACCTCTTTGTCTGAAACTGCGCCCCTTCTATAACGCTCTTTAAGTTCTTCGACAAAGAGAAATTCAGGATCGAATATGTCGAGATAGGAAAAAGCTAACGCCTTCTCCGGATCGCCCGGGTCTGTAGCAGATTTGCGCCCTGGATCACTTTGAATTTTCTTTACTTTCTTAAGGACAACATCAGGTTCATCTGAAAGTGAGATTGCATTTCCGAGTGATTTAGACATCTTCTGCCCATCAATTCCAGGGAGCGCCCCTTTCAAATTAGGATAGATCGCCTCAGGACTAACAAGCACCTCTTTTTTATATATGCTATTGAACTTTCGAACAATATCTCGTGTCAGCTCAAGCATCGGCGCTTGATCTAAACCTACCGGGACAAGATCCGCCTTAAATGCTGTAATGTCTGCAACTTGAAAAATTGGATAGAGATAGAAGCCTGCGGGAACCCCTTCATTGAATCCACGCATCTTGCACTCTGCCTTCACTGTTGGATTGTGACCCAAATGTTGTATCGTTACAAGATTCATGTAAAACATGGCAAGTTCAGGCAATTCATGCACGCATGACTGAACAAAAATATGACTCTTCTTCGGATCAATCCCAACAGCTAAATAATCACAGACAACTTCATGTATGTTCGTTCTGACCTTATTAATGTCATCATAATTATCTGTAATTGCCTGAGCATCAGCAAGCATGATATAAGTTTCACAGGTTTCCTGGAGCTCAACTCTCTTCTTCAATGAGCCCACATAATGGCCCAAATGAAGCGGCCCAGTCGGCCTATCACCTGTCAAAACAATCCGTCTCTTCATATTCATCAAATTTTAGTAGCTTGCGTGATAAACCACCAGCACCAATTTAACTCAAATATTATTTAAAAGAAATTTAACCTGAACCTGCAGCTCGTGTAAAACTTGTAACAGCTTCATCAAAGACTTTTTCATACGAATCCACGGTCGTTTCAATAGAACACTCTCTAGCTCTATCTACAAATGTTTTAATTCTTGAGGGATCACTACTTGCTTCAACAGCCTGTAACATTTTTGTTGCGTAATCACTTATACAAGAATCAGTCAATTTAGGGCATTTTATAGATCCAAAAGTCTCTCCAACAACTTCCTCTCGATGTATCCTAAATTCTCGACTTACATCTTTCATTGCGTGATTCATACCTGGAACATCTGAATGAACAATAATATTTCCAGCAGCAGCCCCTTCCAGAAGAGTTAATCCCCAAGATTCTGTCGCTGATGTTGACATTACTACATCTGATCCAGAAAATACCCGAGGCATATCTTGAAAACCTAGTAAATGAAATTGATCAGAAAGTTCTGTAAGCCCAGCATTTTCTAATTCACTCACAAGAAATCTTTGAAGCTCTGAATTTTCCCTAGTAACATTACTTCCACACATTACAAAATGTAGCGTTGGATCTATTTTCAATGCTTGAATAGCCGCTCGAATAAAAGTAAAAAAGTCTTTTTCTGGGGAATATCTTCCAGCTATTGTCACCACTTTTGCATCACCTGAAATTCCGTTATCACCTCGAAATCTTATTCTGGAAGATTCTTGACGCTGAAATTTATCAAAATCAACCCCATTTTCAACAATATGAAATCGATCTGCTGAAACTTCCCCCCCGACCGACCTAAAATTTTCTAGAACTGAAATAGAACATCCAATAATCTTTTCAATTTGACCTTCCCGTGATGCCTCCGCATTGTATGTAACACAAGCATTTTTTGCTTTATCTGAAGATGTGGTTGATAAATCTTCCCTATGAATGCCATATACAACAGGTTTACCAATTTCTCCAGCTACTTCGATAACAGCTCTTGTAGCGTGGTCTTGAGCAACATAAATAAGATCAGGATTCTCACGTAAAATTATTTTTTTAAGCTCTCTTTTAGCTGTCTCATGAACCTCATAACTTTCATCAAGGATACCTACTGCTGCAGCTCCCGGACTTGTTTCTGTTCTTGCTGCAAGCTCTAAATTGTAGTAATTCCCTCCAGATTCCCTTACTTTCTGTTTTATACGTTCTCCAATTGCTCCCGTTTTAAGCGCTACCTCACGTAATTTCGGAACAACACCATCACCAATACCAGCTTTTTCTGATTTTTGAAATGAATCGCTTTTCATAAGCGTGATCTCTGTTTCCTTTCTAATTACCCCGCCATCGCTAGAAAAAACCTCCGCAGATCTTGTAAATAAAACTTTTCCTTCCGTTCCTGTAAAACGCAATACTGAACTAACAAGCTCACAAAAGGAATATGTATTATTACCACTCTCAATAATTTGTTCTGCAACACCCTCTGTACCACCTGTGCCAGCATAGTTTTGAATAATCAAAACTCTGTGACTTGAACCAGTTTTATCAGTAGAAACATCTACAGATGAAACAGAGTCAATTGAGCCTGGACTGCCAGATCCACTACGAACTGAATCTAAAGAGGTTAAATCATAGTCTGAACAAGATGAGGCAGGTCTAGAAGGCGTTTTTAATGGGTCCATAGTTCATGCAAACCACAAAAAACAATTACAAGCAATTAATTAAATACTATAAACGCTATATATATATTTTAATAATTAACACCGCTTATAAATTCATAGATCTTATATAATAAGAACCCCAGTTAAATTACTTAACAAGTGATTAAAGATGAATTGCTTGAATAAAGCGATCAAAACAAGCGGTCTATCTATAGCAAAATCAATAGCTTTAATGAAATTCTAACATAAAAAATAGAGAGTTTAAATCTTCTACCTGGTACTCTTTCAATACAATTTTATGACGAATTCATCGAAAGAGACAGCTACTGTTCCCTTGCCAAAGACTATTGGACCTTATGAGGTGGTAGAGAGGCTTGGGCTTGGAGGGATGGGAGAGGTTTTTCTAGCCAAGGATCCCGATTGCGATAGAACTGTTGCGATTAAGAGGATTAAGCCTGATTTGACCCATCATGATCTGATTCGGAAGAGGTTTTTAAGGGAGGCTAAGATTACTGCCTCTTTATGCCACCCCTCAATTGTCCCCGTCTATTCAATCCATCAATCTGAAGCTGAGCTTTATTATGTGATGCCGCATGTTGTTGGGACGACGTTAAAAAATATTTTGAGAGAGACTCTTCATAAGGAGAAAACCGGGGGCATTCCCCATCCTATTGGCGTTTCCATGCACGCGCTTTTGAATATTTTCTTAAAAGTTTGCCATGCAATTGCTTATTGCCATTCAAAGGGGATTTTACACAGAGATTTAAAGCCTGAAAATATTTTAGTTGGAAATTTTGGGCAGGTTTTAATTGTTGATTGGGGCTTAGCCGGTTCATTTCATGAAATTGATACACCCCTCCCTTTTGATCTCGATATTCCAAAAGGGCTGACAAATCCAGGAAAAGTAATGGGAACCCTCCCTTACATGCCACCTGAACGTGTAGAAGGGAAACCAGCTGACATTCATACGGATATTTATTCACTCGGCGTAATTCTTTATCAACTACTTACGCTAAAAATGCCCTTCCATAGACCCTCTATTAAAGAGTATAGGCGGGTAAAGAAATTTGAGACTCTAATTGACGCTTTAGAAGTTGCCCCTTACCGAGATATTCCTCACCAACTCTCTAATATTGCCAAAAAGTGTTTAGCCAAAGAGGTTTCAAATCGGTATTCTCATGTTGAAGAGTTGATTGGAGATGTGGAGAGGTATAATTCAGGCCTTCCCGACTGGATTTTCTCTAAGAATCTAGACATCAACCGAAAAGAGGATTGGGAGCTTCAAGAGAACGTCCTTTTAAGTAAATTAATTGCAATCACCCGTTCGACTGAGATCATGCAATGGTTCATTTTAATGATCTCAAAAACCCCTTTTTCAGGAAATAAACGGCTTGAGGCAAGATTGACCTTTACAAGTATTGAGACCGAAGGGATTGGCTTCCTACTTAATATTCCTGAACCAAAAGAGCGAGAGGGGTTAGAGGATGGATATTGTATCTGGATTGGCTCTGAAAAAAATCCTGGAATCAAGCTTTATCGCTCTCATGTTGTCATTCTAGAGATCCCTGATCAATTTATAGAAACAGGGACTGAAGTATTTATCGAAATTGAGAAAATCGATCAAAACGTAAAACTCTCCATAAATAAATCTATTGTTATCAACTATGTAGACTCCCTTCCCATCGTCGGTATGCATGTGGGCCTTCTTGTACAAGACATGGACTTTAATCTTGCTGATTTTAAAATATTTATCGGCAGCCCCCACGCGATGGTCAATTGCCTCTCAATTCCTGACGCCTTCTTAGCGAGCAAAAACTTTAGCGAAGCTCTTGTTGAATATGAAAAAATTTCGAAATCTTTCTCCGGCAGAACCGAAGGACGTGAGGCTATCTTTCGGATAGGGATCACACTTTTAGAAAAGGCAAAATTTGAGAAGAGCAGCTCTATTAGAACTAATTTATTTGAAGAAGCACTAACAACTTTTGAGCTTTTACATAACACTCCTAGTGAACCTTTAGAACATCTTGGAAAATCGCTTGTCTATCGAAAAATGGGGGAATTAGAAGAGGAACTTAAATGCCTTGAAATGGGTGTTCGAAAATTCAAAAATCACCCCCTCATTCACCCACTTGAAGAACGAATTCATTTCCGTCTTCATGAAAGTGCTAAAAATGATCGCTTAGCCGTCTATCATTTTGCCCTTCTCACATTAAACAGACTCCCCCACCTTCTAGCAAATAGGGAGACTCACTCTCTTATCCACACCTTATTAGGACATGCTGAAACCCTCCCTTTTATCCATGAACCAAAATCGGTACACAATTTACCTGAGCTATACAGGCACATGGCTATTCAATTAGCTTTTTGGCTGAATAAAAACCTCTCGCTTCAAGAATTCCTAAAGGAAGAGACCAATCCGCTTTTGAAGGAAAACATCACCCATGCGCTTGTATTTTTGGGCCACGAATCTTTTGTTTTTCCTCCAAAAGAGATACTCGCACTTTCACCTGCACACATGTTTTTTTATCTCTATTCCCTAGTGGAGCGCTCAAAAGCAAAATATTTACTCCAAATATTAGGGAGAGTTACCCATCTATTCCCCTCTCATGAAAAACAATTTGATATCCTAAAAGTGTGGGGAAATCTTTTTATAAAGGATTTTGAAGCGGCAGCTCTAATATTAAATAAATATCCGAGAGAGTGCCTAGAAAAATTTCACTCTCCCTTTTTTTTCTTAACCGGTTGCTTATTAGCCGCAACAAACGGTTATGAAGCAGCGACGAACCACTTTGAAGGGACGATCGATTATGCCTACCCTCCTATCTACTCACTTTTGGGCCACTATCTTAAAACAAGCCCTGCTCACTTCAAACGATGGGAGAATAGATCATTTACTTGGGAGCAGATCGAATTATTAAAACAACAAATCCTTTTCTTTCATTGCGTTGGCAAAAAAGGAAAAGTCCTTCATTTCGAAAGAAAATTGAAAAAAACTAATGTTTATTCTAAAATCGAGGCACATGAATATTAAAGATCTCCCCACAGCCTATGATCCCTCGCTTATAGAAGAGAAATGGTATCTTTTCTGGGAAGAGAGTGGCTTTTTTCAACCTCAAAAAAACAGTACAAAAGCCCCCTTTTGCATTATATTGCCCCCTCCAAACGTAACAGGCGTCCTTCATATGGGACACGCCTTAGTAAATACGATACAGGACATTCTTATCCGCTATATGCGGATGAAAGGGCATAAAACAGTTTGGATTCCAGGAACCGATCATGCCGGGATTTCAACTCAGACCGTTGTAGAAAGGCACCTCTATGCAACTACTGGTAAACGAAAGACCGACTTTACAAGAGAGGAATTTCTTAATCAAGTTTGGCTCTGGAAAGATGAATATGCAGATAAAATCCTAATCCAACTAAAAAAACTTGGCTCATCTCTTGATTGGTCCAGGCTTCGATTCACAATGGACGAGGTATCGACAAAAGCAGTCAAAACAATGTTCAAAAAAATGTTTAACGACAAACTGATCTATCGCGGCGATTATTTAGTCAACTGGGACCCTCTTTTGCAAACCGCCATTGCTGATGATGAAGTTGAACATGAAGAGAAAAACTCTTCTCTCTGGTATTTTAAGTATCCCATTGAAGGTGAGAAAAATAGATTTATTACTATTGCAACTACCAGGCCCGAAACAATGCTTGGAGACACAGCTGTAGCCGTATCGCCAAGTGATGAACGGTACAAAGACCTTATCGGAAAACAGATTCGCTTACCAATTACAGATAGACTTATTCCTATTATTGCAGATCATTATGTCGATCCAACATTTGGTTCGGGCGCTGTTAAAATCACTCCTGCTCATGACTTTAACGATTATGAAATTGGAATAAGACACAATCTTCCTATGATTAACATATTGGCCCCTGATGGAACAATCAATGGGCAAACAATAGATGAAGCCAGAAATGCTATTATTGCTAAAATGAGCGCCCTTGATCTTATCGAAAAAATTGAGCCTCACACTTTGAGAGTTGGCATTTCTTACAGATCAAAAGCGATCATTCAACCTTATCTCTCTAAACAGTGGTTTATTAAGATGGGACCATTTAAAGAGAAGCTACTTGATGCAGTGCGGACAGAAAAAGTTAAAATTGTCCCAAAAGATTGGGAGAAGACCTACTTCCATTGGATCGAAAATTTACGGGATTGGTGTATTTCAAGACAGCTTTGGTGGGGCCACCAAATTCCTGTTTGGTACAATAAAGAAAATCCTGAGATCATGATTTGTCATATCGAAGAGGGACTTCCTGAAGAAGTTTTAAAAAATCCTGAGCTTTGGGTTCAAGAAGAAGATGTTTTAGATACTTGGTTTTCATCAGCTCTATGGCCTCTCACAACACTCGGATGGCCTGATAATACAGATGATTTTAAGACATTCTATCCAACATCTACTCTGATTACCGGTCACGACATCCTATTTTTCTGGGTTGCTCGAATGATCCTTATGGGAGAATACGCAACTGGAAAAGTCCCTTTTGAGGAGACTTTTATTCATGGCCTTATCTATGGAAAATCATACTGGCGAGTAGGTAACGACGGAAACATTGCCTATGTTCCACCAAAAGAACGACTTGCATTTGAAATTGGCGAATCACAACCCTCTGATGTCTATTCCAAGTGGGAGAAGATGTCGAAATCAAAAGGGAACGTAATCGATCCAATTGAGATCATTAGCCAATATGGTGCCGATGCAATGCGTTTTGCCCTCATCTCAAGTGTAACTCATGCAAGACAGATCGACCTTGATAGAAGACGCTTTGAAGAGTACAAAAATTTTGCAAATAAGCTTTGGAACGCCACTAGATTTATTGCGCTAAATTTTGAAGAAAATGATAAAGGGGCACCACCACTCACCATCGAAGATCTTAAAAATAGCCTTAAGCCAGATCTCCTAACACTTGATGACAAATGGATCCTTTCAAGGCTAGGTCAAACGATCCAAGACGTAAATCATAAGATTAAAAGTTATAACTTTAATGAAGCCTCCAAACAAATCTATGAATTTTTCTGGGATGAGTTTTGTGCATACTACCTTGAATTAACTAAACCTTATTTATTTAGCAAAACAGGGACAAATGAAATCCGAACCAATAAGCAGAAACTTCTCCTTATTGTTCTTATGGCCTCCATTCGACTTATGCACCCAATTGTACCCTTTATTACAGAAGAGATTTTTTCCCTTCTTAAAGGACGCTTTGCGGGCTCGGTACCATTAAAAAATATAGATCCTTATTTAGCTGATGCCTTGACTGCACTAACATCAGAAGCCTGCATAGTAGCTCCTTATCCAGAAGTTCTAGTCCCCTCTGATATTTCAAAAGCGGTAGAAGAAGAATTTGGCCTTGTTTGTGAAGTTGTCTACTCATTGCGTAATATCAGGGCAGAGCTCCAAATTCCCCCCGGCAACTTCATTGACGTCTACCTTATTGGTGATGATAATACCACCCTCAAACTAATTTACGACCACCGCCAAATCCTCCACGCCCTTGTCCGCATCCAAAATATCGAATCCTCCCACATGCACGATCTCGGGTCAGCCGCCGGGGCAACCGCCATCGTAAGAGGAGTCAAAATTTTTGTCCCCCTACCAGCTGAACTTAAGGCAAAAGAGAAAATCAGACTCTCAAAAGAACTAGACAAACTTGCAAAGCAATTCCAGTCACTAGAGCAAAAACTCCAAAATGCCGACTTCCTCTCCAGAGCCCCAGCCGAGCTTGTCGAAAAGACAAAAGAGTCCCTCGAACAAACAAAGCAGGCTGAAGCAGAAATCAAGCTCAAGCTTGACCGTATATAGACAGTTATTCTGATTCGCTCTTTAGTGAATCTAGATCTTGTTGGACTTTTTCTTGATGCTCAGTTGTAGGGGCATCCAAATACTTGTTTAGATCTTTAGAAAGATCATTTTTAAGCGATATCAGCCTGTCATTTACAAGACCACTTGCAGATTCTTGCATAGTTTTTAAGGACTCATTCATAACAGTTACATACTGAGCTCGTTGCGCATCAAACGAAGAGGTCTGAACCCCTTTAAAACTCTTTTCAAAGAGGTTAACACTCTCTTGAAAGTCCTTATGGTAAGTTGGTTGTTCTGGAGCCTCACCAGGTATTGTCATAAAAAACCCCTTTTATGTTATATAATAATCTATATACATCCAAGGTTGAAAAAAACAATATGAATAAAACATTTCTCATCTTTTCCTTAAGTATTGCTTCACTTATTTCTGCAGAATCGGAAGAACCTCTTAAGTCCCCTGAAGAGATCCAGCAAGAAATTAACCAAGCTGAAATGGATTTTAGAACAGCAGAAGCAATGTTTAATCCTTGGTATACAGGCCCTTTAATAGCCAGCTCCGCAAGCTGTGTACCCCCGGGAAAAATCAACTTACAGCCTTATATTTATCTTACGACTAACTATGCTCAATTTAATGATCATAGAAAGTCGATCAACACTCCTAATACTTTTATAATGAGTCCTCTCCTCGTCTTTCAGACAGGGATAACAAATTGGATGGATTTTACAATCGTCCCTCAAGGGTTCTTTCGCTGGGAAACTGGAAAATTTGGAGATGGATTTGCAGACCTTCCTATCCAATTAGGATTTGCTCTTCTAAAAGAGACCCCTTATATTCCAAAAATGCGCCTTGTCCTAGGCACTCTTTTCCCAACAGGAAAATATCAACACCTAAATGCAAGCAAGCTGGGCCTTGACGCTACCGGACAAGGTGCATATCAAACAATACTTGGTTTAAATCTAAGTAAAGTTTTTTGGTGGTTCAAACTCCATCCCATAGCCACACGCCTTGCAACAAACTATATTATTCCTGATAATACTGTCTCAGTAAAAAGCTTTAACGCTTTTGGAGGAGGGTATGATACAAAAGGAGATATAAAAATTGGAAATACATTGACCTTAGATTTGGGACTAGAAATCAGCCTTACTCAGAAATGGGTTTTTGCAACAGATTTTGTCTATACTACATCGAATAAAACCACTTTTTCAGGAACTCCAGGCTTTCTGGATAGTGGCCTTCCCGCATCAAATGGCTCCCCTTCAAGCGATCAATTCTCCTTAGCCCCCGCAATAGAATATAACGTCAATGAGAATGGCGGTTTCATCGGCGGCGTATGGTTTACAGTCACAGGACGAAACAGCGCAAACTTTGTCTCCGTCCTCCTCTCCTACACCGTCCTCTTTTAATTTATGAGAGAGAGGCGAGTATCTTTTACCTGTTCACCATCAAGGAGTTTTTCAAAGAGTTTGGTTTCTGCAGAGATGACGCCCGCAAGGAGGAAGAGGCCGATTAGGTTGGGGAAGGCCATGAGGCCGTTCATGATATTTGCAAAGCCCCAGACGATTTTGAGGTTAAGAATGGCTCCAAAGAAGACCATGATAGTGTAAAAAACTCTATAATAGATGGTTGATCTAGCACCTAGGAGATATTCCATCGATTTTTCTCCGTAATATGCCCAGCCTAAGATGGTTGAGTAGGCAAAAGGGATGATAGCAATTGTAACGAGGAGACCGCCGTGTGGTATTACGGAATCAAATGCCTTAACAGCAAGAGCCGAACCGGTGAGCAAAGTCCCATCAGGACCAAATAGGCCGAGAACATTCGTGGTAGCGATAACAAGCCCTGTCAGAGTACAAACAATCCCCGTTGTGATAAAGACTGTCGACATAGAGACTAGAGCTTGTCTTCCTGGTGAGTCTGTTTTTGCAGCAGCGGCTGCAATAGATGAAGTTCCAAGACCCGCTTCACTAGAAAAGATCCCTCGAGAGACTCCAAATTGAATTGCGAGCATGATTGTCGATCCTAAAAAACCGCCAGCCGCAGCTTGACCAGTAAATGCTGTTTTAAAAATCATATAGAAGGCATGGGGAACATATTCAATGTTGATTCCAACTACGATGAGGCAAGAAATTAGATAGAAAATTGCCATTGTTGGGACAAGGACGCTGACAACCTTGCTGATACTCTTGATTCCGCCAAAAAGGGGAAGTCCCGTAATCACCATTAAAATAATTCCTATCCAAATAGGATTAACTGTAGGGACTAAAGCCTTAACCGCCTCTGCGACAGAGTTTGATTGGACCATATTACCGGTACCAAAAGCTGTAACTGCGGCTAAAATCGCAAAAGTGATAGCTAAAAACTTACTTTTAAGCCCTTTATGAAGGTAATACATAGGCCCGCCGCACATCTCTCCGTGCTCATCAATCACCCTATATTTAATGGCTAATATCGCTTCACCATATTTAGTAGCCATACCCAAAAGGGCGGCAATCCACATCCAAAAGAGGGCCCCAAGGCCTCCGACAGCTATTGCCGTCGCAACTCCAGTGATGCTTCCTATACCTATAGTTGCAGCCAACGCAGTCATAAGTGCTTGAAAATGAGATATATCCCCTGCAGCGCTATTATCATGTCTAACAAAAGCAAGTTTATGAGCATACCAAAGTCGTCTAAACTGAATGCCTCTTAAGCGAAAAGTGAGATAGAGACCTACAAAGGTAATTAAGATAAGGAGAGGAGGCCCCCATATCAAATCATTAATTCGATCCATCCAATATATAACTTGTTCCATGACAACTATTATACAGGTTAGACGTATTTTCTCATAGGATGTCCGTAAGGATGACAATAAACATCTAAATATTTTCCTATATTCTCATCTCTTTCAAGCCATCTTCCGTCTAAAAGTGTTCTGGCTCTTCTAGATGCATTTAAGAAAGTCTCTTCAGTCTCTAGGGTCTCTCTGATTCTCTTTATCATCTCCTCACCCGTTTTGAATTTAATGGGGGCTACTGCATATGTACAGAGATCTTGACAGGCAACTGGAAGCCCGAATGCTGTTGCTTCAAGGAATTTTAGATCACTTTTTGCCCGATTAAAATCATTTTCTTGCAAAGGTGCAATCCACATATTTATCTGAAGCTTAGAAAGAAAGCGTGGATAATTATCTAAATTTTGCCAAGGATGGTATTCTACAAGACCAGCCTTTATAAATTGCATGAGCGACTTTGGAAACGCACCGACAAAAACCCACTTGAATTTATCCGCATTCGCCAGGATAACCTCTTTTACATGACTAAAATCATCAGGGATCTCTTTATCATCTGTAGAAAAATTAAAATGGGAGGCAGAACCTGAGTATAAAATTCGAGGTCTTGATTTATGGGCTCTATAATTCCTTAAAATAAGTTCTTCACTAAAATGGCTCCCTATCCAAAATAGAGGGGGATAATTTGGAATCACAGTGATATTCTTTTGGTTGGTTTTATTTAAATAATAGTCTCTTAAAAATGGCGTACTCACTGTGACCTCATCACAGAGCTCCATAATCTCTTTAGCATGTGATGTGTGACTTAAGTATTTCTCTTTGGCTTGATTATATGGGGGTATATCTTCAGGAAAGATAATGTCATCACTCTCATAGATAAGTCGAAAATTCATCCTTTTTTTAACATCGGACAATTTTTGAAAAAATGTCAACTGCATCGGTTTTGTTTGTCTTTGAATATGAACAGCAGTTGCCTTTTTATAATGCAAAAAGTCCCTGATATACAATTGTGAATGACATACACTTGCAAGCCCTTTCATATTCATAACAAGTTGAGGCCAAAGAAACCGCCAAAATCCGCAGCCCCCATAATCAGCTGGATATTGAATTATATATGGAAGATTTTTTTCACTCATACTTTATCTATATATCGCTTTTGAGATAAAGTGTAAAAAAAATTAATGTAGTAAGATGAATCTAGAATTAGAACTTCCAACACCTCACCTACTTTTAGAGAAGTTTCCTCTCCTAGAAAGAGATAGAGAATTTCTTTCCTCCTCTAGAAATATTGCTAAGCAAATTGTAGCTGAAAAAACTTCTAAACTTGCTCTCATTGTTGGTCCCTGTTCAATCCATAACATAGAAAGTGCTCTCAGTTATGCAGAAAAATTGAAGAAACTGAGCAATTATGTGGATGAGACACTTTTCCTTGTCATGCGTGTCTATGTAGAAAAACCGAGAACAACTATCGGCTGGAAAGGTTTCCTCTACGATCCCTTTTTAAATGGGACAGATGATCTAGCTAAAGGGCTTATCCTTGTTAGACAATTATTTCTAGAACTTGCAAAGCTTGAAATGCCTACGTCAACTGAGTTTGTAAATCCCCTTTCAGCTCCCTTCTATCAAGATCTTGTCACTTGGGGTTTTATAGGTGCCAGAACCACTACTTCTCAAATTCATAGAGAACTCGCTTCATCACTCCCTTTTCCAGTTGGGTTCAAAAACACCTTAGAAGGAAATCTCTCCCTCCCCATAAACAGCATCATCTCAGCAAAAACATCCCACACCTTTTTAGGAATAAACGAAAAAGGGAGCCTTACAGCACTATCTTCTAGTGGCAACTCATTTTGCCATCTTGTTTTAAGAGGCTCAGATTTCGAAACAAATTACGACAAGGAGAGCATTAATTACGCAAAAAAGCTCCAAAAAGCTTCAGGAATCTATCATCCCATCATGGTAGATTGCGCCCACGGAAATTCCAGCAAAAATCACCTCCTCCAAAAAGAGGTCTTTAAAAAAGTTGTCGATCAATTCTGCAAGCACTCCACCCCACTACTCGGCATCATGATGGAAAGCTTTCTCGATGCAGGAAACCAATCCTTTGAGCTCGGATCATCTCTCTCCCCAACCCTCTCAATCACCGACCCCTGTCTCAGCTGGACCGAAACCGAAGAGCTCATCCTCTCCTGCCACGAAGCCCTATCAAAAAAAGTAAGTGCTCATGAAGCCTGCAGTAATTTGACAAAATGACAGTAAAGGGTTTTATTTCGATTTACTGAACAAAATTCTCTGATAAATCCTTGAAAAATAGCGTCTAGGGAGAACCCAGTCGCCCCCGAGCCCGATTCTAACTTAGGCAAATCGCATTTTGCTTCGGGATTCGCGTAGGAAATACAGACTCACCTCCATCGATCCTTCGGACTCGCAAACTGCAATTTTCCGTTGCCATAATCGACCCTTGGCTACATTTCCATTTTAGGACCTGTAGAATAAACTAAAGGATCGCGACTTCGTGCGTCGATAAAATTACCATAAGGACTTTTTTTTCGTACCAGCAATCCTTAATTTTACGATTTAAAAATTAGATGTACTATAGTGAATTAAATTTACATTGATAAGTTTACACAGTATGTGCCCTTGGGTTTCATTAGGCATTTGCCGGCACTGAAGCAGGCTCGTGTGTTTTCACACGAGCGATGCAAGCGAATGGAACCCAAGGAATACAGACGCAGTAAAATTATCAATGCAAATTTAATTCGCTATAACACCCTAATTTAGCGATTATTCGTGTAGTAAGAGGTCTTATGGCATACTCATCAATCCCCTGAATCAACAGAGCTAAGGCAAACGTTGCAACGGTAAGAGCCGCGCCAAAAACTCCCATTAATGAAGCGCCTACAATCAAACGTACAGTCATTTGTAGCCAGAATACTTTAGTCTCTCTAGAATGTATATCTTTCATCCAACGATCCGAATCCATACTTCCAAACATATCCTTGTATTCCGACAGATCCTTTTTAGAATAAGATCTATATATTCGCGAAACTGCCTCGCCAAGAATATATCCGCCCACCCCATTTGCTAGTCCCATCACCATGTTTACGTTAAGTAGATATGCTGCTGCTGCACTACCTATCAATGTAGCCTTTCCATCTTTTTCCCATTCTTTAACAATAAAACTGGCTGAAGAACGTACACAACTTAACATAATATTAACCGTTTTTATTGATAATAGCCTGATTTTAAATAGTCAACTTATTTACGTCAAGTTACCTGTTGGTTATCGCGAGTTGATATGAAGACCTAATCGACTTAGTATAAATCGAATAAATAGAATTGGGTGTTTCAAGAGGGTAAGAATGATTGTTACAACAGTAATAGAAGTAATCTCCCTTTCGAATGGGGGGATTTTCTTGAAACTATCATCTATAAACTCTTCAAAAGGGGGCGGAACCGCTCTTGGAAGATCGTCTCGTGGAAAATACCTAACGTCAGCAACTTCATCCCCAGATAGTGGACTTCCATTAATCAATTTACATTCATAGAGGTGGACCGGTTTAATAAAAAATCCGCCTGTATAAGTGCCAACGCGCCGCGTAACTTCTACCCCAAGCCCAGTCTCTTCCCACATCTCACGCACAATCGCTTGCTCAGCCGATTCTCCCTCCTCAATTCCCCCGCCAGGGAGAACCCAAACAGGGACATCTCGTCGCTTAATGAGAAGGAGCTTCTCCCCCTCAATAACAATCCCTAGCACACTTTTTACTTTAGACATATTTTCTCATTGGATGTCCTAAAGGATAGCAGTAAACATCTAAATATTTCCCTATATTTTCTTCTCTTTCAAGCCATCTTCCTTCTAAAAGAGTTCGAGCCCTTCTAGATGCAGCTAGGAAAGTCTCTTCACTCTCAAGCGTCTCATTAATTCTTTTTATCATCTCCTCTCCCGTACGGAACTTGATGGGGGCAATTGAGTATGTACACATATCTTGACATGCAATAGGAAGACCTAGTGCAGCAGCCTCTAGAAATTTTAAATCACTTTTTGCACGATTAAAATCGTTTTCTTGCAAAGGGGCAATGCACATATTCACTTGAAGGTTAGCTAAAAAACTTGGATAAACATCTAACCTCATCCATGGATGATATTCTACGATGCCCGCTTTTATCAGATTTATTAACGCTGTCGGAAAGGCCCCTACAAATATCCATTTGAATTTATCCACATTTGCCATGATCACCTCTTTTACATGGGTAAAATCATCGGGAATTTCTCCCCCTTCTTGAAAGAGATGAAAATGGGAAGATGATCCTGCATATAAAATTCGGGGCTTTGCTATATGCGTTCTGTAGTTTCTTAAAATACGATCTTCATTAAAGTGATCACCTATCCAAAAAAGGGGGGGGCAATTAGGGAGGACGCTGATATTTTTTTGATTGGTATTTTTTAAATAGTAATCTCTCAAAAAAGGTGTACTTACAGTGATCTCATCACAAAGTTCCATAATCTCTTTAGCATAAACTCCTTGATCTAACAATTCCCTCTTAGCTAGATTATAGTCGGGCATATCTTGAGTAAAGATAACATCATCAATATCATAGATAAGGCGAAAGCTCATCCTCTTTTTAATATCATGCACTTTCTTAAAAAAATCCAACTGACTCAGCTTTGTCTGTCTTTGAATATGAATCGCGGTTGCTGCCCTATATTGCAATAAATCACGAATAAACATTTGTGAATGACCGACTCTTGCAAGTCCTCTCATATTTATAATCAGCTGAGGCCAAAGCAGTCGCCAAAACGAGGTGCCATAATCGGCAGGACACTGCATAATATATGGAAGTTTTTTCTCACTCATGGTAAACTGTGGCTCATGAAAACATGTTACTCTTTCCTTTGCATTCTCTTATTTAGCTCTTGCGGGCATTATGTACAAGTAGCAAAAGTGAATGTCGACCGGACAAATTTAGCCAGCACATTTGCAAGAAGCCCCGATCCAGATCAAGCAGCTCCTTCCGTTGGAGAAAAGCTTTATGTTAGCTGGAGCCTCCCCTTCTCCCTTCAGCCTCAAGATCACCAGATCGTTCTATCCGTCGTCTATAAAGATCTTACAGAAGAAAAGAAAACCTATCCCTTAGAACATCGCCTTGGCGTCATCTCCTTCCCCCTCCTTGATAAAAAATTTGACGATACAAAAGGCTTTTTCGCCTATCAAGCCCTCCTTGTCGACAAGGAAGAAAAAGTGATCGACAAATGGGAACATCAAATGTGGATCAAAGTCATCCACTAGTAACTAACCTGTTTTTTCTTTGTGTCTTCGTGCCCGAATATTTTGTTTTACTAAATAAGTTTGTTACGAGCAAACTCTCTATGTAAAGCAAAATATTCGGGCACGAAGACACAAAGATGCAAAGGAACGAAGAAGAATCAAAAACCATAAACATCTAACGATCTGACTTTATATATTTTACAAAAGAGTTGCTTAGAAGATCACAAAGAGAAAATAACAAATTCTTTGCGCGTAGCGCCTCTGGTCCGATCGGTAACATAGGTTACATTTGATTCACCAACATAGGTAACACTTTTATGTTAAAAAATGTTTACTATACCAGTAAGTTTATATCCGGTTTCTGATCGTTAGAGGGAAGT